>CAZABN010000025.1:0-23197 GCA_964483345.1 uncultured Solirubrobacteraceae bacterium
AGCATCGGGTTGGCGAAGATGTTGTAGAAGCGGTCGTAGGCGTCCGGCGAGGATTCGACCAGCCGCACGAGATACTCGCCGCCGCCCGGCGCGCGCACCTCGAACGGCCGCCCGCCGTAGCGGTGCGACATGGCCGCGTCGTGCTCGCTCATCGCCGAGGCGATCCAGATCACCTCACGGTGCGACGCCAGCCCGCTCAGCGCGGTCACCAGGCCGCCGGTGCCGCGCTGCACCGACCCGTCGGCCTCGAACGTGACGGGACCCCGGTTGGAGACCAGGACCAGGCGGCGGCGCTCGTCGCTCATGCGTGGCGGTCGCCCGCCGCGCTGCGCCGCACCGCCCCGCGCGCGACCGCCGACGCCACCTCGATCAGAGCGCTGTGGGTATGCATCGGCATCGCGAGTTGATGCTCGCAGGTGCTCGCAGGCCGGTCAACCTGTGCTCGCTCAGGCCTCGCTCGGCGGCAGCGTCAGCGTGAAGGTGGTGTTGCCGGGCGCCGACGCGAGCTCCAGCTGGGCGTTCATGTGCAGCGCGAGCTCGCGCGCGATCGCCAGCCCGAGCCCCGCTCCGCGTGTGCCGTCGGCGCTGTAGAACGGCTCGAAGACCCGCCCGATCGCCTCCGTCGGAATCCCGGGGCCGCTGTCGTTGACCGACAGCCGCGCGCCGTCGCCGTTCGTCGCCGCCCTCGCCGAGACGACGAAGTTCGTCCCGTTCGGCGTATGGACGAGCGCGTTGTCGATCAGGATCCGCAACAGCTGCGCGACGCGCTCGGCGTCGCAGATCACCCGGACCGGCTCGCCGGGGATGCGCAGCCGCAGCTTCGACTCGTGCGCCGCCAGCGCCGGAGCGAACTCCGCGCTGACGGCCTGCGCGAGCACCCCGAGGTCGGTCGTCGTCGTGGCCAATTCGACCGCCCCCGACTCGAGCCGCGTGAGGTCGAGCAGCTGGGTCGCGAGCTTGCCGAGCCGGTCGACCTGGTCGCGCAGCTGGCCGACGAACTGGCGGCGCGTGTCCTCGTCGAGCGCCTCGTCCTGGATCAGCTCGAGAAACCCGCCGAGCGAGAAGATCGGCGTGCGAAGCTCGTGCGAGGCGGTCGCGATGAACCTGCGCCGGGCCGCGTCCAGGCCCTCGAGCTGGCTCTGCATGTGTGCGAGCTCCCGCGCGAGCTGGCCGAGCTCGTCGCCGGAGGAGTCGCTGAAGTGGGCTTCGAAGTCACCCTGGGCGACGCGCTGCGCGGTGTGCTCGAGACGCAGCACGCGGACCGTCAGTGCTCGCGCGACCAGGACGCCGGTGATCAGCGCGACGAGCAGCCCGATCGCGGCGGCGAGCAGGATTCGCGAGCGCACCAGCGCGACCGCGCCGCCGACGTCGTTGAGCGGCACGCTGAAGACGACCACCAGCGACTGTGTGTTCTGCACCCCGAGTCCGAGCCCGACGGCGGCCAGTGAGCCGGGTAGGAAGTCGGTGCGGACGTTGTCGAACAGCGACCGCGCCGGGTTCACCGGCACATCCGCTCCGAAGCTGTCGATGTAGGAGTTCTCCTGGCGGGCCGGGCGCGCGGCGATCTCGTCCGGCAGCCCGCTGCCCACGGGCGGCAGCTGAGGCACGACGTCGAGCACCGTGACCTGGCTGACCGTGATGTTCGCGAGCCCCTGCGCGTAGGCCGCTGCCTGGCGCGTTTCCCCAGGCGTCGCCGGGTCTGACAGCCGCACCCCCTTCAGCCCCACGAGCAGGCTGAGGAGGCGCTTGTTCTTCGTGTTCGTGACGATCTTCTCGAGGTCCGTGACGCGCTCGTTCTGCAGCCCCGAGGTCAGCGGCGGTGCGACGACGACATAGATCACGGCGACGCTCAGCGCCGTGACGAGGAAGAAGGTGATCGCCAGCCGCGTGCGGATCGAGCGCGACAACGGGGGTCGCGGCGTCGAGCGCTCGCCCTCCGGCTGGCGCTGCGAGCGCGGCAGCCTCACCTCGCGCCGTCGCGGTCGCGGAAGCGGTAGCCGACGCCGCGCACGGTGAAGATGTACTCCGGCTCCTTCGCGTCCTGCTCGAGCTTCTCGCGCAGGTGGCGGATGTGCACGTCGATCGTGCGCGGGTCGCGGTAGGCCGAGTCGCCCCAGATGCGGTCGAGCAGTGCCTCGCGGGTGAACACGCGTCCGGGGCTGCGGGCCAGCAGGCCGAGGATCTCGAACTCCACGAAGGTCGTGGTCACGAGCTCGTCGCGCAGGCGCACCGTGCGCTTGTCGAAGTCGACGCGCAGCTCCCCGGCCTCGAGCGGCTCGGCGGCGTCGTCGCGCTCGCCGGCGGGCGGCGTCGCAACCATCGAGGAGCGTCGCAGCGCCGCCTTCACGCGGCTGCGGAACTCGCGGATCGAAAACGGCTTGGTGATGTAGTCGTCGGCGCCCAGCTCGAGGCCGAGGACCTTGTCGATCTCCTCCGTCTTCGCCGTCAGCATGATGATCGGCACCGAGCTCGACGCGCGCATCCGGCGGCAGACCTCGAGGCCGTCCAGGTGCGGCATCGTCACGTCCAGCACGACGAGGTCGAACTCGGCCTCGTCGAAGCGCGCCAGCGCCTCGATGCCGTCGGCGGCACGCACCACCTCATAGCCGTCCTGCGCCAACGGGTACGACAGGAGCGTGAGGATGGCCTGCTCGTCGTCCACGAGCAGGATGCGTGTGGGTCGCTCGGCCATCGGCTTCCTTCGCACAGGTTGTCAAATCTGCGCCCCCGGGCTCGCCGATGCTGGGCTACGCTGGACGGAAGTGCTCGACCTGCGCCTGTACCGCGTCACGCTTCTCCCCTTCGCGGCGCTGCTCGTGCTCGCCGCCTTCTCGCTGCACACGCCCGGTCCGGCGCCCGTCGTCACCACCCCGGCGCAGACCTTCGACACGGCCGCGGCGGTGCACACGATGAACTCGCTCGCCGCCTCCTACCCAGACCGCTCGCCCGGCTCGCGCGGCGACAACGCCCTCGCCGCGGCGATCGCCACCACGCCCGCTCCCGGCGGTTTCGCCGATGCTGGCTTCACCAGCGTGCGAACCGTCAGCTCGAGTGTGGAGACGACCGCCGGTGCGGCCACCGTCCGGATCGTGGTCGCGACCCGCTCCGGCACCGGTCCCGGCGCCGGGATCGCGCTGATCGCCGACCGCGGCGGGGCGCCCGGTGCGGCGGGGCTGGCACCCACCGCGACCCTGCTGGCGCTCGCCTCGATCTACGAGAACCTCGTTCCGGCCCGCCCGCTAACGCTCGTGTCGAGCAGCGGCGGGCCGAGCGCGATGGCCGCCGTCGCGCGCCTGCTGCCGTCGGACATCGAGGCGGCGATCGTGATCGGCGACACCGCCGACCCGGCCGGCCGCGGACCCTACGTCGTTCCCTGGTCGGCCTCCGGCGCGCTCGCGCCGGTCGCGCTGCGCCGCACCGTCGAGGCGGCGATCGCCGACTCGATCTCGCGCAGCGTCGGAGATGTGCCGCTGACCGAGCAGCTCGCTCGGCTCGCGCTGCCGCTGACCACCGGCGCCCAGGGAGTGCTGGGGGCGGCCGGCATCCCGGCCGTGCTCGTGGGCGCGGACGGCGAGGGGCAGCCCGGCTCGGCCGCCCCTGACGTCAGCCGGCTCGCCGACTTCGGGCAGGGGTTGCTGGCCGCCACGACCGTGCTCGAGGGCTCATCCGCGCTCGCGACCGCGCCGACGCGCGACCTCACGTTGGGGTCGCAGGCGCTGGGCGGCTGGGCCGTGCGTGCCGTCGTCGGGGCGCTGCTGCTGTCGCTGCTCGGCTGCACGCTCGACGTGCTCGCGCGCGCCCGCCGCCGCCGCATCCCGGTCGCCCGCTGGGTGCTCTGGGCGCTCGCGTTCGCCGCGCCCTTCGCGCTGGCCGGTCTGTTCGCGGCTTTCCTCGGCGCCGGAGGGCTGCTGCCGGCCACGCCCGTGGCTGCCGTGACGCCCGCGCAGCTGCCGGTCTCGGGCGAGGGGGTGGCGGCGCTCGTCAGCATCGGCCTGCTGTTCGTGCTCGTCTGGGTGCTGCGTGAGGCGGTGCGTGCACGCGCCCGCAGCGGCGGGGCGCCCGAGCCGGTTGGCGCCGCCGCCGCGGTCCTGCTCGTCGCGAGCGCGACGGCCACGCTGCTGTGGCTCGCCAACCCCTACACCGCCGCGCTGCTGATCATCCCCGCGCACATCTGGCTGGTCGCGCTGACGCGCGAGCACGAGCGCCCGCCGGCTCTCGGCGCGCTCTATGCGGCGCTGTCGCTGGTCCCGCTCGTGGCGGTGGTCGGGCTGCTCTGCAGCGTCCTGCACGTCGAGCCGTTCGCGCTGCTGTGGACCACCGTGCTGCTGATCGCCGGCGGCGGGCTCTCGCCCGTCGGCCTGCTGCTCGCGAGCCTGACGGCCGGCTCGTTGGTCGCCGCGACGTCGCTGCTGCTGCGCCGCGGCGGTCCCGGCCCCGACGACCGCCTCGAGGTCACGGTGCGCGGACCGCTCAGCTATGCCGGCCCGGGCTCGCTCGGCGGCACCGAGTCCGCGCTCTGGCGCTGACCCCCGGCCCGCGAGGCTGCGACCCGGCCGCGGCGATCGCGACGCTCCGTCAGCCCAGCCGGTGCTCGTAGCCGGCGAGCACGCGCTCGCCGCCGGCGTCGTGGAAGCGTGCCCCGCTTCCCGCCTCGACCCGCCCGATCCAGGTCAGCTCGTCAACCGCGGCCTCGGCCGCCTCGCGCTGCTCCGCCGCGACACAGAGGCACAGCTCGTAATCGTCGCCGCCGCTCGCGGCGAGCACGGGGTCGTGGACCCCGGCCGCCAACGGCAGCGCGTCGAGATCGATCTCCAGCATGACCCCGCTGCGCTCGGCGATCGCCGCGGCGTCACGCGCGAGGCCGTCCGAGAGGTCGATCATCGCGTGCACGCCGAGGGCAGCGAGGGCTCGACCCTCCCGCAGGCGCGGGCGCGGTCGCGCGTGGCGGGCGATCAGCTCCGCATCGTGCGGCCCGCCCGACGCGCCGCGCCCGGCGAGCAACTCGACGCCGGCGGCCGCGCCGCCGAGGCGGCCGGTCACGCCCACCAGGTCGCCGGCCAGCGCGCCGTCGCGGCCGACCACCGCATCCTCATCGGGCGCCCAGCCGACCACGGTCACCGTGACGAACGCCACGGGTGAGCGGACGACGTCGCCGCCGGCGATCGTGACCGCGCACTCCTCGGCCAGCCGCTCCGCCCCGCGCATCAGCTCGAGCGCCCCGGCGGCGTCGAGCTTCCCGCCCACCCCGAGCGCGAAGTAGGCCTCGCCCGCCGTCGCGCCCATCGCCGCCAGATCCGACAGCGCGCCCGCCAGCGCGCGATGGCCGGCGTCCGCCGCGCTGATCCAGTCGAGCCGGAAGTGCACGCCCTCGACCATCGCGTCGGTCGACACCACCGCCAGCCCGCCGCCCGCCGCCACGGCCGCCGCGTCGTCGCCCAGCCAGCGCGCGACGCGGTCTGTGCGCGCGGTCAGGACCGCGCCGATCGCGTCGATCAGGGCGCGCTCGTCCAGGGCTCCGCCCTGCCCGCGGGACCCGTCATCCACGACCTCGCCGAGGCGTCGATCGCCGCCGTCACCCGCCCCTACCGGTGGCGGTAGACGATCCGCGCGCGATCGAGATCGTAGGGGGAGAGCTCGCAGCGAACGCGATCGCCCGGCAGGATGCGGATGCGAAAGCGGCGCATCTTGCCCGCGACATGCCCCAGCACGACGTGGTCGTTGTCGAGCTTGACGCGAAACATCGCGTTGGGCAGGGCCTCGATCACCTCGCCCTCGAACTCGACCTTGTCTTCCTTAGTCACGCTCTGATCTTCCTCGCCGGATAGCGCGCGGCTCCGCTGCTGCCGCGCTCACGTTCACCGTAGCAGCAGCTCACGGCGTCGGCTTCGCGGCGAGCGTCCGTCGCTCCCCACCGCAACGCGCGCAAACGCCGCACCGCGCTCCCCGCCGCACCGCGCGCAAACGCCGCGCCGCGCGCACCGCCCGCACCGCCGCCCGCGCCCGTCGTCAGGTCGCGCCCGTGGCGGGCGCGGTCGCGCCCGTGCTCGGCGCCGTGGCGCCGCCGACCGGCGCGTTGGTGCTTCCTGCGCCGCCGGTTTGCAGCTGGCCTCCGGTCGTGCCCTGCCCGGTCGGGGCGCTCGTGCCGCCGGTGCCGGGCTTGGCCCCCTTCGCCCCCGAGGCCCCGGTGGGCCCCGTGCTCGGCGGCACGTAGCTCGCGAGCCCCAACTGCTGGTAGTGGCCGCTGAACGGCAGGTACGTCATCGGATCCGCGGTCGGCGAGATGAACGACGCGCAGGGCGGGGTTACCAGCGGATCCATGAAGTTGTGCCAGATCTGCGCCGGCAGGTCGCCGCCGAACTGAGCCTGGCCGTGCACGTCGGTCATCGACACGTCGGATTTCGGGTAACCCATCCAGACGACGGTCGTGCGACCCGGGGTGAAGCCGTCGAGCCAGGCGTCGACCAGGTTGCTGGTGGTGCCGGTCTTCGCCGCGCTCGGGCACCCGATCGCCGACAGCGTGGCGGTGCCGTATTCGACGTTGTGCTGGAGGATCTCCGTCTCGACCGCGGCGGCGGCGCTGGAGAGCACCTGCACGCGCTGCGGCTTGCCCCAGCTCGCGTCGACGTGCCCGTTGGGGAAGACCACCTTGGTGATCGTGATCTGCTTGTTGCGGTAACCACCGTCGGCGATCGTCGTGTACACGTTGGCCATCTCGAGTGGGGTGACGCCGTAGGTCAGTCCGCCGAGCGCCTCCGCCGGGTAGCTGTCGAGGTGGGTCGTGACGCCCATCTTGTAGGCCATCTGCGTCACGCTCGCCTCGGTCAGGTCGGCGGCGAGCTGCGCGAAGACCGTGTTGTCGGAGGCGACCAGCGCCTGGTCGAGGTCCAGCGGCGCGTCGAGGTTGCCGCCGCCGTCGATCGTGACCATGTAGGTCGGGTAGCCGGCGAGCCAGCCGGGTTCGAGCGTGTGCGAGAGGTAGTCGGTCGTGAACGGGTCGATGCCGTGGGCGAGCGCATCGGCCAGCACGATCGCCTTGAAGGTCGAGCCGGGCTGGCGATGGGCCTGCGTGGCGAGGTTGAACTCCGACTGCGCATAGGTCCCCGACTGCGCCATCGCGTCGACGTAGCCGTTCGCCGGGTTCTCGCTGACCAGCGCCGCCGAGGGGTCGGTCGGCAGGTTGAGCACGCCGTCGATTGCCGCGCGCGCGAGCGCCTGCAGGTGGGGGTTGATCGTCGTGTACACCTTCAGGTCGCCGGCCGCCACCCGCGCCGCGCCGTACTTCGCGATCAGCTCCCCCTTGACGAAGTCGAGGAAGTAGTTGTCGCGGAAGTTGCCGTAATGGTTGTTCGGCACCAGCCCGAGCGGTGAGCGCTCGGCCGAAGCGGCGGTCGCGGCGCTGATGTAGCCGAGTTGCGCCATCTTCGCCAGCACCGTGTTGCGCCGCTGCGCCGCCACCGCCGGATGCAGGAACGGGTTGTATTCGCTCGGCGCCTGCGGCAGTCCGGCGAGCAACGCCGACTGTGCCAGGTCGTCGCGGCTCGCGGGCTGGTCGAAGAAGGTCCACGAGGCCGCCTGCACACCCTCGGCGGTCTGCCCCTGTGCGTCGGTGCCGTAGGGCACCGAGTTGAGGTAGGCGGTCAGGATCCACGCCTTGCTGTGCGCCTGTTCGAGGCGCTGCGCGATCACCGCCTCCTTGACCTTGAAGGCGAAGGTGCGGTCGTCGGGCAGGTACAGGTTGCGGACGAGCTGCATCGTGATCGTCGACCCGCCCTGCAACGCCTGACCGGCGGTGAGGTCGGTCAGCGCCGCGCGCGCGAGCGCCAGGTAGTCGATCGCGCCGTGCTGGTAGAACCGCTGGTCCTCGATCGCGACCGTCGCCTCGCGCACGTATTCCGGCATCTGCAAACTCGAGATCGGCTGGCGCAGGATCGTCGACTTGATCAGCCCGATCTCCGAGCCGTCGGCGTAATAGACGGTCGAGGCCTGTCCCGCCGTGATCGGCGGGAGCTTGTCGAGCGGCGGCACCTTCGAGGCGATCGCCGCGACGACGATCACCCCGGCGAGCAGGATCACCGCGATCATGCCGAACACCGCGCCCGCCGCGATCAGGACGAAGTTTCCCGATCGCTTGTGGCGCGTCCGGCGTCGGCGCTGTCGCTCGCGGGAGGTCATCGGTCACCGTGCGCCGGCGCCGCGCAACGGCTCCAGGCGCACCTGTTGATTCTGGCACAGGGCCATCGCGCGATCGCCGCCTTGCCCGGCTGCAGGCGGACTTGCAGCGTGCTTTGCGATGATCGCCGCCATGGCGCCACGCGCGATCCTGCTCGATGCGCTCGGGACGCTCTTGACGATCGACGAACCCGCCCCCCGGCTTGTCGAGCTGCTGCGCGAGCGCCACGCGGTCGAGGTCACTCCCGCGCGGGCCGCCAGGGCGCTGCAGGCCGAGATGCGCTACTACCGGGAGCACTGCGTCCGCGCCGCCGACGCCGAGCGCCTCGCGCAGCTGCGGCTTGAGTGCGCCGCGATCGTCGCCCGCGAGCTGGGCGGCGCGGTCGCCGAGCTCGCGCCGCAGTCGCTGCTCCCGACGCTGCTCGACAGCCTGCGGTTCGTCGCCTTCCCGGAGGTGGCGGGCGCGCTCGAGCGCTGGCGTGCCGCGGGTGCGCGGCTCGTCGTGGCGAGCAACTGGGACATCTCGCTGCACGCGGTCCTGCGCGAAACCGGCCTGCTCGATCGGCTCGACGCCGTCGTGACCTCCGCGGAGGTCGGCGCCTCGAAGCCCTCCGGCGAGCTGTTCGCCGCCGCCCTCGCGCTCGCCGGCGTCGAGGCCTGGCAGGCGGCGCACATCGGCGACAGCCTCAGCGAGGACGTGCAGGGCGCCACCGCCGCCGGCATCGAGGCGGTCTGGCTGCGACGCACGAACCACTCCGACGACCTTGCGGCGGCGCCCGACGTGCGCATCATCGCGACGCTCGACGAGTTTTAGGTCCTCGCCGGGGCTTCGCCCACGGCTGCGGGGATGACTTCGCCGCAGCGGCGCCCGTAGGCTCCACGGCGTGACCGATGCAGGAGAGCAGCGCTGGCCGCCCTGGTACGGGCCGCTGGGGCTGCTGGCGGGCCTCGCGCTCGGAATCCTCGGCGGCGTGATCGTCGAGCTGTTCGCGCACGTCGGCGGCGCCAGCCTGACCAACGTCTCGCCCGGACTGACCGATGCCGAGACCGTCGTCCAGGACATCGGCTTCATCGTCGCCGCGGTCTATCTCGCGGCGCGCATCGGGCCGGTCAGGCCCGGCCAGTTCGGCCTCGCGGCAGCCGGCAGGCCGTGGCGGGCGGTGGGGCTCGTGATCGGCGGCCTGCTCGCCTTCTACCTGCTGTCGTTCGTCTGGTTCTCGGCGCTGCACACGAGCGGCACCGAGAAGACCCTGGTCAAGGAGATCGGCGGCAACTCCGGCACGCTGGGGATCCTCGCGGCGTGCCTGGTGACCTGCGTCGTCGCCCCGGTCTGCGAGGAGTTCCTCTTCCGCGGCTTCATCTTCGCGGCGCTTCGCAACTGGCGCGGGCCGTGGCCGGCCGCGCTGATCACCGGTCTTCTGTTCGGCGCCGTGCACGGCCTTTCGGCGCCCGCCGTGGACCTCTTGCCGCTCGCCTTCCTCGGCGTCGTGCTCTGCCTCGTCTACCAGCGCACGGGGTCGCTGTACCCCTGCATCGCGCTGCACCTGCTCAACAACACGATCGCCTTCGGCGCCGACGAGCACTGGGTCTGGCGGGCGGCCGAGCTGACCGTCGCGTCGCTCGCGCTCGTCACGCTCCTGCTCTACCTCGTGCGGCTAGCATCCGCGCGATGGACGCCCGTCAGCGACTGATCGCGCTGCTGCGCGAGCACGCCCTGGTGCTCGGCGAGGTCGTGCTGACAAGCGGCGCCACCGCGTCCTATTACGTCGACGCCAAGCGCGCGACGCTGTTGCCCGAGGGCTTCACGGCGATGGGCGAGCTGGTCGCCGGCCAGGCAGCGCAATGGGGTGCGACGGCGATCGGCGGCACGACGATGGGCGCCGACCCGGTCGCCTGCGCGGCGCTGGCGGGCGGCTTCGATGGCAAGGCGTTCTTCGTGCGCAAGGAGGCCAAGGCGCACGGTCTGTCTCGCCAGATCGAGGGGCCGCTGCTCGACCCGAGCGATCGCTGCGTCGTCGTCGAGGACGTCGTCTCGAGCGGCGGCTCGACGCTGATCGCGATCTCGGCGCTGCAGCATGGCGGCCACGAGATCTGCGGTGTGATCAGCGTGCTCGACCGCCTCAGCGGCGGTCGCGAGGCGATCGAGGCGGCCGCCGGCGCTCCCTACGTCGCGCTGTGCACGATCGACGACGTCTACCCCGAGCGCCCGCGCGCGTAGCGCGCCAGCAGGGCCGGGCGGGTGGCGATGCCCCCGCCAGGAGTCGAACCTGGATTTGCCGCTTAGGAGGCGGCCGTCTTATCCATTGGACTACGAGGGCGCGCGGGCGGTCTGCTGTGCTCCTGGGCTACTCGTCGGCTTCTTCGTCGGCTTCTTCGTCGTCGTCGCTGTCGTCATAGAGCGACTCGCGCGCGATCTCCTCGCCGGCCTGCGTGTAGAGCCGCACCTCGAGCAGCGCGCCGGCGAAGTCGTCGGGTGCCAGCAGCGTGAAGCAGTCCCCGACCAGCGTGCACTGATCGACCGTCTGCTCGCCGAGCTCGGCGGTCGCGACCGCGCCGCCGGTGACCAGCGCGCGGCCCCAGACCAGCGTCATCGAAGCGACCGCGTCCTCGACGCCGTGCCAGCTGCCGACCACCTCGTCGCAGAGGTCGAGCTGCCAGTCCGGGTTGCGCTCGGCGGTCTCCTCCGTGAAGTCGGCGTAGGCGGTGAAGTCGCTCTGGTCGCGCCCATCGGTGCCGGCGACGAAGCGCACGTAGCCGTAGAGCTGGTAGTCGTTCGCCGTCGTCGCGCTGACCGGGATGTAGGTGTAGCCGTGCCAGGTGCGGTCGGGGTAGAAGGTAAGCGCCCCCGGCTCGCCGATCTCGTCGAGATCCTGCGCCGCGGCGAGGAACTCTGCGCGCAGGCGGTCGCCCCAGCGACCGCTCGGCGTCGGCTCGTGTGACGGCTCGGCGACGTTGGCGGGGGTCGGTGTGTCCGCGGGCGGCATCGCGGCAAGAGCTTACTTCGGCGGCGGAAAAGGGGCGCGGACGCTCTACGCCGGCGTTTCGATCTGCGCCGCCGCGCGCGGCGCGGCGAGCGGCTCCACAGCCTCGATCGGCGCCGGCAGTCCCGCCGCCGCGTAGGCGTCGAGCGTGTCGAGCGTCTCGGCCTCGAGCAGCGCGCGCGCCAGCGTTTCGAGCTGGTCGCGATGGCTCGTCAACAGCTCCGTGACCTCCTGGTGTCCCTCGTCGACGATCCGGCGAACCTCGGCGTCGATCAGCTCCTGGGTGGCCTCGGAGGTCTCCTTGACACCCGGCAGCAGGTAGCCCATCGCGTCGCTGGGGATCACCGCGATCGGCCCGATTGCATCGCTCATGCCCCACCGCCCCACCATCTGGCGGGCGATCGCGGTGAGCTGCTGGATGTCCGATTCCGCGCCCGTCGTGATCGTGCCGTAGACGACCTCCTCGGCGACACGGCCGCCGAGCGCGACGAGGATCTTGCCGTGCAGGTCCTCGCGCGAGTAGGACACCCGGTCGGTGTCGGGCGTCGAGAGCGTCACGCCGAGCGCCATCCCGCGCGGGATGATCGAAACCTTGCGGACCGGGTCCGCGCCGGTCGTGAGCATGCCGACCAGCGCGTGGCCGGACTCGTGGTAGGCGGTGCGCTCACGGTCGGCCGCCGAGAGGATGATCCCCCGCGGCGCGCCCAGCATGATCTTCTCCAGCGAGTCCGTGAAGTCCGCCATCTCCACCTTCTTGTGGCCGCGACGCGCGGCGAGCAGGGCGGCCTCGTTGGCGAGGTTCGCGAGGTCGGCGCCGACCATCCCCGGGGTCGCGGACGCCAGCGCATCGAGGTCCACGCTCGAGTCCAGCGGGATGCCCTGGGTGTGGACCTTCAGGATCGCGCTGCGCCCGGCCCGGTCCGGTGGCTGCACGACGACGCGGCGGTCGAAGCGCCCGGGGCGAAGCAGCGCGGAGTCCAGCACGTCGAGGCGGTTGGTCGCGGCGAGCACGACGACCGCCTCGCTCGGCTCGAAGCCGTCCATCTCGGTCAGGATCTGATCGAGCGTCTGCTCGCGCTCGTCGTTGGCTCCGGTCACCGACGCCGAGCCCTGACGTGAGCGGCCGATCGCGTCGAGCTCGTCGATGAAGACGATCGCCGGCGCGGCCGCGCGCGCCTGGGTGAATAGGTCACGCACACGCGACGCGCCGACGCCGACGATCGCCTCGATGAACTCCGAGGCGGAGATCGAGAAGAACGCCGCGTGCGCCTCGCCGGCGACGGCGCGCGCGAGCAGCGTCTTGCCGGTGCCGGGCGCGCCGGAGAGCAGCACGCCGTGCGGCATTCGCCCGCCGAGGCGGCTGTAGCGGTCGGGGCTCTTGAGGAAGTCGACGATCTCGGTCAGCTCCATCTTCGCCTCGTCGATCCCGGCGACGTCGGCGAAGGTCACCCTGATCTTCTCCGGGTCGACCCGCCGCGCCCGCGATCGGCCGAACTGGCCGAGCGCGCCCATCCCGCCGCCGCTCTTGGCCATCCGCCGCGCGATCACCACGAAGATGCCGACGATCAGCAGCGTCGGGCCGAAGCCGAGCAGGATCTCCGCCAGCACCGACGTCGTCGCGGTCGTCGACTGCGCGTTGATCTCGACGTTCTTGGAGATCAGCAGCGACTCGAGCTGGCTGCCGTTCCAGAACGCCGGCACCTGCGTCGCGAACAGCGTCGTCGGCGTCGCCGTCTTGGAGCCCGGCGGGTAGACGAGCTTCGTCTTGAAGGTGCCCTGGACCGCGTCGCCCTTCGTCGTGACGAGCTTGACCTTGCCGGCCTTGACCTCGGAGATGAAGTACGGGCTGAAGGGAATCGTCACCCGCGGCTGCCCGGCGGGCTCGAACAGCAGCACCGACAGCCAGTTGATCGCGAGCAGCGCGCAGATGAACCAGATGAAGCCGCGCGTGCGGTGCATCGGCGGCTTCGTGCTCGGCGGCGTGCCGCGGCCGTCCGGGGCCGGCGCGACCTGCCAGCCGCGCTTGTCGCGTGGCAGCTGCGGCTGGGTCTTGCGCTTGTGCAGCTGGGTTGTGGCCTCGCCCGAGCCCGTCGAGGCGTGTGCGCCCCCGCTCGGTGCCGGCGAGGGGTCGCTCATCGCTCCACCAGCAGCGTCGCGCCGATCGCGCCGCCGGCGTCGCCGAGGCCGGCGAGATGTACGGCGGGCGGGTTGGTGTCGTTGAAGAGGTGCGGCGCCGTCGCTTCGGCGATCCGCTCCCGGTAGGGCTCGCCGAAGCGAACGCCGAGGCCGCCGCCGATGATCACCGCCTCGACGTCGAGCAGGTTGACGGCCGAGGCGATGCCGGCGCCGAGCGCCAGCACGGCACGGTCGATCAGTTTCGTGGCGAGCTTGTCGCCGTGCTCGAGCGCGCGCGCCCAGATGCTGCTGGTCAGCCGATCGCGGCCGTGTTCGGCCGCGAGCTCGAACAGCTTGGTCTTCTCGCCCTTGGCGTGCAGGGCGCGCGCGTGGGTCTCCATCGCCCCCCGTCCGGCGTACGCCTCGAGGCAGCCGCGGCGCCCGCACGGGCATTCCCGGCCGTCCTCCACGATCACCATGTGGCCGATCTCGCCGGCGCCGCCGCGACCGTGCCAGGCCTTCCCGTCAAAAATCAGGCCGCCGCCGACGCCGGTGCCCCAGAAGACCCCCAGCAGCGAGCGGTAGGGCCTGCCCGCACCGAGCTTGAACTCGGCGTTGGTCGCCACGCTGACGTCGTTGCCGACCGTGACCGCGGTGCCGAGCGCCGACTGCAGCGCCGCGGCGAGCGGGAAGCTGGCGTACCAGCCGGGCAGGTTGTCGGCGCGCGAGACCGTGCCGGCCTCGCTGTCGACCTGGCCGGGCGAGCCGACGCCGACGCCGCGCAGGTGCGCGGGTTCGAGCTGTGCCGCGCGGGCTGCTTCGGTCATCGCGGCCGCCATCGCGTTCGCGATGTCGGCGGGGCCGCCGCTCGTCGGCGTCGGGTGGCGCGCGCTGCCGAGCACGCGGTGCGCGGCGTCGGTGACGACGGCCTCGATCTTCGTGCCGCCGAGGTCGATGCCGCCGACCGCGTCAGGCGCCGAACCCGCTGGGCTGCTCGCGTGCATCTCTTTCAGGTTACTTCCAGCACGATCGTGACAGGACCGTCGCCGGTCAGCTCGACCTCCATGTGCGCGCCGAACTGTCCGCGCGCCGCTCCGATGCGCTCGCAGAAGCGCGCGTAGAGCGCTGCCGCCTGCGCCGCGGGCGCCGCCCCGACGAAGCTCGGCCGGTTGCCGCGGGCCGTGTCGCCGTAGAGCGTGAACTGGCTCACGCAGAGCACCTCGCGCGCGCCGAGCGGCTCGTTCATCTTGCCGCTGGCGTCGGCGAAGACGCGCAACGCGCGCACCTTCTCCACCAGGCGGTCGGCGGTGTCGGCGCTGTCGTCGTGGCCGACGCCGAGCAGCACGAGCAGGCCCGGCCCGATCGACGCGACGGTTTCGCCGTCGACCCGCACGGCCGCCTGCAGGACACGCTGCACGACCGCCTTCACGCTTCGCGGAGCTCCGCCGCCGCCTGCTCCGGCGTGACGCTGTTCAGATGCAGGCCGCTGCCCAGCTCGAGCCCGGCGATCGCGTTCAGGCGCGGCACGATGTCGATCCGCCAGCAGAAGTGCTCGGCGCCGCGCGGCGCGGTGCGGATCCAGAGGTTCAGCGGCGGGCCCTCCTCGAAGCGGCGGGCGAGCCGGCCCAGCGCGTCGTGCAGCAGCGCGGCGCCGGTCGGGCCGTCGTCCTCGAAACGCATGCGGGGTCGGCGCGGCACGAGCATCAGCTGGTAGGGCAGCGTCGCGGCGTAGGGTGACAGCAGCACCGCCTCGTCGTCGATCGCGACGATCCGCTCGCGCCGGCGCACCTCCTCGGAGACGATGTCGTCCAGCAGTTGCTGGCCCATCGTCTGCGCGGCGTAGGCGCCGAAACGCTCGCGCTCGCGGGCGATCAGCGCCGGCACGAAGTCGAGCGCCAGAAGCTGCGCGTGGGTGTGGGCACGGGTTGCGCCGCCGCGCTCGCCCTCGTTGACGAAGAGGTGCAGGCAGGCGGCCTGCGAGTGCGCGCGCATGCGCGTCCGCCAGACCTCCAGGGCGAGCGCCAGCTCCTGCGCATCGAGCTGCGAGAGCGCCTCCACCGGACGCGGCGAGTTGACGATCACCTCGTGCGCGCCGCTGCCCGCCAGCGCCGTGAAGAGCGGCGCCTTGGCGTCGGGCGGCGGCGGTGCGCCATCGCCCGCGAGTGCCGGGTAGCGGTTCGCGAACACGCGCACCCGCCAACCCGGGGTGTCGGGCTCGCCACCCTGCGGCCTCAGCGCGTAGAGCTCGGGCGGGGTCTGGGACTCGTTGCCCTCGGCGAACGGGTCGCCGCGCTCCGCCAGCCGCGCGGCGCGCTCCGGCGCGACGATCGTGCGCAGCCCGCTGAGCGCGTCGACGCGGATCTCAGACACCGAGGTAGTGCCTGATCTCTAGGCGCAGGTTCTGCTCGCTCGTGTAGTAGCCGACGTGGAACCACTCCGTGCCGGTGCGGGTGAAGAAGTAGGTGACCGGCGTGTCGTCGGCGAACGGCACGCTCAGTGCCAGCGCGATCGTCATCGCGGAGTCGCGGTAGCTCGGGAAGCTGACCGGGAAGCGGCGCAGCCAGCTCTTCGCGCCGCCGGCCGTGTCGTCACTCGCGTCGACGCCGATGAAGGCGACCCGGCGGCCGAGCGTCGCCGACAGTTGCTGGAAGTAGGGGAACTCGACCTGGCAGGGCTCGCAGGTGGAGCTCCACTGCGTGACGACCACGGGTAGCCCGCGCAGCGCGCGCAAGCGCGCCTCGAACGCGCGCTTGCCGCCGCCTAGCAGCTGGTCCGACTGGTGGTGCAGCGACGCCAGCAGGGGAGGGGACCCCTGCAGGTCGGCGCTCAGCTGCGCGGCACTCGGCGCACCGCTGTGCGCGACGCTGCCGCAGCCCGCGACCGTCGCCGCGGCGAGGATCGCGGTTAGGACTCGCATACCGGCCGCTCGGTGTGCCATGCTTGGTATCTTCCCGTATGTAGCTTGAGGGATCTTCAGTCGATACCTGGCTAAGACCCTCACCGCCGAGTCGCGTCGAGCTCGCCAGCGACTCCGCCTCCTTGACGTACAGAGCCTCGATGGCCGAACCCACAACAGTGGCCGCTATGGCCCTTCCCAGCGATGCTGACATTGCGCGCGCAGAGGCGTTTACGCGCGAGCCGTTCGTGCACCCCGGCGAGGACCCGGCCGGCGCGCTCGCTCCCGGCTCGCCGCGGCGCCGCGCGCTCGACCAGGCGCTCGCGGAGCTCGACGCCGGGCTGAAGGTCCCCTCGACCGCGTGGCGGCGGGAGTTCTCCTTGCTGCTCGGCCTCGAGCGCGTGCTCTCGGAGGACGAGCCCAAGCTCGCGGACGGCACGACGCTCTCCGCCCACCAGGTCGACGCCCTGTCGGGGACGTTGACGGCGCTGCTCGCCGAGGCGACCAGCGGTTCGAACGGCAACGGCATCGTCGACGTGCTGGCCGGTGCCGCGATCCTCGGCGTCGAGGACGAGGAGCCGGACGACGACGCGGAGGAGCCGCCGGAGGAGCCGGACTTCGAGGAGGAGGACGACGACGAGGACGAGCCCGTCCTCGACGACGACGATGACGACGACGAGGACTTCGACCGCGCGCCCGCCGAGGAGGCGGAGGAGGACGACGAGGACGTCGAGGACGTGACCGCGGAGCTCGAGGCTGAGCTCGACCGCGCCGAGGCCGAGGCGCCGCTGGCCGATTGGGACGAGGACGAGGACGCCGAGGTGCCGGCCGATGAGGAGCAGCTCGCCGAGCAGCCGGAGGATCCCAACGCCGCCAAGCGCTTCTGGTTCGAGCACGCGACCGGCGCCGGCAAGACGGTCGCCGCGCTGGGCTTCGTCGAGGCCTCCCGCACCGGCGGCGTGCTGATCCTCACCCATCGCCGCAACCTCGTCGACCAGTTCCTCGGCGAGCTGCGTGACCGCGGCTACCGCAAGCGCATCGCGCCGGCGCTGCTGGGCCACGAGGATCGCCCCAACGGCCCGGTCACCGTCGAGACCTACCAGTGGTTCGTGCGCAACGCCGGCAGCATCTCGAGCGCCTACACGATCGTGATCTGCGACGAGGCGCACACCGCGCTCGGTGAGAAGACGAGCGCCGCGATCCGCGCCTGGACCGGGCCGATCTTCATCGGCATGACGGCGACCGGCGCGCTGATCGCCCGCCACGTGACGGACCTCTTCCCGACCCAGACCTCCCGCTTCGACCTCGCGCAGGCGGCGCGGCGCGGCGTGATCTCGCCGCTTCGCTGCGTGCGGATCCCACCCGGTCCCGGCGTGCGCACGATCGCCAAGGTGCCGCTGCGCCGCGGCGAGGTGGACACCGAGTTCGACCAGGAGATGCTCGCCGAGCTGCTCGACCAGGCGCCGTTCAACCTGGCCATGGCAAGCCTCTACAAGACTCGCTTCAACGGCGTGCCCGGGGTCGTGTACGCGGCCGGGGTCCGCCACGCCTACAACCTCGCGGTCGCCTTCCGCAACGAGGGACTGAAGGCGCAGGCCGTTTCCGGCGAGACCCCCAAGCGCGAGCTGGCCTCGATCCTGGCGCGCTACGAGCGCGGCGAGATCGACGTACTGATCAACGCTCAGCTGCTCGCCGAGGGCTGGAACTCACCCCGCGCGACCGTCTGCGTGCATCTCGCGCCGACCGCTTCGAAGCGCATCTACCAGCAGCGTGTCGGGCGCGTGACGCGACGCCATCCCGGCAAGGAGGCGGGGCTCGTCGTCGACTTCGTGCACCCGGCGACCAAGCACGACGATCCCGTCGTCACGCTGCACTCGCTGCTGGACCGCGACGTCTACCGCGGTGGCGCGATCGTCGTCGGACCGGTGCGGCGCGGTCGTGGACGGCGCGTGCGCGTGGAACGGCGCGTGCTGCCCGTCTGCCCCGAGCCGGAGCGCCGCGCGGAGGTCTTCGAGCGCGAGCTCTGGCGGATCGCGGTCGAGCACCTCGACTACGGCGAGCAGCACGTCTGGGCGGCGCTGGCCGGCGCCCGCGTGCAGGCCAACGGCTGGCGGCGCGCGCGCGCGATGCTGCACTTCGACCGCGACGGCGAGTTGCGCCGGCGCTTCCTGATCACCGCCGTCCAGCGCAACACCAACCCGGCGCTGCGGCTGAAGGCGCTGGCGGAGATCGCCGCGGCGCGCGACCCGGACGCGTTCGACACGGCGATCGACATCATCGGCACCTGGACCCGCGAGGAGCGCCGAGAGGGCGCGAAGATCATGTTGCAGGCGATGGTCGACAAGCGGATCGGCCGCCGCGACCAGGCCAACGCGTGGATCTGGCGGATCGCCGAGTACACCCGTGACGTGCACGAGGAGTACGCCGTGCAGCGCTGGCCCGAGACCAAGCGGCTGCTCGGTCTGCTGGTCAACTCATCCGGCGCCGCGCACGCGCGTAACGCGCGACGCCTCGTCCACGCTGCCCGCAAGCAGGACCGCCGGCTCGCCGCGGCGCTGCTCGCCGCCGCGCTCGCGCACGCCCCCGAGGCCGAGGAGGTGCTGCGCGGCGCCCGTACGCGCATGGCGCGCAAGCCCCCGGCATTGGCGCGCGAGCTGCTGCGCAACTTCCCCAAGCGCCGCGGGCGCGGCAAGCGCCGCCGCCGCCGCGGCGGCGAGGGCACGGGCGTTGACGGCGTGCCGGGCATCTCGCTCGAGCAGTCCGTCAACGGCTCCGGTCCGCACCTCGACTCCTCGCCTGACAGCGCCGCCGCACGCGCGCTGGATACGCGGCCCGACACCGGTGGATCGCCGCAGCCCGGCGCCTCGCCCCGCAGCGGCCAGCGTCAGGGCCAGCGACGCTCGCGCAGGCGCGTCCCGGTCGGCGACCCGCCGGCGGCCGGGCCCGACGGCGACGTTCCGGTCTCGCCCGGCGAGCCGGCGCTCGACTGACCGCCTACCGGAACGCGCCGCGCGGGCTGTGCAGCCGCACCTCGCCCGCCTCGAGCGTGTGCAGGCTGCCGTCGGCGAGCTTGACGATCAGGTGACCGTGCTCGTCGATGCCAGCCCCGACGCCGCCGCCGTCGCGCCATTCCACGGCCACACCGCGCAGGGCGTCGCGGGCGCGCCAGGCCTCGAGCGTGTCGGCCGGCGCGGCGGCGAACCAGCGTTCGAGCAGCTCCAGCAGACGCGCGAGGGTCGGCTCGATCGCCTCGGCCGGCAGCCCGAGCGTGCCGGCGCTTCGGTGCAGCTCGCTGGGCAGCTCCTCCGGTGCAAGTGCGACGTTGACGCCGATCCCGAGCACCGCCCAGTGCTCCTGTGGGCGACCCTCGATCAGAATCCCGCTGACCTTGCGGCCGGCCAGGAGGACGTCGTTCGGCCACTTCAGCTGCGCCTGCGGCCCCACGAGCTCGGCGACCGCGACGCCGGCCGCGATCGGTAGGAGCGCCGGCGGGTCGCGCAGCACGAGCGAGCAGAGCAGCGCACCGCCCGGCGGCGCGTGCCAGCGGCGGCCGTGGCGGCCGCGTCCTTCGCGCTGCTCGCCGGCGGTGACGAGCGTGCCGTGCGGGGCGCCCGCCAGCGCCAGCTCGTGCGCGTCGACGCTCGTTGAGCCCGTGCTCGCGCGGTGAACCCGGGGCGTGCCGATCATCACGCTCGCCCCGTCCGCGCGCGCAGCACCAGCTCGTCGTCGGCGCCCGCCGCGAGCGCCGCCACCGCGGAGCCGCCGTTGACCGCGAGCGCGAGCGCGCCGCGCGCGTCCACGTACGCGAGCAGCTCGCCGGGCGCCACGTCGGCGAAGGTGCGGCCGAAGCGGCCGGTCATGGGTCTCGCCTCGAGCTCGACCACGATCGCCGCTCCCGCGTGCAGCCCCGCCGCCTCGGCCTGTTCGGCCGTCGCGTCGAGTGAGACGTTGCCGTAGATGTCGGTGCTCAGCACATGCGCGATCAGGGAGCCGTCGGCGACCCGAGCCCGCGGCAGGCTGAGCGCGACCAGGCCGTCCGGCGCGATCGGCTGCCCGAGCGCGTCCAGGGCGACGCCGTCGGCGAGCGCCGCCGCGACCGGCGCGAACACGTCGCGCCCGTGAAAGGTCGCGCTGATCGGCCGCAGGCACTCCGGCGAGTCACCGATGTCGACCGCCTCGAGCACGCCGCCGAACGCCTGCGCCGCGAGCGCCAGCAGGCCATTGTCGGGACCGACCAGCGTCCGCCCCGGCGCCGCGAGGCGCAGCGCGACGGCACGCCGCTCGCCGCCGACCCCCGGGTCGACGACCGCGAGGTGCACGCCGGGCGGCGCGTAGGGGAGGGCCGCGCGCAGCGCCAGCGCGCCGGCGCGCACGTCGTGGCGCGCGACGCCGTGTCCGAGGTCGATGATCCGCGCCCGCGGCGCGCGCCTCGCGATCACCGCGTGGCAGACGCCGACGAATTCGTCTCCTGCGCCGTAATCCGACAGGAAGGTGATCACCGGGACAGCCTCTTCGTCCACTACCGGACAGCCGTCCCACGCCGCTTGCCCGCGCCGCGTTCGTGTCTCACGCGCCCTCGCCCTCTCCGGCGCGGTCGGCGATGATCGCTTCGAGCAGGCCCTCGATGTCGTGGCGCGCCGCCTCGACGCTCACCTCGAGGCCGTGCTCGCGCAACGTGGCGCTGGTCACCGGCCCGATCGACACGATTCGCGTGTCCGCGCCCGGGCGCGCGGAGGCGAGGAAGTTGCGCACCGTCGAGGACGAGGTGAAGGTCAGGTAGTCCGCCGCCGCAAGCGCCGGGAGGAGCGCCGGGTCGAGCGGCTCGACGACCGTCTCGTAGAGGCTGACGATCTCCACGCCGGCGCCCCGTTTGCGCAGCGCGTCGGGCAGCACGTCGCGCGCCTCGGCGGCGCGGGCGATCAGCACGTGCGAGAAGTCGACCCCGGCGAGCGCCTCGACCAGTCCCTCGGCGACGTAGCGCTCCGGCACGATGTCGGCGATCACGCCGTGTTCGCGCAGCGCGCGCGCGGTGCCCGGCCCGATCGCCGCGACCAGCTTTCCCGCCAGCGCGCGCGCGTCCTCGCCCCGCGCCTCGAGACGCTCGAACAGGAGCTCGACGCCGTTGGCGCTCGTCAAGCAGATCAGGTCGAAGCGCTCGAGCGCCGGCAGCTCGTCGGCGCGCGCCACGATGCGGATCGCGGGCGCCTCGATCACCTGCGCCCCGAGCGCGCGGAGCGCGCCGGCCAGCGAGGAGGCCTGGGCGCGCGCACGCGTGACCGCAACCGTCACCCCGGCGAGCGGCCCCGCCACCCGCCAGGAAAGCTCGCTGTGCAGCGCCGCGACGTCGCCGATGACGGTGATCGCCGGCGCCTGCACGGCGGCGTCCGCAGCGGCGCCGGCGATCGTTTCGAGCGTCCCGAGCAGCGTCCGCTGCTCCGGCAGCGTGCCGTGCGAGACGACCGCCGCTGGCTGGGCGCCGGGGCGCCCGGCGGCGATCAGCCGGGCGGTCAGCGACGGCAGCGTGCGCACGCCCATGTAGAACACGAGCGTGCCGGGGAACGCGGCGAGCGCCTCCCAGTCGAGCACCCCCTCGTCCTTCTGCGGGTCCTCGTGGGCGGCCACCAGGGCCACCGCGCTGGCCAGCCCGCGATGGGTCACCGGAATCCCGGCATAGCCCGCGGCGGCAATGCCCGCCGTGATTCCCGGCACCACCTCGAAGGCGATCCCGGCGGCGCGCAGGGCGAGCGCCTCCTCGCCGCCGCGCCCGAACACGAACGGATCGCCGCCCTTCAAGCGCACGACCAGCGCGCCGGACCGCGCGCGCTCGAGCGTCAGCGCCTCGGTTTCCTCCTGGGGCACGAACGCTCCGCCGCCCTGCTTGCCGACGTAGCGCAGCTCGGCGTCGGCGCGGGCGCCGGCCAGCGCCTCACGCGGGATCAGGCGGTCGTAGAGGATCACGTCGGCGAGCGCGATCAGCTCCAGCGCGCGCGCCGTCAAAAGCCCCGGGTCGCCGGGTCCGGCGCCGACGAACGCGACGAGCCCTCCAGGCGAACCTGCGTCCGCGCCGCTGCGCTCCGCCCCGCTCCCGCCGGCGCTCATGCGAGCAGCGCCCCGGCTCCGCAGGACAGCAGCCGCTCCGCCACGGCCTCACCGAGCGCGACCGGGTCCCCCGCAGCGGAAACCCGGTCACGGATCCAGTGCGTGCCGTCGGCGGCGCCGACGAACGCACGCAGCTCGAGGTGCCCGTCGCCCCGATCGCTGGCGTGCGCGCCAATCGGCGTGTCGCAGCCCGCTCCCATCGCCTGCACGAGCGCCCGCTCCGCGAGCAGCGCGCGCTCGGTGGGGGCGTGGCGCAGCGCGGCGATCGCGGCGGCGACGCGCTCATCGCCGGCCCGCGCCTGGATCGCGAGCGTGCCCTGCCCGGCGGCCGGGACGAGCTCGTCGGTCGCCCTCCAGCCGTAGCGCCCGAGCCTCCGAAGGCCCGCGACGGCCAGCACGATCGCGTCGAAGTCGCCGGCGTCGAGACGCCCAAGGCGTGTATCGACGTTGCCGTGCAGCTCCGCCACCTCGAGATCGTCACGCAGCGCAAGCAGCTGCGAGCGCCGGCGCAGGCTGCTGGTTCCCACCCGCGCACCCGACGCGAGCGTCGCCACCGACGCCGCTCCACAGAGCGCGTCGCGCGCATCCTCGCGCGCCGGCGAGCCGGCGATCACCAGCCCGGGGGCGAGCTGCGCCGGCAGGTCCTTCGCCGAATGCACCGCCAAATCGACGGTCTCCTCGAGCAGCGCCGCCTCGATCGTGTCGACCCAGCGGCGCTTGTCGGCGCCCTCACCGTCGTCGCCTGCGGTGCGCAGCACGACGATCTCCACCTCCTCGCCGATCGAGGCGGCGACGATCGCCGCCTGCCGGAGCGCCAGCGGGCTGCCGCGCGTGCCCAGCCGCAGGGCCGGCGCCGCTGCCGCCGCGTGCCGCTCCTCCGCGCGCTCCTCCTGCGCGCGCTCCTCCTGCGCGCGCTCCTCCTGCGCGCGCTCCTCCT
>CAZABN010000026.1:0-22562 GCA_964483345.1 uncultured Solirubrobacteraceae bacterium
CGAAGTTGATCGGCACGAAGGCGCCGGCGGTGATCGCGAACACCGAGGCGTAGCGTGCCTGGCGTTCGGGGTCCTCGATCGCGAAGCGCAGCGGCTGGTAGGTCGCGTAGAGCAGCATGATCAAAAGGAACGAGACGAGCGTCGGCTCGCTCCAGTCCCACCACACCCCCCACGACCCCTTGGCCCAGATCGAGCCGGTGACCAGGACGCCCACGCCGAACACCAGCGAGAGGTGGATCGCGACGTAGGAGCGCATGTCCCAGCGTGAGTCACGGGTACGCAGATGCATGATCGCGGCCACGCCGCCGTACACGAATCCGCAGAGCGTGACGATCGCGAGCGGGACGTGGAGGTAGAAGATCTTCTGCAGGAAGCCCTGGTTGGCGTCGTTCGGAGCCCAAAAGAAGGCGAGCACCAGCGTCAACGTGAGCGCTGCGAACGTGGTCAGCGCGAGTGCCCGCAGCCGCTTGCCGTACATCGGTTCAGTCCTCCAGGAGGAAGTCAAAGACCGCGAAGGTGATCAACCCGAAGACGAGATCATAGAGCGCCAAAGTAACGAGCCAGCGCAGCGGCAGCGCGCCGGCGCCGCCCGCCCCCAGCACCGGTGCGCCGGCGCGCGCGGCGCACAGCAGCACCGGGACCAGCAGCGGCAGCGAGATCATCGGCCCGAGCAGGTCACGTACGCTGGTTCGCACCGCGAGCGCGCCGACCAGCGTCCCGATCACGACGATCCCCGCGTCGCCGAGCGCGAGCACGACCAGCAGCCCCGGCAGCGCAGGCCAGAGCGCTGGCCCCAGGAGCAGCAGCGCAAACGCCGGCACGGCCACCAACTCGAGGACCAGCAGGTAGGCGAGCAGCGTGAGCGCCTTCGAGTACAGCAGCACGCTGCGGTCGGCCGGCGAGAGCAGGAAGCCATCGAACCCGCCCTGCTCGGCGTCGGCGACGAACAGCCGGTTGATCCCGAGCACGGCGGCGAACAGCAGCGTGACCCACAGCACGCCGCTCGCCAAATCGTCGCTCAGCGCGTTGCGCTGCAGCGCAAAGTGAAACAGCACGAAGGTGGTCACGCTGAACAGCGACATCGCCGGCACGGCGGAGAAGCTGCGCAGCTCGACGCGCAGCTCCTTGCGCAGCAGCGCGCCGAGCACGACGCGGTTCTGCGGTGCGCCGGCGCTCATCGGTAGAGCTCCACGAGCGCGCCGGCGTCGAGCTCCGCCGCGCCCGCCAGCACGTGTACGCGCCCGCGCACCAGCCCGAGCACGAGGTCGGCCTCGGCCAGCACGCCAGCCGGATCGTGGCTGACGATCACGCGCGTGCGCCCGGAGGCGCGTCCGATCAGCGGCTCGACGAGCTCGCTCGCGGCCGGATCGAGATTCGCACGCGGCTCGTCCAGCAGCAGCAGCTCCGGGTCGTGCAGCAACGCCCGGCAGACCGCGACGCGCTGGACCATGCCGCGCGAGAGGGTCCGCAGCGGCTCGTCGGCGCGGCGTTCCATCGCCACCGCTGCCAGCAACTCGCCGGCGCGCTCGTCGCCGTCGAGGCCGTGCAGCGCGCCGTAGAGGCCGAGGTTCTCGCGCGCGCTCAGTTCGCGGTAGAGCAGCGGCTCGTGGCCGAGCAGCCCGATCCGCCCGCGCACGGCCCAGTTCTCCGCCGGCAGCGTGTGGCCGAGCACCTGCAACTCGCCGCCGTGCGGGCGAAGCAGCGTCGCCAGCAGCCGCAGGAGCGTCGTCTTGCCGGCGCCGTTGGGTCCGAGTACGGCAAGCGTCTGGCCGGCCTCCACGTCGACGCTGACATCGGCGAGCGCGAGGCGCTCCCCGTAATGCCGCGTCAGTCCGCGCAGCTCAAGCGCCGCCAGGGTCGCCACCTCGAGGCGCCCGCGGGGCACGAGCGTGCGGCGGGCCGCTCAGCTTCGCCGGCTGCAGGACGACGGGTGATACGGCGGCGCGCACGCGTTGCACGGTAAACGTCGCACGCGCTGAGCGCCGCCTCGGGCGCGTCCCGCCGCAGCGGCGAGCCGGTGGCCCCGTTCAGTGACTGCGGCGGCGCTGGCGCAGCGGCGCGCGCATGTGCACGACGTGGATCGTCGCCGTGGAGACGTTGCCGAGCTTGTCGATCACCGTCACGGTGATCTTGTGTGGTCCGAGCTTCAGCTTCGCCGCGGACTGCCAGGCGATCGAGCCGCTGAAGTGGGTGGCGAAGTGCTTGCTGACGAACTGCACGGTCGTGTGCTTGCTCAGGCGGATCCGGATCGCGCGCACGCCGTTGGTCGGGCTTGTGGCGGAGACGGCGATCCGCAGCGTGCCGCTGTAGTGCTGGCCCTGCGTGGGGTGCAGGATCCTGATCGCGGGGCCGTTGAAGTCTCCGCAGGGCCCGGTCAGCTGGTCGCCGTGCAGCGACTCCTGTTCAAAGGCCGCCCATGCCGGTTTCGGCGAGTTGTCGGCGTTCAGCAGACCGTAGTTGTCGGTCGGCGCGGTCGAGTTGGCGTCGTCGCTCATGTCGAACCACATCGCCGCCTTGACGTAGGAGTACTGCGGCTGATCGAGGCAGTGATAGGCCTGCTGCAGGTAGGTCGCCTGCGTCTGCTCGGTGACGCCCGCGAGCTTCTGGTTTGCCCAGGGGCCGCTCGTGCACTCGGCGCTGGTCGAGGACCAGCCGATCTCGGTCATGTAGATCGGCTTCGAGCCGTCGCCGTTGGCGGCCATCAGCGTATGGATCCCGCTGAAGCCGAGGAAGAAGTACTGGTTGACCGTCGTCGTGTTCTGGTTGTACTCGTAGACGTACGGCGAGGTGACGTTGCAGGCGGTGTCGGTGTGGACTGCGACCGCGTCGAACGATCCCTCGGCGCCGTCGGCGTAGAGCTGGGTGAGGAAGGCCGGGTCGTTGGCGCCGACGACCACGATCGCGTTCGGGTCGGCGGACTTGATCGCCGGATAGGCCGCCTTCAGCAGCGCCGCGTACTGCGCCGGCGTGCCGCTCCACCAACTCGAGGTGGCCTCCTCGTTCCAGATCTCCCAGGCCGCGACGCGGCCCTGGAAGGCGTTGACGAGGTAGTTCAGAAAGCCGGCATAGTCGCCGGGATTGACCGGCGGCGCGGAGATCGAGGACGAGCCGCCGTTGGCCCACGCCGGCGCGCCGACGACGTCGACGTCGACGTGGGTGTCGGCCGGGAGCGCCGCGAAGAATCGCTGGTAGAGCTGGATCCAATTCAGGCTGTAGTCGCCCTGCTGGGGCTCGATGTCGCTCCACTGGAGGAACACGCGCACCCACGCGGGGTTGCTGGCGCGAATGTCGGCCAGGACCTTGGGGGAGGTCATGTCGGCGTTGGAGATGACGTTGACGCCGACCGCGGCTGCGCCGGCGGGCTGGGCGAACGCGAGCATGCCTCCGGTCAACGCGAGCGCGAGAAGCGGTCCCAGCCAGCGTTGGACGCGTTGCCTCATGGTCTTCCCATCGGCAGCGCACGCGGCTCCGTCAACCGAACTAGGCGGACGTCCGAGGGCGCCCAAGCAGCGTGCGCCGCGCGGTGCGTCGAGCGCGGCGGCATCGCGGGCCAGCATAGCCCGGCCCTCCGGCTACGACGCCCGCCCGAGCGCGAAATTCAGCGCTACGAGCGGGATTGAGCGGCGCCGCGTGCGCTCAGGCGCCGGTCGCCGCGAGCTTGGCGTGCTCGATCAACGCCAGCACCGCGGCCTCGTCGCCGTCGCGCAGCAGCGCGATCGGGTCGGGTTCGCCGCCGACGATCGAGTCGAAGAACGCCCTGCGCTCCTGGAAGGTCGGGAGCGTCGCCTTGGCCCAGCCACGCGCGTCGTTGAGGATCACCGCGAGGCGCGCGTAGTCCTCGCCGAACTGCTCGGCGATCTCGCGCTTCATCCGCTTGGCCAGCGCCGGCGAGGCGCCGGCCGTCGAGATCGCGATCGCGAGCGGCCCGCTGCGGACGACCGCCGGCAGGATGAAGTTGCAAAGCGGCGGCACGTCGACGACGTTGACGAGCATCGCGCGCGCCTCGGCGTCCTCGTGCACGGCGATGTTGACCTCGCTGTCGTCGGTGGCCGCGATCACCAGGAACGAACCCTCGAGGTCGCCGGCCTCATAGCGGCGCTGCTCCCAGGTGATCGAGCCCTCGCCGGCGAGCGCGACCAGCTCCTCGTGCGCCGCCGGCGCGACGAGCGTCACGGCCGCACCGCAGGTGAGCAGTCCCTCGACCTTTTCCAGGGCGACGTCGCCGCCGCCGACGACCAGGCAGCGGCGCCCGTCGAGCCGCAGGCAGGCGATGTAGAACGGCACCGCGAGCATGTCGCGCACGCACGACTGGTCGCAGATCCCGCGCCGGTACTGGCACACGCACTCCTTGCCGGCGTAGGCCTGGGCTGGCATCGCCAAAGCTTAAGGGGCGGTTCGCACCGGCGCGGCCCCTGCACTGACGGCGGCGCTCGCGCCGGCCCGCGATCCCGGGCCGCTCAGTCGCCGCGCGCGCCGCCCCCGCCGCGCGCCCCGCCCCCTCCGCCGCGTCCGCGTGCCGCGCGCACCTGCGCGAGCGCCGACGCCAGCGAGGCCTCCGCGTCGTCGGGGTCGAAGAAGCGCATCCCCTCGAGGCCCTCGGGCATCAGCTCCTGCGGGCTCGTGTGGCCGGGGTGGGCGTGCGGGTTGTCGTAGTCGGCGGCGCCCCGCAGCGCCGGCGGTGCGCGACGTGCGCCGTCGCTGCGGATCAGCTCGCGCGCCGCGCCGAGCGCGCGGCCGGCGGCGTTGGACTTCGGCGCGAGCGAGAGGTAGATCGCCGCCTGCGCCAGCGCGTAGCTGCACTCCGGCAGGCCGACGTGCTCGACCGCCGCCGCCGCGGAGACCGCCACCACCAGCGCCTGGGGGTCGGCGTTGCCGATGTCCTCGGAGGCCAGGATCACCATCCGGCGCACGATGAAGCGCGGATCCTCGCCGCCCTCGAGCATCGTCGCCAGGTAGTACAGCGAGGCGTCGGGGTCGCTGCCGCGGGTCGCCTTGATCCAGGCCGAGATCGTGTCGTAGTGCTGGTCGCCGGCGCGGTCGTAGCGAACCAGCCCGCCGGCGAGCGCGTCGCGCGCGCCCGCAATGTCGATCCGCCGGCTGGTCGCCGCGGCGCGTTCGAGCGCGCTCAGCGCGATCCGGGCATCGCCGCCGGCGCGGGTGGCGAGCAGTTCGACGGCGTCCGCGTCCAGTTCGAGCCCGGCGCCGAGCTCGCCGTGCTCGACCGCCCGGCGCAGCAGGATCGCGATCTCCTCGGCGCTCAGCGCCACCAGCTCGTACACCGTGACCCTCGAGAGCAGCGCGCTGTTGACCTCGAAGCGGGGGTTCTCCGTCGTCGCGCCGATCAGCGTGACCAGGCCCTCCTCGACCGCCGGCAGCAGCGCGTCCTGCTGGGCCTTGTTGAAACGGTGGATCTCGTCGAGGAAGAAGACGGTCGCGCGTCCGCGGTGGCGCGCCCGCTCGATCACCGCGCGAACCTCGGCGCGACCGGTGTCGACGGCGCTGTGCTCCTCGAACTCGGCGCCGGTGGCCGTCGCGATGATCCGCGCGAGCGTCGTCTTGCCCGAGCCGGGCGGGCCGTGCAGGATCATCGAGTGAAGCCGCCCGGCCTCGAGCGCGCGACGTAGCGGCGCGCCCGGCCCCAGCAGCGCCTGCTGGCCGACCAGCTCCTCCAGCGTTTGCGGGCGCATCCGCACCGCCAGCGGAGCGGTCCGGCCGGCTTCGCGCGGCTCCTCGAAGAGGCGTTCCACGCACTCAGTATCACCCGTAGGATGCAGCTCGTGAGCGCGCGGAAGCAGAGGGAGTCCGTCGAGTTGCTGCAGCGGCTGATCCGCTTCGACACGGTCAACCCGCCGGGCAACGAGCGCGCGGCGCAGGAGCACCTCGCGGAGGTCCTCACCGACGCCGGCTTTCACTGCGAGCTGCTCGGGCGCACGCCGGAGCGTCCGAACCTGATCGCGCGTCTCGACGGTCCGGTGTCCGGCCCACGGCTGTGCCTGCTCTCCCATGTCGACACGGTGCTGGCGACAGCGTCGGAGTGGACGCACGACCCCTGGTCGGGGGATCTTGCGGACGGCTTCGTCTGGGGTCGCGGTGCGCTGGACATGAAGTCCCAGACCGCGGCCGAGGTGGCCGCCGCGTGCGCGCTCGCGCGCAGCGGCTGGCGCCCCGCGGCGGGATCGCTGCTGGTCGTCGTGCTCGTCGACGAGGAGACCGGCGGCTCCGAGGGTGCGCAGTGGCTGACGCAAACCCATCCCGAGAAGGTCCACTGCGACTACCTCGTCAACGAGGGTGGGGGCGGCATCATCGAGTACGCCGGCCGGCGGCTCTACTGCCTGTGCTGCGCGGAGAAGGGGATCTTTCGCTTCGTCCTGCACACCGACGGCGCGGCCGGGCACGCCTCGATGCCGCGGCTCGGCGACAACGCCCTGCTCAAGCTCGCGCCGCTGCTGGCGTCCTTCGCGGGGCGCCAACCGTCCTACCGGCTGACCGCCGAGCCGCGCGCCTTCCTCGAGGCGATCGGCGTGCTCGAGGGTGACGACGCGGCCGGCGCGCTCGAGCGGATCGCCGCGGTCGAGCCTCGTCTGGTGGCGCTGATCGAGCCGTGGCTGGGCGTCTCGCTCGCGCCGACGCGCATCTTCGCCTCGGAGAAGATCAACGTGACTCCCTCGCACGCTCGCCTGGCGGTCGACTGCCGCGTCCCTCCCGGTCTTGGCGAGGACGCCGCGCTCGCCGCGATCGAGGAGATCGTCGGGCCGCCAGGCCCCTACCGGCTGGAGTGGACCGAGCAGGTGATGGGCAACCGCTCGCCGATCGACTCGCCGCTCAGCGAGTTCATCCGCGGCTGGGTCGCCAAGCACGACCCGGCGGCGATCTGCGTACCGACCGTGCTGCCGGGCTTCACGGACTCGCGCACCTTCCGCGACGCCTTCCCCGAGTGCGCCGCCTACGGCTTCTTCCCGCACCGTTTCGCGACGAAGTTCGACACCGATCACCTGATTCACGGCGCGGACGAGCGCATCGACGTGCGCGACCTCGAGTTCGCCACGGCGTTCTTCGGCGACCTCGCGAGCGGAATGCTCGGCACGGCCGCCTGAGCGCCGCCGCGGTTTTGCCACCAGGAAACCGGGGTTTCATCACCAGGCGAGCGTGGTTTCGCCCCTCCAGTGGGGCACCCCGTGCGCCGATAAGGTTGCTCCGTGCTGATCGCGAGCTCATGGAGCAATATCGAGGCATGGGCCTACAACGCGCTGCCGGTGTTCGAGATCGTCTTTCTCGTCTCGATGGTCGCGCTGCTGACGTTCGTGGTCCGCTCGCTGCCGCGAACCAAGCCGCAGGAGATCAAGCCGGACTCGGCCAGCTCGGTCGGCTGGGAGGACATCGCCGGCGTCGAGGACGCGCGCGCGGAGCTGCAGGAGGTCGTCGAGTTCCTCAGCGCGCCGGAGCGCTTCGCCCGCCTGGGCGCGCGGGTGCCGCGCGGCGTGCTGCTGCACGGACCGCCGGGGACCGGCAAGACGCTGCTCGCGAAGGCCGTTGCCCACGAGTCGGGCGCGCGCTTCTACGCGCAGTCCGCCGCCGGATTCGTCGAGATGTTCGCCGGGCTCGGCGCGGCACGCGTGCGGCGGCTGTTTCGGATCGCCCGCAAGAACGAGCCGTCGATCATCTTCATCGACGAGCTTGACGCCGTCGGCGGCCAGCGCGGCATGAGCTTCTCCGGCGAGAAGGACCAGACGCTCAACCAGCTGCTGATCGAGATGGATGGCTTCAAGTCGAGCGACCGGCTGGTCGTGATCGCGGCCTCGAACCTGATCGACAAGCTCGACGCGGCGCTGCTTCGCCCGGGCCGCTTCGATCGCCAGATCTACGTCGCGCCCCCCGACGTGCACGCGCGCGAGCAGATCCTGCGCGTCCACATTCGCGACAAGCCGGTCGGCGCCGTCGACCTCGAGCTCGTCGCCCGCCAGACCGCCGGCCTGACCGGCGCCGACCTCGCCAACATCTGCAACGAGGCGGCGATCTTCGCCGCCCGGCGCGAGGCGCACGAGATCCTCAACGAGGACTTCGATCACGCGCTCGAGCGCGTGATCGCCGGCACCCAGTCGCGCCGCGTGCTCAACGACCACGAGAAGGAGGTGGTCGCCTACCACGAGGCGGGCCACGCCCTGGTCGCCGAGCTGCTGCCGGCCGTCGACCGGGTGCACCGCGTCTCGATCGTGCCGCGCGGCCGCGCGCTCGGCTACACGCTCAACCTGCCCGACGAGGACCGCTACCTGAAGACGCGCGAGGAGCTGATCGACTACATGACGATGCTGCTGGGCGGTCGCGCCGCCGAGCAGATCGTGTTCGGCGCCGTCTCGACCGGCGCCTCCGACGACCTGCGGCGCGCCTCCGAGGTCGCCGGGGCGATGATCACCGACTACGCGATGGGCACGACGGTCGCGGTCACCGGCCGTGGCTCGCCGTTGGACGAGCGCGTCTCCGAGCAGACCCTGCGCCTGCGCGACGAGGAGCGCGAGGAGCTGCTGCACTCCGCCCGCGCGGCCGCGATGGGGCTGCTGAACGCGAACCGCGCGACGCTCGACGCGCTGGCCCGCGAGCTGCAGGCCCAGGAGGTGCTCGAGCGTTCCGCGATCGAGCGCATCGTCGCGCACGCAGCCCCGCCGCGCCCGCGCCTCGCCGCGGCCGCGCGGCCCGATCCGCCTGACGCGTAACCCCCGCCGGACGGCCGCGCCCGGCGCGCCGCGTAGAATCACCGCGAGTGTTTGACCGCCTGGACCACCTCGGGATCGCCGTCGAAGCGCTCGACGACGCCGTCGAGCGCTACCGCGACACGCTCGAGATGGATCTCCTGCACCGCGAGGTGCTCGCCGTGGACGGCGTCGAGGCGGCGCTGATGGGCGCCGGCGAGGAGCGGATCGAGCTGCTCGCGGCGCTCGCCCCCGACACGCCGGTCGGGCGCTTCCTCGCACGCCGCGGCCCGGGCGTTCATCACGTCGCCTACCGCGTCGGCGACATCGACGCGACGCTCGCCGCGCTCGCGCAGCGCGACGTCGAGCTGATCGACACCGCGGCGCGGCCCGGGCTGCGCGACTCGCGGGTCGCCTTCGTGCGCCCGCGGTCAACCGGCGGCGTGTTGACCGAGCTCGTCGAGGCGGCGCGCGCATGAGCGCGGCGGAGCGCAACCAGAAGGTCTCGATCGGCTTCGCCGGCGGCCAGCTGCTGGCGGTGCGGGTCGCGCCGGCAGCGCTCAAGGTGCTGACCGAGGCGCTCGGCGGCGACCGCCGCTGGGTCGAGCTCGAGCTGGAGGACGGCTCCGTGCGGATCGATCTCGCGCAGGTCGCCTACGTGCGCGTCGACTCCGACGAGCCGCGCGTCGGCTTCGGCGCCTGACCGCGGCAGCGGCGCGCCGCCCGCCATGCACTCCGCCGACCTTGCCCTGCTGCGCGTCGCGCGCACGGCCGCCCACACGCCGGCGCGCGACCGGGCCGTCGCCGCGTTCTCGATGCTCGGCCAGCATGCGGCGATCTGGCTCGCGTTCGGCGCCGGCGCCGCAACCTTCGCCGCGCCTGACGAGCGGCGCGCCTGGCGTCTTGCCACCGCGACGGTCGCCGGGGCCTACGTCTTCAACACGGCGCTGAAGTTCGCCGTGCGCCGGCCGCGCCCGCAGCTCTCCGACCTGCCGCCGCTGACCGCGACGCCGACGCAGCTCAGCTTTCCCAGCGCGCACGCGACCAGCTCGTTCGCCGCCGCGCGCGTATACTCGGCCGCCGGCGCGCCGGCGCTGCCGCTCTACCTGCTGGCCGGCGGGCTCGCCGCCTCGCGGGTCTATCTCGGGGTCCACTACCCCTCCGACGTGCTCGCCGGCGTGCTGCTCGGCAGCGTGATCGGGGCGCTAGCCGCACCGCAGCCGCACCGATCCGCCGCCGCCACATGAGGATCGGCATCGTCGGCATGCCGAATGCCGGCAAATCCTCGCTCTTCAACGCGCTGACGCGAGCCGGCGCGCAGGCCGCGAACTACCCGTTCACGACGATCGAGCCGAACGTCGCCGTGGTCGCCGTCGCCGACGAGCGGCTCGAGCGCCTCGCCGAGCTGCTGCACGCCAGCGAGGTGGTCCACGACACGATCTACTTTCACGACATCGCGGGCCTCGTCGCCGGCGCCCACAGGGGCGAGGGGCTCGGCAACCGCTTTCTCGCCAACATCCGCGAGACCGACGCGATCGTCCACGTCGTGCGCGCGCACGACGACGCGAACGTCGTGCACCCCGAGGGCCGCGTCGACCCGCTGGCGGACATCGAGACGATCGAGACCGAGCTGATGCTCGCCGACCTCGAGCAGGCCGAGCGCCGCGTCGGCCGTGTGACCCGGATCGCCCGCGGCGGTGACCGCGAGGCGATCGCCGAGCTCGCCTGGCTCGAAAGCGTCGTGGCGGAGCTCGCCGCGGGACGCCCCGCCCGCACCATCCCGGCGCCGTCGGAGGCGGGCGACGGCCCGCGCTCGCTCGGCCTGATCACCGCCAAGCCGGTCCTGTTCGTCGCCAATATCAGCGAGGGCTCCTCCGACGAGGTTCCCGAGGAGATCGCCGCCTACGCGGCGCAGCAGGGCGCGGGCGCCGTCGCGGTCTCGGCGCGGCTGGAGTCTGAGCTCGCCGAGCTCGAGGCGGAGGAGGCGGCCGGCATGCGCACCGAGATGGGGGTCGGCGAGGCCGGCCTGCAGCGCGTCGTCCGCGGCGCCTTCGCGCTGCTCGAGCTGATCGCCTTCTTCACCGTCGGCGAGGCCAAGCCGGCACAGTCCTGGCATCTGCGGCGCGGGCTGACGGCCTGGCACGCCGCGGGCGAGATCCACTCCGACATCCAGCGCGGCTTCGTCCGCGCCGAGGTCGTCGACTGGGCGGAGCTGATCGAGGCCGGCGGCTACGCCGGCGCGCGCGACCGCGGCGTGCTGCGGCTCGAGGGCCGCGACTACGTGATGCGCGACGGCGACGTGATCACCGTCAAGTTCACGCCGTGAGCGTCGCCGGCGCCGCCGTGGTAGGACTCTGGCCATAGCCCAGCACGAGCCGACCCAGCAGGACACGCCGTACCTCGACGCAATCCGCGCCTACGCGGCCCGCAACACGGCACGGCTGCACATCCCCGGGCACAAGGGGGGACCGGGCGCCGACCCCGACCTCGTCGACGTGATCGGGCTGGCTGCGCTGGCGCACGACATCCCCGCGCTCACCTGGGGCATCGACATCGGGCCGTCACCCACGCCGTTCGAGCACGCGCAGCGCCTGGCCGCGGAGGCCTGGGGCGCCGCGCGGGCCTGGTTCCTCGTCAGCGGCGCCTCGCAGGGCAACCTCGCCGCCGGCATCGCGCTCGCCCATTACGGCGACGAGGTGGTGCTTCAGCGCAACGGCCACTCGAGCACGATCGACGCGCTCGTGCTCTCGGGCCTGCGCCCAACCTTCGTCGCGCCCGAGATCGACCCGGAGCTCGGGATCGCCCACGTCATCACGACCGAGACGCTCGACCGCGCGCTCAGCGAGACGCCGCGGGCGGTCGGCGCCTGGATCGTCTCGCCGACCTACTTCGGCTCCGCCGCCGACGTGCGCGGACTGGTGGACGTAGCCCACGGCCACGGCGTGCCGCTGATCGTCGACGAGGCGTGGGGCGCGCACATGGCGTTCCACGAGGACCTGCCCGAACACGCGCTCGCGGCCGGCGCCGACCTCGTCATCTCCAGCACGCACAAGATCGTCGGTAGCCTCGGCCAGTCGGCGATGCTGCACCTCGGCAAGGGCTCGCGGATCGACGCCGACGTCGTCGACCGCACCGTCACGCTGACCGAGTCGACGAGCCCGAGCTCGCTGCTGTTCGCCTCGCTCGATGCGCAGCGGCGCCTTGCCGCGACGCGCGGGCGCGAGCTGATCGCCGAGAGCGCCCGCGTCGCGGACGCCGCGCGCGAGCAGATCCGGGCGATCCCCGGCCTCGACGTGCTCGACGAGCGCTTCATCGGCCGCGCCGGCGTCTTCGCGTACGACCCGCTGCGCCTCGCCGTCGACGTGCGCGGGCTGGCAGTCGACGGCCACCGGCTCGCCACGATGCTGCGCGAGATCGGCGACATCCACCTCGAGCTCGCAGGCGAGAACGTCGTCGTCGGCGTGTTCGGCATGGGCGAGCCGTCGAAGCTGCTCGCCGACCGTTTCGTCGCGGCGCTGCGCATCGCGGCGGAGCACGCCGGGCTCGACGAGGGCGGCAAGGCGGCCACCTTCGCGCCCGCGCCACCGTGGGGCGAGCTGGTGATGACCCCGCGCGAGGCCTTCCTCGGCAACCAGGAGAGCGTGCCCGCCGCGCAGGCGGTCGGACGCGTCGCCGCGGAGTCGCTCGCGACCTACCCGCCCGGAATCCCCAACGTGCTCCCCGGCGAACGGCTCACGGCCGAGACGCTCGACTACATCCAGCGCACGCTCGAGCTCGGCGGAAGCGTGCGCGGCGCGAGCGACCGGCTGCTGCGCACGGTGCGCGTCGTCGCCGAGCCCGACTGACGCCCGCCTGCCGGCGCGCCCCCGGCCGCAGAGGAGTACGCTACCCGCGCTTCGGTCACCCCTGACAGCCTGGGAGGGTCTCATCGTGCACGCCAAGGTCTTTCGGTCCGCATTCGCTCGCACCGTCCTGGTCGCCGCGCTCGGCGCCGGCGCCGTCTTCGCGAGCACCTCATCGGCCGCGACGTCCGTCGACAAGGCGGCCGCCGCGCTCGTGCCGGCGAACATCAAGGCGAAGGGCACCGTGATCGTCGCCGCCGACGCGAGCTACGCGCCGAACGAGTTCTTCGCCTCCGACGGCAAGACCGTGATCGGCATGGACGCGGACCTCGCGAAGGCGATCTTCCCGCTGCTCGGGCTGAAGGTCAGCGTCGTCAACGCGACGTTCGCGACGATCATCCCGGGCCTGGCGTCCGGGAAGTTCGACATCGGCATGTCGTCGTTCACCGACACCAAGGCGCGCGAGAAGACCGTCAACTTCGTCGACTACTTCGAGGCCGGCACGTCGTTCTTCGAGAAGTCCTCGGGTGGCCCGCGCGTCACGAACCTGGCGAGCATCTGTGGTCTCAAGGTGTCCGTCGAGTCCGGCACCACCGAGCTGGCCGATGCGACCAGCCAGGCGGCGAAGTGCAAGGCGGAGGGCAAGACGCCCGACACCGTCGAGACCTTCAACACGCAATCCGAGGCGAACCTCGCGCTCGCCAGCGGTCGCGCTCAGGTCAGCATGGCCGACTCGCCCGTCGCCGCCTACCAGGTAAAGCAGTCCTCCGGCAACTTCAAGCTCGTCGGCCAGAGCTACGGCGTGGCGCCGTACGGGATCGCCGTGCCCAAGCAGGACGGCACGCTGGACAAGGCGATCCTGGTTGCGCTGAAGGACCTGGTCGCGAACGGCCAGTACGCGACGATCCTGAAGCGGTGGGGCGTGCAGTCGGGCGCGGACACGCACCCGGCTCTCAACGGAGCGACCTCCTGAGCTAGAGCCAGAGGCGGGCAGTGGCCAGCGGGCCGGTCGGCCTACCGCAGCCCGAAGCAGAGGACATCAAAGCCGTCCCGGTGAGACATCCGGGACGGTGGGTCGCGTCGGCGGTCGTGCTGGTGATCGCCGTCGCGGCCGTCAGATCCGTCGTCACGAACCAGCGGTTCGGCTGGGGCCACGTCGGCCACTACCTGTTCACCTCGCAGGTCCTCCACGGCGTGCTCGTGACACTCGAGCTGACCGCGGGAGCGCAGGTTCTGGGAGTCGTGCTCGGCGTGCTGCTCGCCGTGATGCGGCTGTCGGCCAATCCGCTGATCTCCGGCGCGGGCTGGCTCTACGTCTGGTTCTTCCGCGGAACGCCCGTCCTCGCGCAGGTTCTGTTCTGGTACAACATCGCCGCCCTGTACCCGGTGTTTCACCTCGGGATCCCGTTCGGTCCGTCGTTCATCAGCTTCAACGCCAACTCGATCTCGGCTTTCCTGGTCCTCGTGCTCGCCCTTGGGCTCAACGAGGGCGCCTACATGTCCGAGATCGTGCGCGCCGGGATCATCTCGGTCGACGAGGGCCAGAACGAGGCCGCCCTGTCGCTCGGCATGACACGCCTGCAGACGATGCGGCGAATCGTGCTGCCGCAGGCGATGCGGGTCGTCATCCCGCCGACCGGCAACGAGACGATCTCGATGCTGAAGACGACCTCGCTCGCGTTTGCCGTCGGCACGATCGCCGACCTGCTGACCACCGCAAGCCGCATCTACGACAACAACTTCCTCGTCCAACCGCTGCTGATCGTCGCTTCGCTGTGGTACCTCGCGATCACCTCGGTCCTCTACGTCGGGCAGTACTACCTCGAGCGCTATTACGCTCGCGGCTCCTCGCGGGAGCTGCCGCTGACGCCGTGGCAGCGAGTGCGCCGCGGCATCTTCTCCGCGCAGCACGACCAGATCGCAATGGTCCCCGTGGCCTTCGAACGTCACGAAGGGGGGGAGTGAGCCGATGGCCGAGCCGATGGTCAGGGCGGAGAGCGTCCACAAGCGCTTCGGGCGCCTGGAGGTTCTGCGGGGGATCACGCTCGAGGTCGGCCGCGGCGAGGTGATGTGCATCATCGGCCCGTCGGGATCCGGCAAGTCGACCTTCCTGCGCACGATCAACCACCTGGAGAAGATCAACCGCGGGCGCCTGTGGGTCGACGGCTCCCTCGTCGGATACGTCCAGCGCGGCGACCGGCTCCACGAGCTCCACGACAGGGAGGTTGCCCGGTCCCGCGCCGAGATCGGCATGGTCTTCCAGCGCTTCAACCTCTTCCCGCACAAGACCGCGCTGGAGAACGTGATCGAGGCGCCGCGCCTGGTTCGAAACGTGCCCAAGGCGCAGGCGATCCAGGAGGCGACCGATCTGCTGAACCGCGTCGGCCTGTCCGACAAGCGCGACAGCTACCCCTCGCAGCTCTCCGGCGGCCAGCAGCAGCGCGTCGCGATCGCCCGCGCGCTGGCGATGAAGCCGAAGCTGATGCTGTTCGACGAGCCGACCTCGGCGCTCGACCCCGAGCTGGTGGGGGATGTGCTCGACGTGATGCGCGACCTCGCGCGGGACGGCATGACGATGGTCGTCGTGACCCACGAGATGGGCTTCGCCCGCGAGGTCGCGGACAAGCTCGTCTTCATGGACGGCGGCGTGATCGTCGAGGCGGGCGACCCGCGCGAGGTGCTCTCGAACCCGCAGCACGAGCGCACGAGGGCGTTCCTGTCGAAGGTTCTCTAAGGGGCTTCGCCTGCCGGCTCCGCCTGGCTGGTTTCGCCCGCTAGGGCGACGGCTCGCGGTAGAGATACAGCCTGAAGACGTTCGCGCGGTGCTCGGGCACGAGCGCGACCGCCGCTAGCCACGCGGTGCCGGTGACCGGATCGACCGCGACGGCGAGCGGGTTCGAAAAGTAGGTGAAGGCGTAGTCGTCGCCCGGCAGCTGCTGCGCCGGCCCGAACGGCGCGCCGGCGGCGCTCTGCGCGGTGTCGACCTCGTTCTGGCCCGACATCGGTGGCCGCGACGTCCAGGCGATGATCGCGCCGCCGCCCGCAGCAGCCACGAGCGCGCCGAGGCTCGCGGTCTGCGCCGGATTCGAGAGCGTCTGCTCGCTGGAGCCGACGTTGTCGAGGTCCGCGGTGTTGATCCTGAAGAGGCCGCCCGAGTGACCGGTCCACGCCACGATCGGGTCCTCGCCGCTGAACACGACCCCGACCACCGGGGCCGATGCGAGCGCGGCGCTGGCTGGAGCGTTGAGCGCCGCGGTCGCCGGAAAGCTGTCGAGCTGCGTCGGCGGCGCGAAGCTGCCGTCGAGCGGTGCGCTCGCGGCTGCGATCGTCGTGGCCGATGTTGCGGGGCCCGGGCGCCCCGGGTCGGCGTCGTCCTGGGTTTCCCAGACGAGGGCGGCCGTTCCCTGCGCGGAGAGCGCCGCCGCCAGCCAGACCTGCGAGTCGACCGGCGCGATCGGCTGGAGCGGCCCGAGCCGGCCGCCGGCGTCGCGCCAGCGCGCCTCGAGCTCGCCGTTGCGGACCCAGGCCGCGAGCACGTCGCCGGCGTCGTCGACCGCGACCGCCAGCGCGGCCGCGGGCACGAAGCTGTCGCCCTCGGTCAGCGTGCCCGCCGGCGACATCACGACCGGCGCACCGAAGCGGCCGTGCGGCGCTGCGACGCTCAGCACGGCGTTGTCGGGCGTGGCGCCGAGCACCGCGAGCCGTCCGTTGGCCGCGGCCGCCATCACGGCGCCGTCGGCCTCACGGTTGTCCTGCCGGCCGAGCACCTGCGGCTTCGAGCTGGTCGCGCCCGGGCCGAGCTCCTCCGCCGCGAGCGAGAAGCGCGTCGTCGTCGAGGGCTCCGCGCCAACGACGAGTGCCCGCCCGCCGCCGAGCGCGAGCAGATCCCCCTGCGCGAACGGCGACAGCAGCGGCCTCCCGATGTAGCCGGCGCGGCGCGGCGGCTTGGCGCTCGAGAAGGTCGCGAAGCGCGCCTCGTCCGGGTAGTCGTCCCACGCGATCACGCCGCCGCCGCCCGGCGCGACCGAGATGCCGTTGCCGGCGAAGGTGGGATCGTCCCCGGTCGCAAGTGTCCCGGCGAGCGTCCAGCCCGGCGGCGACGCGGCGCGCAGGCTGCCCGCGAGCGCGAGCGCGACGAGCGGGACGCTCGCGCACAGACACCAGCGCAGCGACCGTCGCACGCTCACCCCTCCAGCCGCTTCGCCAGCCCGTTCATCCCCAGCTCGCGCGCGGCCGCCGCGCCGGCGGCCCGGTCGGTCGCTCCGTCCGGCGGGCGCTCCACGGCCACATCCTGGAGCACCGCGATCTCGCGAAACGCGCGCAGCTCCGCGGCCTGTTCGCGCAGCGCCTCGGCGATCCGCGGGCGCAGGTCGCCGGCCGCGGCGAGCACGCCCTCGAGCGTGCCGTGCTCGGTGAGCAGCGCCGCCGCGGTTTTCGCGCCGACGCCGCGCGCGCCCGGCAGCCCGTCGGAGGGGTCCCCGCGCAGTGCGATCAGGTCGGGAATCTGGTCGGGCCGCACGCCTGCGCGCGCCTGCACGCCGGCGGCGTCGATCGTCGCGGGCGGGCCGTCGCGGCGAAGTTCGATCACGCTGGTGTAAACGTCGACCGCCTGGTAGAGGTCGCGGTCACCCGAGCAGATCAGCGTGCGCGCGCCGGCGGCCGACTCGACCCGCGAGTAGGACCACATCAGGTCGTCGGCTTCGAGCGAGTCGTGCGCGGTCACGGTCCAGCCGAGCGCCGCGAGCAGCGCGGGGGCTCGCTCCCACTGCGCGCGCAGCTCCGCCGGCATCGGCTCGCGGTGCGCGTGGTAGGGCGGGTAGAGCGCGACGCGGTAGTCGGCCTCCTCCGCGCCGAGGCAGCATGCGACCGCGCGCGGCGTGCACCAGTCGCTCAGGCTGAGGATCGTGTTGACGGTGCCGAGCAGCGCGCCGACCCGTTCGCCGCCGGCGCCGCGGATCGAGCTGGGCAGGCCGAAGTGGGAGCGATAGAGCAGCCACGGCACGTCGACCGCGAGCAGCGGTTCGCTCACGCCGTCGGTCCGACGGCGCCGCCGGCGCTCGTGCCGGTCGGGCCCGTCGCGGCGCTCGTGCCGGTCGAGCCGGTCGGCCCCGTCGGGCCGGTGTAACTCCGCGGTGCGACCGCGCCGCCGTCGCTCGTGCCGGTCGACCCGGTCGCGTGCGAGGGCCGGCGGCCAAGCGTCGTCGGGCGCGTGCAGGCGCGGTCCCAGCCGGAGGCGACGGTGGCCAGCGAGGAGGAGACGGTGAAGCAGTCCCAGGTACTGGGTAGGCCGAGCGCGCTCGCGAGCGCGACGCCGCTGACGGTGCTCGTGCCGGCGCTGCCGACCAGGGTCGCCGAGACGACGCGTGGCGAGACGCCGCGCGCGGTCACGTCGATCGCTTCGAGGGTGCCGCGCAGCAGGGCGCGCAGCCGGTGGTCGGCCTGGCCGAGCGTCAGCGTGATCGGGCCGAAGCGGTTCGCGTCGTAGGGGTCGAGGACACCGGTCAGGTAGGGCTCGGGCGGCGAGCCGGAGAAGACGTTCTGGACGTCCTCGGTCGCGCCGCCGGAGCTCGCGAAGTAGTAGGTGACGACCGGCTTCCCGGCGTAGCTGACGACCTCGCCCCTGGTCGCCTCGACCGCGGCGTCGGTCGAGGGCGTCTCCGCGTCGTAGCCGCCGTACTCCTGCGAGCGCGTGTCGGCGTAGAGGTCGAAGCCGGCCTGTTGCGGCGGGCTCGCGAACGCGTAGCTGCGAGCGGCGATCGCCTGCGCCTGAAGCTCCGCCGGCGACCAGTACGACGGGCTCTCGTCCGGCACGACCCCGCGCAGGTACGCCTCGAGCCCCAGGTGGTTGATCACCTCGAGGCGTGAGCCGGCGATCACGATGTCAATGCTGCCGCGGTAGCGGCCATTGATAACCCCGCTGGATGCGGCGCCATCGAAGCGGATCGGGATCTCGCTTCTGATCAGCAGCGGCGCCGGGAGGTAGCTCAGCAGGCGGCCGTGCTCGCTCTCGAGCGCGATCTCGTCGTTCGGCGCGAGCGTCGCGATGTAGGTGTGCGCGGCGAGCAGGGGCCGGGTTCCGGCGTGCGTGGCGCCCGAGAAGACGACGCTGCGCAGTCCCGACTGCAGCAGCACGCTGATCCCGCCCTCCGCCGCGAGGTGCCCGACGGTCGTCCCCGTGTAATAGTGAGCGAGGATCTCGCGTGCGCTGTAGCCATGCTCCGCGAGGCCCTCAGCCCCGGTTTGACTCATCCCCACGCCATGTCCGTCACCCGCCCCGTCGATCACGAGCACGGACGCAGCCTGTGCGCCCGACGCCCCAGCCAGCACGGCGACGAGGGCGAGAGTTGTTGCGGCATGACGCCAGCCCACCATTCCCAAGGTAACCCATGATCGAGTCTCAGGTGATAGGCGAAGCACCCAAGGAATTGTTTATTGCAGGCGCCTGGCGGCCCGCCCGGTCGGGCGCGCGGCTCGAGGTCGAGGACCCCGCGACCGGGCTGCCGCTGTGCGAGATCGCCGACGCCGGCGAGGAGGACGCGCTCGCCGCGCTGGCCGCCGCGCACGACGCGCAGGCGGCGTGGGGGGCCCATCCGCCGCGCGAACGCGGTGAGATCCTGCGGCGCGCGTTCGAGCTGATCAACGAGCGCACCGACGAGCTGGCGATGCTGATGAGCCTCGAGATGGGCAAGTCGCTGCTCGAGGCGCGTGGCGAGGTGGCCTACGCGAACGACTTCCTGCGCTGGTTCAGCGAGGAGGCGGTGCGGATCCGCGGCTCCTACTCGGTCAGCCCGAACGGCAAGGCGCGGCTACTGACGATGCGCCAGCCGGTCGGCCCGTGCCTGCTGATCACCCCCTGGAACTTCCCGCTCGCGATGGGCACCCGCAAGATCGGCCCGGCGCTCGCCGCGGGCTGCACGATGGTCGTCAAACCCGCGAAGCAGACGCCCCTGTCGATGCTCGCACTCGGGCAGATTTTTTCTGAGGCCGGCCTACCGGCCGGGGTTCTGAACATCGTCACCACCTCGCACGCCGGCGCGGTGACCGATCCGCTGTTCGACGACCCCCGCCTTCGCAAGCTGTCGTTCACCGGCTCCACCGAGGTGGGTCGGCTGCTCGCGCGCCGGGCGATGGACCGCGTGCTGCGCGTCTCGATGGAGCTCGGCGGCAACGCCGCGCTGCTCGTCTTCGAGGACGCCGACCTCGAGCTCGCGATCGACCAGACGATGATGGCGAAGCTCCGCAACATGGGCGAGGCATGCACCTCCGCGAACCGCCTCTACGTCGCCGCGCCCGTCGCCGACGAGTTCGCCCGCCGCCTCGCCGCCCGCATGGAGCAGCTCCGCCTCGGCCGCGGCGTCGAACCCGACACCGACGTCGGCCCGCTGATCGACGCGACCCAGCGCGACAAGGTGCACGAGCTGGTCACCGACGCGGTGGAGCGCGGCGCGACCGTGCTGACCGGCGGCGGCCCACTCGAAGGCCCCGGCTACTTCTACCGCCCGACCGTCCTCACCCACGTCGCCGACCACAGCCGCGTCCTGACCGAGGAGATCTTCGGCCCGGTCGCCCCGATCGTCCCCTTCGACACCGAGGAGGAGGCGGTCGCCAAGGCCAACGACACCGAGTACGGCCTGATGGGCTACGTCTTCACGTCAGACATCGGCCGCGCCCTGCGCGTCGCCGAAGCCCTCGACACCGGCATGGTCGGCCTCAACCAGGGCGTGCCGTCAAATACGGCCGCGCCGTTCGGCGGGGTGAAGCAATCCGGGTTCGGGCGCGAGGGCGGCGCCGAGGGGATCGAGGAGTATCTGTCGGTCAAGTATGTGGGGATTGGGGTGTAGGGGGATAGTAGATAGCGGGGTCTGGACCTGGACTAGCCGTGACACTGCCGAAGACCAGGCGAGCGGGACCCTGCGGACGCCGTTACGAGCGGAATGCGGCGCCTTGAAGAAAGCTAGCCACGCGCGACCGCGTTACTTTCGGGCGAGTACTATCGCGGCGTTGCCGTACCGCTCCGCCAGAAGGATCTCGACATCTAACGACTCAGCCAGCTCGACCTGGAACTCATCAAGCACGTAGCGATGGTCGTAAGCTAGCGGGAGCTCTTCGACGCGCTGACCGTCGAGCTCGACGTCGGCATAATAGGTCGCGCTGCTCTTGGCGCATTGAAACACGCTCAACTGGTCGTCTTCCCGCACAAACGCTTTGGTGAGATCAACCTCCAAGTCCACCATGGCGATGGGGAGGCAGGAATACGCTAGCGTCTCGTCGCTCCGAAGAAACGAGCCGCTCTCATCGACCTCGTCGACGTCGCAATTAATCTCAATCAGGACAAAGTCGCCCTGATACATTGAGTCCCGTAACGCGTTCATAATCTTGGCCTCGTCGGTGTTGCCGAAGGTGTTTCCCAGAATCGAGAATAGGTTCGGATTGGGTTGGTCCTCGTAAACCGACTTCAAGACGCCAAGGTCGATAAAGTCGCCAATGATGGCCTTAGTCTTAAGGCCGGCGACGTAGTCAAACGCTTGCCGGTGGACGTTCCGCACGCACTCGACGATGAGCGTGTCAGAAATATCGAGCGGGTAATAGGTCAACGAGTCAGGGTGCGCGTCGCTAAGACCCTTGAGCAAGACGCGATCCTTCTCGCCATCGCCGCTCCCCAGGGATATGAGATCGATCGCGCGTGGGCCTGCGCTGTCACTTAGGACTGCATCGACGACCGCGGCGGTCGCGCGCGACAACAGCCGAACGGAGTTGTTCCTGAATCGGTATCGGGGGTTTGACGACATGCGCAACCAATACTCGGCGCCCACCTCGGTCGCGTAGTAAAAGTATCCGGGAATGACCTCGCGTCGGAGCAGTAGACGCCGAATGTCCGCCTTGTAGCCAAACCGTTGACGTGAAAAGTAGAGAGCTGCGTCGGAAAGCCCGGCGACGCGGTCGACGCTCCCGCGCTCGAGAACGGGAGCGTAACGGCGTGGAGCCTGGCGCGGCTGCGGTCCAACCTCTTTGATCTTCTCCTGAATCGACTGCGCCACGGGCGCTAGAACCGCGGAGGCGGGGTTGTCGGCGTCGACAGGCTTGTAGTCGAGGTAGGTAACGCCGGCAAGGTCGCTGGGAAGTGCTAGCGACGCACCCCGTGGAGCAAGTAAGAAGACGCGGTCAGGGCCCAGACGGCCAAGAAAGAGTCCGTACTCCAAAATCACGTTGTCACGTGTGACGTTCTGCTCGGCGCCGCGGGAAACCGTGGTGTCCACGGGCGGCGCAAGAAAGCACGCAAAGTCGTATGTGTCGGTAGCCGCGAGCACACCCTGAAGCGTGCTGCGATTCGGCTCGAAGACGGCCTGGTTCCAAACCCGAACGGATGCGTCCCTTTCGAGCAGGCCCTGTAGTGTGGTCGCAAGGCCTATGGCTTCGCCTGGAGACCCGATGAAGACCTTTGCGGGCGCCATGGGAGTTAGCTTTCGGACGAGGGGCTTATACCGTGATGCCGGCGCAGCCTATCCGGAGTCCGCACTCCACGCGTTCAGAGCTTAAGGCCGGGGCGAGTACTGGACCGGAGGGTCGAGCGTTGGTCCTGGATCGCTCGACCGAGCGCGCCGCGGCTCACTGCGGCGCTGATCCGCCGACGCACGTGCACGGCGGGCCGCTTGTCGACAGGCGGGCGAGTGGGGTCGCGCGTCGGCCCACGCACCAAGGGCATACTAGGCGCCGCACCATTCGCAGCGGAGGACGTTCTCGCCGCGGCCATCTCACGAAGCGCCGAACGGCCAATGAGATCCAACGCGAGGCGGGTACGTAGACGTCTCGCCGGTTCCCGCCCGGGGGTCCCTGACTGGCGGGAACCCGCACACCAGGCCGTTCGAACTCCGCCGCAGCGGGTTGGTGTCACGCGGGAGGAGTCCGGTAGCTTGAACCGAGCGGGCGGTCGCTTTACCCGGCGAAGGGACAGCCCGCGGGGCCCTGTCTCCGTGAGGTGCATCAGCGACCGAACCAGCGTGCTCGCCGGGTCGCGCCGAACTGTTGCTTCTCGAGG
>CAZABN010000027.1:0-22205 GCA_964483345.1 uncultured Solirubrobacteraceae bacterium
GCTCGACGACCGTCGGTATGCAGAGATCAGCGAACGCCTCCGCCAGGAGGGCTTCGAGCCCGATACCAACGACCGCAGCAACCCCACACCGCAACGCTGGAAGCTCGGGGAGCTGAACGTCACCGTCGACTTCCTGCTCCCGCCGATCCCCGGAGCCGAACAGGGCGGGACGATCCAACAACTCGAGGGCGACTTCGCCGCCCTCATTGCGCCCGGGCTGCAGCTCGCGTTTGACGAACGCCTGGAGGTCGTCATCGAGGGGCTCACGCTGAAGGGCGAGAAGGTGCGCCGAACGATCCCGGTGTGTGGTCCGGCAACCTTCGTCGTGCTCAAAGCCTTCGCGTTCGCCGACCGCGGCGAGCCAAAGGACGCCTACGACCTCGTCTACGTCCTACGGCGCTGGCCAGCGGGGATCGCCGACATTGCGGACCGCTTGGTGCAGCACTCCGCACGCCACCGCGACATCGTCGCACGAGCACTCGTGTTGATCGGCAACGACTTCGCTGATCCGCAGGGCGTTGGGCCGCGCCGCGCAGCCGAGTTCGAGGGCGACGCCGGCGACGACTTTGACGCGGCAACGGCTGACGCGCACGGCTACGTCGACGATCTGCTGCGTGCGTGCACCGAGCGCAACCTCATCGAGCCGTAGCAGCCGGTACGTCCGAGCAGCCATTAGCAGCTGGCGCGAAAGACGCCGCGCCTCCGGTCCCTTGTTGACCCGACTCAAATGGGACGGCCACCGGCGCAAGTCCGACTGGCCACGGCCGGTGTCTGGACACCGTGTGGACACCGAACTCCGCCGAAAGGCGCCGGCACGCGTGGACCAGCGAGACGGCAAAGCCCGTGTTTACAGGGCGGATGCACTACTTGCGTCCCGTTTCCCGGATCCCAACTTCCATGGTAAGGAAGGGGTCAACGGTTCGAGTCCGTTAGAGGGCTTCAGGAGGTTTTGCCTGCGCAGAGCGCACCTTTGGAATCCGCTGGATCGGCTGTTCCGACCCACAAGCAGGGTTTGGAAGCCATTTGGAAGCCAATTGGGGTCACGCTCTCCGCCACGTGCGCCCATTTGCGCATCGTCCTTCCGGTGTGCTTGGGGCGACGCTCGAGTGCGCAGATAGGCGCACTTGGCGCTTTAGCGCTACGTCCAGCCCGCGGGTCGCCTGCCACGCTTGACCCCTTTGCAGGTAGGAAAGGGATCAGAGGAGAGCAGCCCGCGGGAGTGCATCGCGGGCCGGTGACAACGCGACGTTGGTCGTTCCCGGCGGCTGCTCTCGAAGATTTGCGATCGCCGATCGCGGGCGCCTACTCGATCCTCGTGGGGCTAGCTCGGGGCGCTGAGTTGAGCGCGCAGCCAGTCGGCCATTTTCGCCTCGTCCCACTCGCCCGAGGCGATAGCGAGCATCGCGTGCTCGGCCTCATCGACGGTTGGTGGCGTGGTCCAGGTCCAGCCGTTGGTCTCGATGAAGACGCGTAGCGTGACCCAGGCGGCGCGTTTGTTGCCGTCGGGCAGCGGGTGGTTCTTGGCGAGGTGGACGACGAGCACAGCTGCCTTGCCTACAAAGTCAGTGTAGAACTCGGCATCGCCGAATCCTGCCGCCGGGGCGTGCAGGGCGGAGTCCGCGAGGTCCAAGCTTTGCGACGCGCATCAGGGTGTCGACCTCGAGGCCGGTGACTTCAGCGGCGATCGCGACGTAGTCGACCAGGTCGACGTACGCGACGCTCACTTCGCGAGGCGTTCGAGCAGCTCGCGATCCTCAGCGATGATGCGCTGCAGACGCGCCTTGAACTCGGGGTCACGGCGGCGCCGCTCTACGGCCTCCTTGAGCGCCAGCTTGACCGTTTCGTTCAGGCTCTTGTCCTCCGCACGCGCAAGCGCCTCGGTGTCCGCCGCGAGCTCGCTATCGAGCCGCACCGTCAGATTCTTCGCCATGGCCGCATAGTAGCATGGTGGCATCGCCACGGGCTCCCGGGTGCTGCGCGCCAAGTGGCGGTGCAGCCCGGCTCCCGGCAGACGACTGCTCCACCCTCGACGCAGGGGCGGGTCGGGTACGGTGCCGGCCTACTGCTGATCGTCCGGAGCGCTAGCTCCGCGCGTCGTTTCGAGACGGTCGCTCGCACGCGGGAGCAGTCGCGTCGGTGGGGTCGTATTGGGCTGTCGCTTGGGCTTGGCGAAAGCGACAGCGCAGGTCCTCGTACTTGTCTTACGGCCTCCCTCCGCGCAAAGCAGGCACATCGTCGGCCCGAAACGCGGCGCCTGCTTGCACGGCGCGTGAGAGCCGGCACGTCAGGTCGGCGCGTAGGACCGTCAGGCTTTCACCCGCGGCGTTCGCGCGGTTGCGGGGAAGGGTCAGCCGATATTTGCGCGCCCGCTCCAGGTCGGCGTCGCGGCTGTCGGGTCGCGCGATTCGTAGGCGTGCCCGAGGGAATCGGTGGCGAGGCACAGTGAGGCGTCCGGGCACGCAACGGCGAGGAAGAAGCCGGCCGGGTCGATTTGGTTAGGAGTGCTCCAGACCGGCGTGGTCGCACCGGGATCGTGGGTTACTAGGACGTTCCCCGCGGAGTCTGCGGCCACGCAGAATGAGGTGGAGTAGCAGCTGACGGTCAGCTGGTTGGCACCGTCGATGTTGGCGGGCGCCGTCCAGGTCGGCGTTGCCGCCGACGGATCATCGGTTTCGAGGACGTTCCCCGCGCCGTCGGTCGCCACGCACAGAGCTGTCGAGGGACAGGACACGGTGTTGAGGTAGCTGCTGGAGTCGATCATGGCCGGTGCGCTCCAGGTCGGCGTCGCCGCCGCCGGGTCGTGAGTCACTAGCGCGTTGCCGGCCGCGTCGACGCTCATGCACATCGACGTAGAGGCGCACGACACGGAGAGCAGCACGTTCGTGCCGTCGATGTTGGCGGGGGCGCTCCAGGTCGGCGTCGCTCCGCTCGCATCATGCGTGACGAGTGCGTCGCCGGCGGCATCGACGGCGACGCACAGAGACGGCGAGACGCACGAGACGCCGACGAGGGCGGCCACGGGGTCGATCTTGACGGGCGCGCTCCAGCTTGGTGTCGTCGCGCCCGGATCATGCGAAACCACCGCATTACCGGCAAAGTCGACGGCGACGCATAGCGAGACCGATGGGCAGGAGACGCTCTCGAAGATGTTCGCGCCGTCGATGTTCGCGGGGGTGCTCCAGGTGGGCGTGGGAGCGCCGGGATCGTCTGATACCAACACGCTTCCGGCGGTGTCTACGGTCACGCACAACGCGCTTGACGGGCACGACACGCTCGTCAACTCGTTCGCTCCATCGACGTCGGTGGGCGCGGTCGCGAGCAGCTGCTGGTACTGGCGGTTGACCGGGTCGCCACAGACGCGGACCGGCTGCTCACCGTCGGCTTCGCAGATCTGCGCAGCGATCATCTCGGCGCCGCCGTCGATCTCCTCCGCGGCTGCCGCGGCGGGCGTCGACAACGAACCCGCGATCTGGCGCCACGACATACCCTGGAGCACTGCGGGATTCGGGTAGGGTCCGACCGTCGCCCACCGGTTCGCCACGTCCAGGAAGGGAAAGACCGGGCAACCGAAGAGGGAGTCGAATTCGTTCAGCACTTGCTGCTCGCCGGCCGTCGGCGTCTGCAGTGCGCCCCACGGTGGGAAGCCGCAGCTCGGCGGCGTGCCCGGCTGGTTCGTGTACGCCTCGACAGGAGTAAACGCAACGAACGGACTCGTATAGCTCGAGTTGTAGAAGGTCAGTGTGTTCGTGGCGGGATAGAGATCGAATGTCGCTGACTCGCTCAGGGCGAGCGGTGCAAACCTGCCGAACTGCGCGAGCGCGAGTGCGATCGACCACCGGCCGGCTGCGCAGAACGGACAAGCCTCCGCCCCGTAGAAAAACACGTCGGGCTTGCCGGCACTCGTCAACGGCGGCGCCACGAGCTGCGCCGGAAAGGAATAAAGCCCCGCACTCGCCGAGTGCAGCGATGCCTCGGCAGCCGCGTCGACACCGGCTTGCGGCACGCTCGCAACCTGAGCGGTGATCTCAGCGCCCAGCCGCGCAAACGCACGATCCCAGTCCAACTGCGCGACCCCCACCGACGCGGCTCTGACGGACGGAAGACCCGCCGCATGAAGTGCACCGCTCGCAAGTTCCCCACAAGCGCCGAGGATCTCATCGCCGACGGCCCCCAGCGTCGCGGAAGGAACCGACGGATCACGGGCGATACTCACGAGATCACGGATCGCCGCGCCGGCAGCCGTGAACACCGCATCGCCCTCCGGTGGCGGCACAACGTCGCTCGCGTCAGCCCAGAGGCTCTGCGCTGTGGCCGCGCCGAGCTGCGCGACCGCGTCAGTGAGCGCCGCCTTCCCGCGCGCGTCGGCACCGGCCTCGAGCGCGCTGAGCTGCGACTGTGCCTCTGTCAGTTCCGTCAACGCGGGCGTGCTCGGCGCCGACGGCGGCGCCGCCGCAACGGGAGCGGCGACGATCGCGAACGAAGCAGCCAACAGCGCGACAACCACCACCGCTAATCCATGCCGACCACGGCCACACGCACGGCCCAAACTTCCGCGCCATCGTTCGTCGATGCTCGACCTCACGCGAGCCCCTCCGCCGCGCCCGAATCAAACCGCATCGCGTGCAGCCCTCGGCCAGCAACGCAACTCTAGCAGCGGCCACCGCACGTTGCATTCAGGGAGCCGATCGTCGAAGCTATCCCGCTGGTCCTTGGCGAAGGAGCCGGCCGCGACAGTTGGGGTCGTGCTCTGCCGCTTCTCAGGAAAGCAGCAGCCCGCGACAACTTGGTCGCGTTGCTGCACCGCGCGATTTGCGAGTGTCCGGTCAGCCACGCGCCACACGCTCGGCTGCGGACGAGTAGCGGTTGAGACGGTCGACCGCGCGAGCGCTTCCGCAATGACCAGCGTGAGCGAGTGCGAGCTGGGCCTCGGCCGACACGCCTAGACCCCTATCGCGCGACGGCGGTCTCCGACATGCTGCGGGACGCTTCCGCGGACCCGGACCGCCCGGATCGGCTACCGGATCTGGTAGCCATTTGGAGTCACTCGCACCGCCCATTTGCGCCTGTTTGCGCTAGCGTCGTCGAACTCCGTAAAGCTCGATATTGCAGGCGACAATAGGCTTACTTAGGCGCTGGTGGCGGTCCAAAAGTTTCATGGTAAGGAAGGGGTCAACGGTTCGAGTCCGTTAGAGGGCTTGCAGTGATCAGCGGGGTTTCGCAGCTTTCAGGGCGTTCCCCCGGCCCTCGGCCGCAGCGCTCAAACCGAGACGTGCCGCCGGGCCGGGCGGGCACAGCCCGGTGCGTCGCCCTCAACTCGCCGAGGAGCGACGAAGCGTCCGGCCGACAAGACCCGGCGGCAGTGTGACGGCCAGCAGCAGCGCGAGCGCGAGCCCGGCGACGTACGGAGCCAGGGCGCGCTGACCGGGCACGCCTCGCGCGTGACCGGTGGGCCCGCGGCCGACGAGCTGGCGCAGATATGACGCTGCCGCTTGGGCCTCGCCCTCCTCGAAGGCGCGTCCGCCGAGCGCCCCCGCGAGCACAGCGAGCAGGACACGCCCGCTGGGATCCGGATGGTAGGCCGCCTCGGGCCGTCCGTCTGCGTCGAACACCTCCTCGCTCTGGTTCCAGAAGCGGACCGCAAGGAAGCGATATCCGTGTTTGGGGCTGAGCTGGTCAGCGAGTGACCCCGGGTCGAAGGGGTTGCTCTCGCCGTCGGTCAGTAGCACGATCACGCGACGCCTGACACCCTGCGCGAAGTAGTTGCCGGTCACGATCTCGTCGAGGTTCGCATAGCTCGTTGCGCGCGCCGCCTGCGTGCTCGGCGGTGGATCTTCGATCGTGACGGCCTGCCGCACGACCGTGTCGAAGCTGGCGACGTCGGCCACCGGCAGAAGGTCGGGCAGGACGCGGTTGGTGAATGTGGCCACTCCCGCGGGCACCTCGGGAATCGCGGCGCGCAGTTGCACCGCCGCCGTGATCGCTCGAGCCAGACGCGTCGGCGAGGCCGGCGTGACCGAGGCCGCCATCGATCGCGAAATGTCGAGCACGAAGAGCACCGCGACGTCGGTTCGCTCTCGCACGAAGGCCTCATCGGTCAGCGCCGGTTGGGCCGCCGCTAGCCCAAGCAACGTGATCGCGGCCGCGCCTACGACGGTGCGCGTCCCAAGCCACCATCGCCGCGGCGGGTCGAGCCCGAGCTGACACGCGACGGCGCTCGCGCGAATGCGGCCGTGTACCGCGGCGCCGAGCGGGAGAAGCGCGCCCAATGCCGCAAGCGCCCCAAGCGGCGTCAGAAAGGTCATCAGAAGCCGCTGCCCGATACGGCGCCAGACGCACCATGCCCGGTTCGGCCGAACCCGTGGGCCAGCCGGTGTCCGCTCCGTTGCCCGTTCGCCGCGGTGAGGCGCAGCAGCAGCTCCAGGTCGAACTTCGCCGCGGTATCGCTGGGCTCGACACGGACAGCGTCAGCAAACTCGGCGATCGCAACGTCGGTCGTCGAGATCCCGCCGCCAGAGGTAGCCTCAGCGAAGGTCAGGATCCCGAGCAGCGTCCGCGCCTGCGCGGCCACCTGCGGATTCGCAGAATCCGCCGGGCCGCTCAATGCGTTGATCGCGGCCAGGCGTTCGGTCGGGACCTGGAACAGGTTGATCCCCGGTTGCTGGACGCCCGCGGCCTCACGATAGGCCTGGAGCGCCAGGCGCGACGCGACGTCGCCGCCGGTCCCAAGCAGCGTCTTGGAGAGGTCGCCGAGATTCGTCGCCGGGACCCACCTGGCGCGTCCCGGGGCAATCGCGAACACGGCGTCGCCGTTCTCGAGCGTGACCGGCCACGCACGGACGTCGGCAGCGAGCAGGGCCGCGATGACGGCGGCCGCGGCCAGGATCGCGATCGCCGTGAGCCGCAGCGCCGTCACCGCGAGCGCCTCCAAACGAGTCGTGGCGCCCAGCCCTCGCGCAGTGCGAGCGCGGCAGCAGCCGCGACAGTGAGCGCGACGAGCATCCACGGAAACGGCGTTTGCTCCTGCCGGGCAGCCTGCGAAGAGGTCGGCGCCTCGACGATCGACGCGCTCCGCCCGAAGACGTTTCGAAAATACGCGGCATTGGTGGGCGCTGGGTGGAGGCCCACGATCCGGATCGGCACCTTGTCATGCTGGGCGACCGCGCCCAACGCGGTGAGTGCCGGGAGATTGTTGGGATTGTCGTCGAGGTCGCTGATCAGCATGACCGCCGCCCGCGGCCGCTGCGCCACGGCCATATCGATCGCCATCCCCATACCTGCGGAGATGTTCGTGCCGCCCGTGAACGTGCTCCCCCAGGGGTTGAGGGGATACAGGCCAGGAGCCGTTTGCGTGAAGTAGCGCACCAACGGCACGAGATCGGTCGCGGGCGTGCCGGCCGGGAGCGCCTCGTAGGCGTCGTCGGAGAAGAGGACGAGGCCCACGCGGTCGCCGCTTCGCGACACCGCCGCCAACGTGCTGCCGATCGGCGAGAAACTGTCGATGCTCGCGGAGAGGTCGATCACGACCACGACGTTCGCGTGCGAGGGCAGCAGCACGAGCGTCAGCGAATGCGAGAAGCGGGAGACGAGCAGCACGCCGACGGTAGCCGCGACGGCACCGGCCGCAAGCGCCGCCAATAAAACGCGGGTGGCGACCGCGCGCCTGCGGAAGCTGGGCGCGTCGGCAAGCGGGATGACCGCGTTCACCGGCCACCCCCCCGTTCGATATCGGTGACGAGCCGCTCGAGCTCGTCTGGCTCGGGGACGGCCTCCGACCAGGCGAGCTCACGCACTGCACTCGACCGCTGATCTCGCTCGAGCGCGCGTCCGAGCAACGCGAGCGCGCGGCGCCGATCCGCCGCGGGACGGAGCTCCGCCTCGCGCGTGAGACGAAGCGCCCGGTCGAGCGCGGTGGGCTGGCGACGGCGACGCCCGATACGCAGGTGCGCCTCCCAGCCGGCGAAGGCAAGCGCGCCCGCAGCGCACAGCACGGCGAGCAAGGTGAGCCACGTGCCGAGCGTTCCGGGAGCGATCCGGTAGGTCGGCGCCGGCGGCGTCGTATCGGCCGCAAACGGCGGCGTGCGTGCCGCGAGATCCGCTGCCGTCACTCGACCTCGTACCGATAGCGTCGGCCACGCGGCGGAGGCCCGCACGATCCGTCCGTCCCGCTCCAGGACCGAGGCGTGAACGAGGGGCAGGACGACCCGCACCACGCCGCTGCGAGCAACGCACGGAGCCGTGAGGCACGAGAGCGGAACGACGAAGGTCACGAGTTCGAGACTGCCCTGCGTCATGTGCGATGTCCCCGCCGTGCCGAGCTGAGTCAGGGGCGCGAGATGGTCAGTGAGCCGCAGCGTCTGCGGCTGTACGCGGCGCGTGTCGAGTGCAACGACCACGCGGGCGAGGATGCGATCGCCGAACAGGACGACCGGGGGGTCGAAGCTCGCCGCGACCTCGATGCGCGCGGTCGGCGCAACGACCGGCGCGGAGGCAGAGTGCTCGAGCGCCAGGAGCGCCGCCACGGCGCCCGCGGCCGCAAGGCCGCAGACGCCGGCAATCCACGCCGAGGTGGCCGCGGACGTACGCGTCAACGCCCCCATCCCCGGCTCGTGCGCTGCTCCGCCCACGCGATGAACGCGGCATCGACGTCATCGGGCTCGCTCGTCCCGAGCACGACCGGCTGCAGTCCGAGCGCCCCGAAGTCGACGAGAAGGCTCGCAAGCCGCTGCTCGTTTGCGTCGCGGCGCCTGCTCGCCTGGCGGCGGCTCATGCGGACCAGCGCAACGTCCCCGCTTCGCGTCTCGGCGATCGGAACACCCACGCCACCGACGGCGGGGAAGCTCTGCTCCCAGACCGGATCCTGGATCACGACGGGCACGAGATCCCACCCGTGGCTGAGCCCGCGCAGCCAGGGCTCCGCCGGCATGGGGCCGAGAAAGTCGGAGAGCACGAACACGAAGCTGCCGGGCGGCAGTTCACGGCGATGCGCTGCCAGGACCTCAAACGACCGCTCGAGCGCGTCCGGCGGCGCCGCGAAGGGAGTGTCGCCGCCCTCACGCTCGGCGATCAGCCAACGACGGTCGTGCCGGCCAGGCGGCACCCACCATGCCTCGCCGCCACCGAAGTCGAGCGCGGCCGTGTCCGCGCGCGCGGCTGCCGCACTCGCGGCAATCGCGTCGGCCGCCTCGCGCACCGCCGCGTGCTTCTTGAGCCACGGCAGCGGAGCGGGGTAGAGGCTCATCTCGGGCCTGCGGTCAACGACGATCACGACCCGCGGCGCCTCGTCGGCCGCCTGCTGCCGAACGATGAAGACGTCGCGACCGCTCGCGCTCGCAAGGCGCGCCGAGGCAAGCCAGTCGATCTTCGTGACCGGGTCACCCACCTCATAGAGGCGATGGCCGATGATGTCGCTGCCGTGGCCGCGGCGGCGGCCCGGCACCTCGCCGAGCGGCAGCCCGCTCAAGCGCCGCCGCGGCACGAGGGGAAACGTGGTCCGCCCGCCGACGACCGGGCTCATCACTCCGTGGCCGGGGCCGGCGGCGGCGCCAGCTCCAGGCAACGCTCGCGGATTTGGTTGAGCGCCTCGTCGCGTCCGAGCGCGCGACTCTGTGCGAGGTAGGAGGCGGTCAGCAGCAGGCGATGGCCGAGCACCGGCAGGAACAGCCGCTCGATGTCCTCGGGCACGACGTAGCCGCGGCCCTCCAGCAGCGCCCACGCCCGCGCAGTGCGCTCAAGCGTGAGACTCCCGCGCACCGACGCCCCGATCGCAACCCCGGCGACCTCGCGCGTCGCGCGGGCGAGCTGCACCGTCCAGCGCAGCACCAGCTCGTCGATGTACACCTCCTCGACCGCGCGCTGGAGCGCGCCAAGCTCCTCGGCACCGACCACCGGCTGGAGACGCTCGATCGGATGCCCGTGACGCTGCGCCACGACGATCGAGACCTCCTCGTCCTCGCGCGGGTAACCAAGACGCACGCACACCGCGAAGCGATCCATCTGCGCCTCGGGAAGCGGGAACGTGCCCTCCTGGTCGATCGGGTTCTCCGACGCGATCACGACGAACAGCGGCGGCAACTCGCGCGTCACGCCGTCGACGGTCACCTGGCGCTCGGCCATCGCCTCGAGCAGCGCGGACTGTGTTCGCGGCATCGCGCGGTTGATCTCGTCGACGAGCACGACGTTGGCGAACACGGGGCCGGGTCTGAACTCGAAGTCGCGGGTACGCTGATCGAAGATCGAGAGCCCGGTGATGTCGGTCGGTTGAAGATCGGGCGTGCACTGGATCCTCGCGAACGTGGTTTCGCCGACCGACTGCGCGATCGCTCGCGCAAGGATCGTCTTCGCCGTACCAGGGACGTCCTCGAGCAGCACGTGCCCGCGGGAGATCAGGGCCGCGAGGACCAGCGCGACCTCGTCGTGCTTGCCGACCACGACCCGCTCGACGTTCGCGAGGATCCGGGCAGCAGCGTCGACGGCAACGGCGTCACCCGGCGTCGAGGCGTACGCAGGAGTCACGGCAACCAAGGCTACTAGCGGCAGTGGCTCACGTCGCAGAGTTACGCTGCGCCCGCCGGCCGGGGGCGCGCGGACGCGAGCCGTGCCCAACAGCCACTGCTTGCGAAGCGGCTACGCCACGGATGAGACGGCCAGCACACTCAGTCCGGACGCCATCCGGATCGCGAGGCCTTTGCTAGCTTGCGGCTGTGCAGACGGTGTTCGACGCTGCGGGTGGAGAGGCTGGTCTGCTTGCGCTGGCTGATGCGTGGCACGAGCGGGTGATGGCCGACGAGGTGGTGAGCCACGCGTTCAGCCACGGCTTCGACGCCGAGCACACCCAGCGTTTGGCGGCGTACTGGGCAGAGGCACTCGGCGGGCCGCCAAGCTACTCGGCGGCCTATGGCGACGAGACGTATGTCGTGCGGCTTCACAGTGGCAACGGGCCTCACGAGGAGATGGACCGCAGAGCGATCGCGTGTTTCGATCAGGCCCTGGCCGACGTCGGCCTGGACGCGGACGACAGGCTCAGGCAGGTTCTGCACGACTACTTCGCGTGGGCCACAAACCACTCGATGTCGCGCTATCACGACTCCGCCGACGCTCCGGACGGCATGTCGATCCCAGGGTGGTCCTGGGACGGGCTCGCCGGCCCCGCCTGATCGCATCCCCCGCCCGGCTCATGGCCGTTGAGCAGCGAGCGTGCGGATCCTGCCTTGGAGGAAGCGGCGCTCGGAGGGGTTGTCGGTGAGCGTGATCGCCGCCTGGTAAGCGTCCTTGGCTTCGACGCTTCGGTTGAGGCGCCGCAGGAAGTCGGCGCGGATCGCGTGGTAGCGCTGGTAGCCGTCGAGGTCCAGCTCGTCGAGCAGCTCGAGCGCGGCACTGGGGCCGCTGACCTCGGCAACGGCGACGGCCCTGTTGAGCGCGACCACGGGGGACGGGCTGACCGCGTAGAGCTGGTCGTATAGCGCGAGCACCTGCGGCCAGTCGGTCTGCTCGTAGCTCTCCGCGTCGGCGTGGACGGCGTTGATTGCGGCCTGTATCTGATGCGGGCCGGGGAGTTCCGCGCGCAGGCACTCGCGGACCAGCGACTGGCCTTCGCTGATCAGCGCGCGGTCCCACAGCGAGCGATCCTGCTCTGCGAGCAGCACGAGATCACCGGACGGGGTTGTGCGCGCCTGTCTGCGCGCGTGCGCGAGCAGCATCAGCGCGAGCAGCCCTCTCGGCTCGTGCTCGTCCGGCATCAGCGCGCACACCAGACGTGCGAGCCGGATCGCTTCGTCGCACAACTCGACGCGCACGTGGCGGTCTCCCGCGCTTGACGTGTAGCCCTCGTTGAAGATCAGGTAGATGACCGCCAGGACCGATCCGAGCCGATCGGGGAGATCGGCGTCGGAGGGAACTCGGTAGGGAATTGCGGCGTCCCGGATCTTGCCCTTGGCGCGCACCAGTCGCTGGGCCATCGTGCTCTCGCTCACGAGAAACGCGCGAGCGATCTCCTGGGTCTGAAGTCCGCCGAGCAGCCTCAGTGTCAAGGCGACCTGCGCGGGCTGGGCGAGCGCGGGGTGGCAGCAGGTGAAGATGAGCCGCAGCCGGTCGTCCGTCACGGAGCCCTCCAACGTTGCGCCTTGATCCCGACGCCCGGCGAGGAGCCACGCAGCCTGCCGGTGTCGCTCCGGCCGCGAGGACTCGCGGCGCAGGCGGTCGATCGCGCGGTTGCGGGCGGTGGTGATGATCCAGCCGGCGGGGCTTGGCGGCAGGCCCGTCTGGGGCCAGCGCTCGCATGCCAGCACGAACGCCTCCTGGACCGCGTCCTCGGCGATGTCGATGTCACCGAAGACGCGGACCAGCACGGCGACGGCCCGCCCGTGCTCCTCACGGAACACCCGTGCAACGCGACTGCTTTCAAGCGGCGCAGTCAGTCCTGCGTCTCCTCCTGGAACGGGCGAACCTCGACGGGGATCCGGCACGCCCGCGCGGCCTTGCGGCCCCAGCCGAGCGCCGCATCGAGATCGGGGGCCTTGATCACCCAGATCCCGCCGATGTGCTCCTTGCTCTCGAGAAACGGGCCGTCGGTGAGCAGCACCTCGCCGCCGGTCAGCCTGAGCACGGTCGCGGTGCTCGACGGGTGCAGACCGCCCGCGAACACCCACGCCCCGGCGGCCCGAAGCTCGTCATTGACAGCGCCGACGTCAGCCATGATCTGCTCGATGTCCGCCGGTGGCGGCGCACCCTCGGTGACGTCGGGGTGGTACACGCTCAACAGATAGTGCTTCATCAGAGAGTCTCCTGTGATCGCTTGGCCGGCCCGATGCCGACCCTCGTCATCTAAACGAACGCCAACCCCCCAAATCGACATCCACACCAAGACCGGCGGCGTACGGGCCGTACGCCTCAGCGGCGGTCCGAGCGCACGCCCCTGCGTGTGGCCCGCCACGGCAGATCATCCCGTCTCCCCCGGGGGCCCGCACGCCAGTCACCGGTCGGACTGCTGACGCGGCCCGATGCTGGCTGGTTCCGCTCGACCGTGGCTGATGTCATGGCGACGTTGTATTAATGTCGCAACTGATGCTATACTGACGTCATGCAGCTGGATGACTTCATTGACCAGGTTCACGAGCAGCTCGGCGCGTCGGCGGCACTCGGCGACGAGCGGACCCAGCAGATTGCCGCCACACTCGCGACGACGGTCGAACCGGCCGTCCGGCTCGCGATCATGAATGCGCTCGCTGAGGCAGCCGACGAGATCACGGCTGCGTTGCTCGACGTGCCGGGCTCGCCGGCGGTATCGGTGCGGCTCGAAGGCGACCAGCTGCGCGTCGACGTGCTGATCGGCGACCCGCAGCCGTCCGCACGCCTGGCCGACGACGGCGACGCCAGCGCCCGCATCTCGCTGCGCCTGTCCGAGGCGTTGAAGGCCGATGTCGAGGCGGCCGCGGGCGGCGAGGGGCTTTCGATCAACACATGGCTCGTCCGCGCGGCGACCAACGCGCTGGCCACCGGCGCCGGCGCTCGCGGCTGGACGGGACGGTCCGGGGCCACCGGGCGCGGTCACAACACCCAGCGGATCACCGGCTGGATCAACGGCTAACTCAGGAGGAGACCCATGACCACCACGACCTTCCCACTCCCTGGACCGGCGAGCCTGCAGCTGCGCGTCGGCAGTGGCTCGCTCACCGTGCACGCACGCTACGCGCTCACGGAGGCGAGCGTCAGCCTCGTGCCCCGCGTCGCCGACTCCGACATCGTCGAGCGCACGCTCGTCGAGCTGCGTGGATCGACGCTGCTCGTGATGGCGCCGCGGCAGGGCGGCATCCTTGACCTGCCGATCCTGGGCGGACGCCGGCACAGTCGTGACACGATGGACGTGACCATCACCGTGCCCAGCGGCTCCGCGGTGAAGGCGACGACCAACACCGCCGACATCGCCGTCGACGGACGCTGTGGCACCGCCGACATCGCCTCCGGCGCATCGGCGATCTCGCTGGACGAGGTGGACGGCGATCTCCGCGTGCGTTACGGCAGCAGTACGTGTCGGGTCGGCCGCGTGAGCGGCTCGGTGGAGCTGAGGTCGGGCTCGGGGGACGCCCGGCTCGGCGAGATCGGCGGCGTGCTCTCAGCCGCTCGCGGCAGCGGCAGGCTCGACGTGGCCGCGGTGCACGGGCCGGCACGGTCGCGGTCGGGCTCGGGCCCAACGACCCTGGGGGCCGTGCATGGCGACGTCGATGTCGCCAGCGGGACCGGCGAGCTCGCGATCGGCATCCCCGCCGGTCAGGCCGCCCGGCTGGACGTGACGACCGGCTCCGGGCGGGTCAACTCCGAGCTCCCCGTCGAGGAGCGGCCGGCCACGGCCGGTAGGGCGATCACGGTCAGGGCCCGCACCGGCAGCGGCGACATCCGGCTCTTCCGGGCGGCCTAGATCCACCGCCCGCAGACCGCGAGGAGCAGCGGTCAGGCGCGTTACGTGACCGTGAGCGTTTGAACGGGGCGATTTCCGGAGAGAACTGGTTGGGAGTACGGTGGGACAAAGGTGCACTGGGATCTGCGACACCGGAAGTCATCGCTGGTGATCCGCGGGCTGCTCGCCGTCTGGATCACCGTCGTCATCGTTGTGCTGTGCGCCAGTGCGCGTTGGTGGGGCCTGGTGTTCGTCGCCCCCCTCGTCCTCGACCTGTACCTGCTCCGGCGGATCTTGACCGGCGGCTCACGCTGGTAGCTCGGCGTCGGCGCAGTTCGGGGCCTTCAGGATCGACCGCGGCCCCTCACAGCAGGCTGCCTGTCCATTCGGAGTGACGGCGTCGAAGCTCATCGCGATCGAGGTCAGCACGGCCCAACGGCTGGTAGTTCGCCGCCCAGGTTTCGACCGTGCGATGCGAGCGCGCGAGCGCCCACCGGTCCCACAGGGCCACGTCGGCGACCGGGCAACCGGCCGCATGCTCATAGGCCGCCAGGAAGACGTCGGCGAGCCGCTCGTCGAAGAGGAGAGCGAGATCAAGACGGCACCAGCCCACGTCGAAGCCACGCGGACCGCGGGCTGCGCCCGACCAGTCGACGATCCCAGTCAACAACCCGTCTCGCCAGACGACGTTGCCCGACCAGTAGTCGCGGTGCGTGAACACCTGCGCGCACGCGGTGAGCCGCGACCAGTCAGAGCGAATCCGTCGCGCGAGTGGGCCCTCCAGGGCCTCTCGCGATCCCCCGCCGGCCTCGAACACACTCGGCAGACCAGACAGCTCATCGCTGGAGCTCGCGTGCACCGTGGCCAGGCCGTGGCCGAGCTGCGTTGCCCAAGCCTCTGGAGCGGTGGGCGTGATGTCCGCCTGACCGTCGAGCCAGCTGATCAGGTTCGTCGGGTACTCCGACCAGCGACCATCCAGGTCACTGCCGAGCAGCACCGGCGCCAACCCCGCAAGCCCGTCGAGCGCCTGCAACACCCGGCCCTCGTGTGCGCCGGCCGCGTCACCAGGCGGGAACTGCCGAACGACGACCGTCCGTGGGGGGTTCGCGGTCTCCACCCTCCAGGTGGCGGCGTGCGTGCCACCCTCGAGTCTCAGCGCTGACTCGATCGTGGCCGCCGAGCCGGCCAGGCGGCGAACCGCTTCGATGGCCCCCGCCGAAGGAGATCGCTCCGGATCGAACATCTCGGCCGCTCAGCGTCCGAGCGCGAGCGAGATCGCGGCGATGTGCTCGGGCGTCGAACCGCAGCAGCCGCCGACGATGCGGGCACCTCGCGCGACGTAGTCGAGCGCATGCTCGGCGAGCATCGTGGGGGTGACCTCATAGACGACGGAGTCGCCGACGACCTTCGGCACCCCGGCGTTTGGCTTGATCCATAGCGGTGCGTCCAACTCCGCGACGAACTCCGTCACCAGTGCATCGGTGTCCTGGAGCGAGCGGCCGCAGTTCGCGCCGACCGCGGCGAGGCCGAGGGGCCTGGTCGCCGCCACGACCGCGGTCGGGGTCAGTCCCATCATCGTGCGAGTCCCCTGGTCGAAGCTGAACGAGGCGGCGAGTGGAAGGTCGCTCACGCCACGGACGCCCTCGATCGCCCACAGCGCCTCTTCGAGGGCGAAGAACGTCTCGAGCACGAGGAGGTCGGCACCGCCGTCGGCGAGTGCCTGCGCCTGCTCGGCGTAGGCGCCGACACAGACTTCGCGCGTGAGTGGGCCGAGCGGCTCGGCGAGTTGGCCGGTCGGCCCCATCGAGCCGCCGACGAGATGTTCGGCGCCGGCTGTCTCGCGAGCGATCTCGGCCGCTCGACGGCTCACCTCGCCGGCACGGCCCGCCAGCGGCCCCCTCGCAAGGCGCGGCGCACATGCGCCGAACGAGCATGTGAGCACCAGATCGGAGCCGGCGTCGAGAAAGCGGCGATGCAGCTCCCCCACGAGCTCCGGGGCGTCGATCACCCACTGCTCGGGGGCCACGCCGGCCGCCATGCCCATGTCCTGGTAGTTCGTGCCCGTCGCGCCGTCCGCGAGCAGGACCCCACGCTCAGCCAGCAGGGCGGCAAATGACGGCACCGCTGCAGCCTATGCGGATACCCGGCCCGGGTGCGGCGTTGTGGCTCCGGCCGAGCTCACAGCAGACCGCGGTAGAGCTCGACCGTGCGCTCCGCGATGGACGGCCAGCTGAAATGCGCCACCGCGCGCCGGCGACCGGCGCGGCCAAGCGCGCGTGCCGTCTCCTCGTCGCCAACGAGCATGTTGATGCGCGTGGCGAGCGCCCGAGCGAACGCGGCTGGATCGACCGGCTCGTGGGAGCCATCGTCGCGTGCCTCGATCGGGACCAGCAGCCCCGTGACGCCGTCCTCGACGACCTCCGGGATCCCTCCCGTATCGGTTGCGACCACCGCCGCCTCGCAGGCCATCGCCTCGAGGTTGACGATTCCGAGTGGCTCATACACCGACGGGCACACGAAGACCGAGGCGTGGCTGAGGATCTGGATCAGCTCGGGCCGGCTCAGGCGGTCGGGCAGCCAGGTCACGCCGTCGCGTGTGCGGCCCAGTCGCTCGATCTGCGCCGCGGTCTCGGCGGCGATCTCCGGCGTGTCGGGGGAGCCCGCGGCGAGCACCAGCTGCGCGCTCGGGTCGATCAACTCGGCCGCGTCGAGCAGGTGCCCGAGACCCTTCTGTCGCGTGATCCGGCCGACGAACACGACGGTCGGGCGCTGAGGGTCGATGCCGTAATGCTCGAGCGCGTCGGTCTCGCTGTCCGGACGGTACTCGTCGGTGTCGATTCCGTTGTGAATCACGCACACGCGCTCGGGCTCGATCGCGGGGTAGCAGCGCAGAAGGTCGCTGCGCATGCCGGCCGACACCGCGATGACTGCGTCGGCGCCCTCGAGGCCCGTGCGTTCGGCGAAGCTCGAGACGGCGTAGCCGCCGCCGAGCTGCTCCGCCTTCCATGGACGCATCGGCTCGAGGCTGTGGACGGTCGCGACGTGCGGGATGCCGTGGCACAGGCCGGCGAGGTGGCCGGCGAGGTTCGCGTACCAAGTGTGGCTGTGCACGAGGTTCGCGGCGCCGGTCCCGGCCGCGACCGCGAGGTCGATCGACAGCGCCTCGAGCGCGGCGCGAAAGGCCTCCGGCCCGGCGAGTGCGTCCCAGGGACGGTAGGAGACGACCGCCGGCCCGCCTGGCGGCGTCGCGCGGCGCACGTCGCCCCAGGCATGAACGGTGACATCGACGAGCCGGGCGAGCTCGCGCGCCAGATACTCGACGTGAACGCCGGCGCCGCCGTAGACGTCAGGGGGATACTCGCGCGTGAGCAGGGCGACGCGCGGCTCAGGCATCCACGCTGGCGCCCTTCGGGATCACCACGACCCCGCCGTCAGAGAGGTGGAAGCGCTCAGCGTCGGCTGCCGGATCGACGCCGATCTGGGCCCCGGGGGCGATCCGCACGTTCTTGTCGACGATCGCGTTGCGCACGACCGCGCCGCGCCCCACGTCGACGTCGTGCAGCAGTACGCAGCGCTCCACCTCCGCGCCCGAGTGGATCCTCACGCCCGGCGAAAGCACCGAACGGCGCACGATGCCGCCCGACACCACGACGCCCGCGCACACCATCGAATCGAGCGCCATGCCCGTTCGCCCCGGCGATTCGTGGACGAACTTGGCCGCCGGCAGCGGCTCGTGCGACTTGAAGATCGGCCACCGCTCGTTGTAGAGGTTGAACGCCGGCTCGGGCGAGATCAGATCCATGTGCGCGTCGTAGTAGGAGTCGAGCGTCCCGATGTCCCGCCAGTAGCTGAGCTCGGGCCCGACCACCCCGGGGACCTGGCTGGCGGCGAAGTCCCACACCTCGGCCGCTCCCTCGGCGACGAGGCGAGGAATCACGTCTCGGCCAAGATCGTGGGTCGAGTCCTCGTCCTGAGCATCGCTGGTGACGGCGTCGATCAGCACGTTCGCGTCGAACACGTAGTTGCCCATCGACGCGAGCACGCTGCCTGGCGCATCCGGCAGCCCACCGATCTCGGCGGGCTTCTCGTGGAAGGCGCTGATCGTGGGACCGCCCTGCTCGGGCTCGATCACGCCGAAGCGTTCGGCCTGCTCGATCGGGATGCGGATCCCCGCGACCGTGAGCCCGGCATCTGACTCGAGGTGCTGCGCGATCATCTGGCGAGGGTCGGTGCGGTAGATGTGATCGGCGCCGAAGACGACGATGTAGTCGGGTCGCTCGTCGAAGATGAGATTGAGGCTCTGATAGATCGCGTCAGCCGAGCCCGCGTACCATCGCGGTCCGCGCCGCATCTGCGCCGGCACCGAGGCGATGTAGCTGCCGAGCAGCGTTGAGAAGCTCCAGGTCGTCGCCAGGTGCCGGTTGAGGCTGTGGCTCTTGTACTGCGTGAGCACGCCGACCCTTCGAAACTCGCCGTTGACGAGGTTCGAGAGCACGAAGTCGATCAGTCGGTAGTTGCCGCCGAACGGGACCGCCGGTTTGGCCCGGTCGTCGGTGAGCGGCCAAAGCCGCTTCCCCTCCCCACCCGCGAGGACCATCGCAAAGCCGCGTCCGCCCGCCACGACTTCAGCCTAGCGGCCCGCGACGCACTCGCGCCAGCGTTTCTCGCCGCGCCATCGTCGGCGGCGCTCGCCAACGCCCGCCGCGCCCCGGCCGGTCCGCGCTGCGGGCCCTCGCACGCGCGCCGGTATGGTGAGGATCGCCTTGACAACCGTCAATAGGAGCCCGTATGCAAAAGCTGCAGATCATCGTCGGAAGCACGCGCCCCACCCGTGCCGCCGAGCGAGTCTTCCCCTGGGTGATCGAGCGCGCGAGCAACCACGGAGCGTTTGACGTCGAGTTGCTCGACCTGCGCGACTGGCAGCTGCCGTTCTTCCAGGAGCACATGGGGACGATCGGCGACTTCGCCGATCCGACGTACTCCGATCCGCTGGTGAAGGCCTGGAACAACAAGCTCGCGGAAGGCGACGCCTACCTGATCGTGACCGCCGAGTACAACCACAGCGTCCCCGGTCAACTGAAGAACGCGATCGACAGCGTCTTCGTCAGTTGGGCGCTGCGCAACAAGCCGATCGGGTTCGTCGGCTACAGCGTCGGCATCGCGGCGGGCACGCGCGCGGTCGAGCACCTCGCGCTGATCGCGATCGAGACCGAGGCCGTGCCGCTGCGCAACACGGTGCTCATACCGTTTGTCGCCGACGCCTTCGGCGACGACGGCCGGCCCGCCAACCGCGCGACCGAAATCGCACTCTCGATCACGCTCGACGATCTCGCGTGGTGGTCCACCGTCCTCACACGCGCGAGGGCCGAGGGCGAGCTGCCGCCGGGCACCCTACGGGCGAGGGCCGCCGCGGCCGCCGACTGACCGGCGCGGCGGCGGCCGAGCATGGGCCGCTGCGAGTCGCCCGGCACCGCCGGCGACCTCGCCGCAGCCGCCTTCCGCTCGCCCGAGCGTCCCGCGCTACGCGGCCTGGCGATCCAGCCTCGCCTCCGCCTCGCCCCCGTGCAACAGCCGGACAGGCTCGCCATCCAGGCGCGCGGCTGCTCGCGTGCGGCGCTCGAGCGGCGCGAGCACGACGAGCGCCAGCACGATTCCCGCCGCGATCGACGCGGCGCCGACGGCGAAGGCGAGGTGATAGCCGCCAAGCAATGAGCTGCTGAGCGTCTGTCCATGCGCCTCGAGCGCCTTGCTGTGGCTGGTGGCGATCGTGCCCAGGACCGCCAGGCCCAGGGCGCCGGCGACCTGCTGGGAGAGGTTGACGATGCCCGATCCGAGGCCTGCGTCCTGGGCGGGCACGTCCGCCATCGCGATCGTCAGAAGCGGCGTGAACGAGCTCCCGGCCCCCAGGCCGATCGCGAAGTAGGCGAGGAAGATCGTGGGGAAGAAGGCGGCGTGCGCGCCGGCGGTGGTGAGCAGCGCCAGCCCGGCGATCATCGTCGCCAGGCCCGTCAGCAGCACGCGCATCGCACCGAAGCGGGCGATCAGCCGGGCGGTCAGGCCGAGCGAGAGGATGCCGACGGTCACGGTCCATGGAAGGAACGCGAGACCGGTGCGCAGCGCGCTGTAGTGGAGCACGTGCTCGAGGTAGAGCGTGCCGAGGAAGAAGGTCGAGTACATCCCGGTGACGAGGAACCCGCGCACCGCGCTCGAGCCGACCAGACCCCGCAGGCGGAGGATCCGCAGCGGCATGATCGGGTTCGCGATCCGCGACTCGAGCGTCAGGAACGCGGTCATCAGCGCGCCCGCGAGCGCGCCGAAGCCGAGCACCTGGCCCGATCCCCAACCGTGGCTGGTCGCCTGGACGATCGCGTAGACAGCCGTCATCAGCGACACCGTCACGAGCAGGGAGCCGAGCCAATCGACGCCACCTGCGAGTCCGGCTCCGCGGTCGGCGGGGATCAGCGCCTTGCCGAGTGCGAAGGTCGCAACGCCGATCGGCAGGTTGACGAAGAAGATCCAGTGCCAGCTCAGCGCCTGGGTGAGCGCGCCACCGGCGAGCAGGCCGAGCGAGCCGCCGGCCACCGCGACGAAGACGTAGGCGCTCATGGCCTTGGCGCGGTCGCTGGGCACCGGGAACTCGGTGACGACGATGGCGAGGATCACGGATGCCGAGAGTGCGGCCCCCACACCCTGGATGAAGCGGGCGGCGATCAGCAATCCCCCGCTCGGCGCCAGGCCACAGAGCGCCGAAGCGGCCGTGAACACGATCACGCCGGTGAGAAAGACACGCTTGCGTCCGACCAGGTCCCCGAGCCTGCCGGCTAGCAGCAGGAAGCTGCCAAACGCGATCAGGAAGGCGTTGATGACCCAGGTCAGGTTCCCCTGGTCGAAGTGGAGCTCGCGCTGGATCGAGGGCAGCGCGACGTTCACGATCGTCGTGTCGAGCACGATCATGAGCTGCGCCAGACATACCACCACGAGGGCGAACCAGCGACGGCGGTCGCTGGTGGGAGTGGAGAGCGAGGCGATGTTCATCTGCGGATCCCAACTGTTGAGGCGTGCCGACGCCGGTGCTAAAGTGGAGGCACCCTCCAGGCAAATTGGAGGCTGCCTCCGGTACTATACGGAGGATCGCTCCGTTTTGTCAAGCCCGATCGCGAGACCTCATGAACACCACCGAGACCGTCCACGAGTTCGCCACCCACCGCCCCAGGCGAGCCGACGCCGCGCGCAACTACGAGAAGCTGATCGCCGCTGCGCGCGAGGCGTTCGCGGAGGGCGGGACCTCGGCATCGTTGGAGGAGATCGCGCGCCGCGCACACGTCGGGATCGGCACGCTCTACCGCCACTTCCCGAATCGCCAGACGCTGCTCGAGGCCGTTTACGTCGACGAGGTCGAGGCGCTGTGCCGCTCGGCCGCCGATCTGGCCGAGCTGCCGCCATGGGACGCACTGGTCGGCTGGCTGCACCGCTTCGTCGCATACCTCGCCACCAAGCAGGCGCTCGCGCAGGAGCTGCTGAGCTATGTCGACCGCGACGCGAGTCTCTTCCAGGGCTGCCGCAAGGGGCTCTTCGCCGCCGGCGAGCCGCTCCTGGCACGGGCGCAGCAGGCGCAGGTCGTCCGCGCCGACACCGATCTCGGCGAGATCATCCAGATGGTCGGCGCAGTCGCGAAGATCCCGGCCGCGGAACCCGGCCAGATCGACCACATTCTCGAGCTGGCGCTCGACGGCCTGCGCTACCGAACGCCGGCCGGCACGCACCGAACGCCGGCCGGCACGCACCGAACGCCGAGCGCGTAGCTCTCGACGGTCGC
>CAZABN010000028.1:0-22140 GCA_964483345.1 uncultured Solirubrobacteraceae bacterium
GCGAGAAACTTCATGAGGGGCAGCCTTCTCGTGGTGGCGTGGGACCGGCTCTAGCCGCGGGCGCCGGGGACTTCTTTTACGCCGAGTTGCTGCACGAACAGGAGGCTGTCGGCGTTGGCCCAGTACTCGGCCAGCATCCCGTCGATGACGCGGAGCGTGTCGGTGCCGGTGAACGTGATGACCGAGCCGATCGCATCGTCAGACGCGCCCGGGTATCCACCGCCATAGGTGCCCTGCGCCTTCCAGCGCACGACGAGGTACTCGTCGGTTGCGATCGGTCCGACGGCGATCTCGAAGTTCAGGTCGGGGAGCAGCGTGTTGATGCCGCCGACCCATTGGTTGAGCGCTTCGCGTCCGTGGATCTCGCCCTCGCATGGTGAGGTCCTTCCTTGTGGCGGATCAGCTGGGGTTCAGTGCCATTGGGGTACCGATGACCCTTTGGCGACGATCCCAGGAAGCGAGTCAAACCGCTGAGCCTTCGGAGCTGCTTATCGTGTTAGGGGAGGAGGAGCTCTGTGCGGTATTTGGGTGCGAGGGCGATCGCCTTGGCGATGAACGCCTCTTGCGCCGCCTCGTTGAGCTTGGGTGGTGCTTCTGTTCGGGTCGCAACCGGGATACCGACCTCGGCGAAGAACTTCTCCTGGCCGGGAGGCGAACACATGCAAAGCAGCCGCGCCGGCTGGTGCGATGTGTTCTTGAAGACGTGCGGCGCGTTGGCCGGGACGTTGAACGTCTCTCCGGCGCTAACGGTCTTCGTCTCGCCGCGAAACGTGACCTCGACCGCGCCCTCGAGCACGCTGAACATCTCCTCGAAGTCGTGTCGGTGGGGCGGCGGACCGCCGCCCGTCGGGACGTGCATGTCGATCAGCGTGTAGCGACCGGCGGTCTCCTCGCCGCTGATCAGGATCGTGTAGGTGTCCCCGACCACGCCCCAGTGCGGCAGGGTCTGATCGTCGTCAGGCCGCGCCACCGCAGCCTCTCGCGTAGGGTCGTCGTCGGGGATCGCCGACGTGAGAGGCGCTGTGCTCGCTGTGGCGTTCATCGTGATCCTCCTGCTGTTGATGGAGATGCGGGCGCGGCCAGTTCCTCGATATAGGCCTTGAGCGTCCCTGGCTCTCGTCCGAGGATCGCCCGCAAGGTCAGCGCATTTCCCAGTAGGCCACGCTTGTCGTACCAGGCGAACATCTTTTCCATCGGGGACGCCGCCGGGACGCCGTTGCCGGTGGAGTTGTCGCTGGGTGCGCCGACCCGAGCGGCTTCGATGTGCCTGCCCAGCACCTCACTCATCAGTTCGGCCACCTCATGTCGGTTCAGGTTGCCTTCAGAGCACAACTGATAGGTCCCGTAGAGCAGCCTGTCCTCGGTCAGCGCGATCGCTGCGACCTCGGCCACCTCGCGATAGTCAACCCTCGCGAAGCGCGTGTCAGGAGACCACGGCTCGGCAAACACTCCGGTTTCAAGGACGTTTTGCCAGCTACGCGCTATGCCCTGGACGAACAAAGCGGGTTGCAGCAGCGCGTATTCCATGCCGGACTCGATGATCGCTTCCTCAACGGGGGCCTTCGCGCTGTGGTTCACCAGCTCGCTGATGCTGGGATCGATGACGGAGGAGAACACGACCCGGCGTACCCCGGCTCGTACTGCTGCGGCCACCACGCTGACGCCGATCTCAGCCTCATCGGGCATGAACGCGGGGGCGATGTAGAACATCGAATCCATGCCCTCCAGCGCAGCGTCCATGCTTCGCCGGTCGCTCAGGTCCCCGACCGCGGTCTCAGCCGCCCCAAGGTTGCGAACCGCGGCCGTCTGCTTCGGGTCGCGGATAAGCCCGCGGACATGTGCGCCACGCTTCGCCAGTTCGGGTATGACCATGCCAGCGGAGGCCCCCGCCGCCCCTACGGCGAGAATCTTGGGCACGGTCCTCGGCGAGTTCGTCGCCGCACTCTTGTTGGGGTTAGTTGCCGTAGCGTTCATCGGATCCTCTCGTTGCTGGCGTTCGCCGTGGCTCGGCGACAGTCCCGGGTTCGTTCTGCGCAGGGATGCCGAGCAGCTGGGAGCCGCACCGGTGAGAGACGAGTGCGGCCGGCAGCAAAGCTGCCAGCTGTTTGTCCCCACGTCAGCCAGTGAGGACGGCGCGGGCGGCATATCGATCAGGCGGTGCTCCCCGCGGTGACCGGTTCGCCGAGCACCTCGTCGGAGTCGGCGGCGAAGTGTGCGCGGAGGAAGTCGCCGGCCTTCGTGAGAGCCACGCCGGCCTCATCGAGCATCGAAGCGAATCCTTGGAACACGTGGGGGACCTGCGGTGTGACCTGTAGCGTCACGTCCACGTCCGCGGCTGCCGCTCGGGCTGCGAGGCGGGTCGCGTCGTCGAGGAGGATCTCGTGTGAGCCGCCCTGGATGATCAGCGGTGGGAGCCCGGTCAGATCGGCGAAGATCGGGCTGAGAAGCGCGTCCGCTGGGTCGCCGGTCCCCACGTAATCGCGGACGCGACGCCTGAGCCCGTCTGGTGTGAGCGCGGGGTCAAGCGCGGCCTTCTCGCGCATGCTGTCCCCGGACAGGGTCAGGTCGACCCATGGGGACATCATCACCGCGGCTGACGGCAGTGGCACCCCCGCGCGCTTCAGCGCGACGAGGGTCGCCGCAACGAGTCCGGCCCCGGCGGACTCTCCGGCGAGGGCGATCGCTGACGGTGCCTGTCCACTGGCAAGCAGGCCGCGGTAGGCGGCCACGGCGTCATCGAGGGCGGCGGGGTAGGGGTGCTCAGGCGCGAGCCGGTAGTCGACGGAAACCAGTTGTGCGTGCGCGCGACGGGCGAGATCTGATGCGAGGCCAACCGAGGAGGCGGCTGTCCCGACGGCGTACGCCCCGCCGTGGAAATAGAGGATCACCGGTCCCGGTTCGGTGCCTTCCACGTCGACGTTGATGACGGGGACCCCGCCGAGACTCCCAGGCGAGGCGGCTACGTCGTCGGGGACCGGGATCGCCCCCATCATCTCCTCAAAGATGACCCGTTGCTCCTTGACGTCGCCCCCCAGATCGAGTGGGCCGTTGCGCAGCAGCTCGTCGAGGGCGTCGCGTTGCTGTTGGCTCATGATTCTCTCTTCCCGTATGCAGTGGCAGGTGGACGTGCGGATTGCGGGTTCGGAGTGCCGGCTCCCCGTGCGGCGCGGTGGCACCGAGCACGACCGTTGCGGTTCAAGTGGACGTAACCGCAGGTTCGTTCCGACGAACCTCCGTCGCGACGCAGAAGTGCTGACGACGCTGCAGAGCCTCCGACGAGATATCCCTGCGACTCCGGCGAACCAGGCAAAGCGACCTCCGCTCGAACATTTGTGAACCGCGGAAGTCAGATCATGCTGCCGGCATGCTCGCCGACATCATGGTGGATGCCCTCAACGGCGAGGCTAGCAGAGAAACGAGCCCGAGCCAGCGACAGAGCAAGCGTCCGGGAGCACTACGTTGCCGCCGCGAAACCGGCGTCTCACCCGATGCCGACCATACGCCCCGATGGACGAGTAGGAGGCGGCCACCTCCACGGGGCCTGTGCTGTGCCTTCGCCAGGCCAAAGCAACAACAGCCCACCCCGATCGGCCCCGGCGACTGGTGCCGCGTGATTGGGAGAGTCTGGCCGCCGCATAGAGTGCCTCGACCGGGTGATTTCGTTAAGGCCAACGGTGCGCCCCGTTGGCCTTAATAGGGCCTAATTCAGCCTAAATCAGCCGAAAAGCTACGTTTGCGAGGCCTCCAGAAACAATCGTATTTGCAGGCAAAGCGGGCGTTTTCAGCGAGACCGTAGTATCGCCTTGTAAGCGATAGGTCAGGGGTTCGAGTCCCCTCTCCGGCTTGGAGATACCTACGACAGGCGGTTAGGGGCGGACTGCGCTTTCTGCGCAGTCCGCCCTTGCTGCGCGTCGTCCCGTTGGGCTCTTCGAGACGAGGCCGAGAGACCCCTTGCGGGTCGTGGTACGACCGGCTTAAAACCCTGCCGAGAAGTACGAAACCTCTCCGTCTTCGTTGTCGGGCACGTAGACGGTGCCGTTGGTCTCGTCAACGACCGGGTTGCCCGGGTAGCCACCCATCGGCACGCTTGCCGGTGTCTGCGCGCACCCCGATGTGATGTTCCCGTTGCACCGCGACCCGGTGAACACGTCCGTGTCGGAGTCGATAGCGGACGTCGCGTAGACGGTGTCGCTGATCGGATCGACGGTGATCTCGGACGGTGCGGTACCGACGCCGAGCGTCGACGGCATCTGTCCGCAGCCGGTCTGACGAATGGCGTTGCAGGTTGCGCCGTTGATCACCGAGATATCGCCGGTGCCAACCCCGGTGCCTTGGTCGGCGACGTAGACGGTGTCGGTGGTCGCGTTGACCGCCAGCCCCCAGGGGTTCGTGCCGACGGTGATTGTGTACGGCGACTGGCCGCAGCCCGAGGTCACCTGTGCGTTGCACGTTGCGCCGTCGATCACCGCGACCCCACCGAGGCCAACGCCGGGGTTGGTGCCTTGGTTGGTGACGTAGACCGTGTCGGTCGTCTGGTCCACGGCGACGTCGGACGGTCCGTTGCCGGCCGCCACCGCGGGAGGCGTCAGCCCGCAGCCCGACCGCACGGTCGCGTTGCAGGTGGCCCCGTCGATCACCGATACCGTGCCCGGCCCGCCTGGGTTGAAATCGGCGTTGGCGACATAGATGGTGTCGGTGGCTTCATCGACGTCCAGGCCGACCGGCTGGGCGCCGACCGTGACGGTCGCGGGCTTTTGGGTACAGCCCGAGATGATGCGGGCATTGCACGTCGCCCCGTTGATCACCGAAACCGTGTTGGCGCCCTCGTTCGCGACGTAGACGGTGTCGGTCTGCTCGTCGACGGCGACGGCCTGCGCACCCGCGCCGCCGGCGACCGTCGGCCAACCGCGTCCGCAACCGATCGCAAGGGCCGCGTTACAGGCCCTGCCGTCGATCACGGACACGTCACCGTCGTTCTGGTTGGCCACATAGATCGTGTCGGTCGCATTGTCGACAGCGCTTCCCTGCGGATGGTTACCGGCCGTCGTCGTCGGCGCGTCGTGTCGGCAGGCGCGCTGGTCTGTCAGCGTGCAAGACGCACCGTTGAGCACAGACACTGTGCTCTCGCTGTAGTTTGCGACGTATACCGTGTCGCTGGCGATGTCGATGTCGAGATACCCAGGGTAGTACCCAGTCGCGACGACTGGCGGACGCTGGGCACAGCCGGCCGTGTCGTGGGCGTTGCAAATCGCACCGTCGATGATCGACACCGTGCTGTCATTCTGGTTGACCACGAACACGCTTTGCGTATCCGGGTCCACGACCAGGTCGTCCGCGTTGACGCCAGCGGGCACGCTCACGGGCGTCTGCCCGCACCCCGATGCCACGGTGGCATCGCAGGTGGCGCCGTTGATCACGGCGACTGACCCGAAACCCACGTCGGCGGGTACCGCGACGTATACGGTGTCGGTGGCCTGATCGACCGCAGCCGCATTCGGGGCGCCGCCGGTCGATAGATGCGCCGGAGTGTTTCCGCAGCCCGTCGTCACGGTCGCACTGCACGTCGAACCATCGACTACCGAGATTGTGCCGTCGCCGGCGTTGGGGACGTACACGGTGTCGGTCGCTTGGTTCACCGCCGGTACCGCCGGGCTGACGCCGACAGTGACCGTCGCTGGCGTCTGACCACAGCCAGAAGTGACCGTGGCGTTGCACGTCGCGCCGTCAATCACGGACACCGTGCCGTCAACGGGCGTCGGGCTGAGGTTTACGTTGGCCACGTAGACGGTGTCGGTGGCCTCGTCGACGGCCACGCCGTCGGGGCTCTCGTCGGGGTTCCCGGAGACGGTCACCGTTTCGGGAGTCTGGTCACAGCCGGTCGTCACCGAGGCGTTGCACGTCGCTCCGTCGATCACCGACACGGTGTTGGTGCCGAGGTTGACTACGTAGATCGTGTCGGTCTTCTCGTCAACTGCCGCATCGACAATACCTGGGCCGACTGCAGGTCCGACGGTGACGACGGGGGGTACCTGTCCACAACTCGTTGCCACGGCTGCATTGCACGTGTCGGTATTGATCACCGACACGGTCTGGTCGGGGTCAATGGTGTTTCCGATGGTGTTTCCGACATACGCCGTGTGCGTAGCCTGATCGACGGCGACCGCGAAGGGGGCCGCCCCGACCGGGACGGTGAGCGCCGTCGCGCCGCCAATCCCGTGGCTCCCCAAAGCCGGAAAGCCGAACTGGCCGAAGATCCCGTCGAAGCGCGCGTAGGGAGCCACCCCGGGCGACGGGAAACCAAAGCCGCGCCAAGCCAAACCTTTTCCTGCCGCTGCGGCGCTCGCGCCACCAGCGAGGATCACTAGAGTCGCTACCGAGGCGATCGCCATGCCCGCCGCCGAGCGGATGCGTCGATGGGTCGAAAGCGAACATAGTCTCATCTGGGTCTCCCGTGGTGATAGTCGTAAGTCGGTGCGACCGGCTGCTGTGCTCGCGGCGATCAGGATCGTTCCGGATCGCCGCGTGCCACTCAGCAGCCCTTGCCCGAGCATTCGTCCGGCGTGTTGGCAGTGATAGAGCTGTTGGTGAGCGTGAGTTTGAAGGTGGTGAATATGCCACCGCCTTGAAGGGTGGCCTTGGCGCTTCCGCTGATCGTGTTGTGAGTGACGTTGCTGTTGATCAGGGTCAGAGGTCCGCCGGGCGGCCCGTTGGGCACGCCCATGTCGAAAATGCCGCCGCCCTGGGCCGTTGCGCTATGCCCGGTGGCCGTAGCGGTATTACCGCTCACCGGCGTGTTGCGCAGCGTGTCGGGCGCGGGCCCCGTTGCGCCGCCGCTGACCTCGATACCACCGCCAACGGCGCTCGCCGATCCGGACGAACTCATGGCGTGAACGTGGTTGTTGCGGATGACGCCGTTCCTGATCGAACCCGGACCGAACAGCGATACTCCGCTCGAGGCAAGCGCTCCGCCCTTTGCCGAGCTGACCGTAACCGTGTTGCCGGTGAGCCTGGTGTTGGTGACCGTGCCGATCAGCTCACCGGCGCCCGAGTCGCCCTCGGCACTCGCCGACCGACCGCCGAGCGCGACGACGTGGACGTGGTTGTCGGCGATGACGCCCCCGACGACGGTGATCGGCACATCTGTTTTCAGGCCGCCCGAGTCCGCGGAGGCGCTGCCGATCCGGTTCGTCATGCTCACCGCATTGCCGGTGATCTTGGTGTTGGTGATGGTCGCGGAGCCGGCTGAGATGTGCATCGCCCCCGCATGCCCGCCTGTATCGACGCTGTTAGGCCAAGCAACCGTGACGGTTGCGCTGTTGTTCGTCAGCGCACTGCCATGGATCGTGACGGCGCCGTTGTCGACGTTGATCGCGCCCGACTCGGCGAATCGGCCGTCCGGCGTCGTGGCCTCGGCCTCGTTGCGGCTGATCGTCGAATTGACGATCGTTAGCGAGCCCATCTCATTTTCGATCCCGCCCCCCGCAACGTCGCTCGCCAACCCGGAGCCGGCGCGATTGTCGCTGACGGTTGTGTGGGTCAGCGTAAGGTTGCCGGCGTTGTAAATGCCCCCGCCATCAGCGGCTGCGAACTTGCAAGGTCCACCAGGACAGGAAGCGCCCGAGGGCGACGGACTGATTGCGGTCGGCGACACACGGTTGTCGGTGATCACGCTGTTGGCGATCGTGACCGTTGCACCAGGAGTCTCGCTGTTGGCGTTTTTGATGTTGTCAGGAGTGATCTCGATGCCGCCACCGGCCGCGAGCACGCCGGCTCTTCCATACAGTGCGACCGAATCAGGACTGGAGTGCGTGACTCCGCCGGTGATCGTCATCCCGCTGATCGAGACGTTCAGCTTGCTCGATCCGCCGGAGCCGATCGTCACCACCGGCCCGCCGCCTTTGATGATCGTCTGAGTGGCACCGGCGCCTGTGAGGGTAAGGCTCGCGCCGATCGTGAACCCGCCCTGATAGGTGCCGGCCGCCACCGTGACGGTGTCACCGCTCTGGGCGGCCGCCACCGCGGGAGCGATCTGGCTGTACTGGCAGCCACTTGGGCAGACCTGCAGCGTCGCCGCCGGCGACGCGCTGGCGAAAGCTAGGGCGGTGCCTGCCGTGGCCATCGCCACCATGACCGTCGCAGCCCGCATGCCGCGGCCCGTCCTCACTCCTCGAGTTCTTCCGATGGTCATGTCGCTGCCTCTCCCGTTCGTTGTGGGTCGCTGGACGACGCAGATCGCGCCAGCGCGGTTTGACGATGCGGCTAACGCTAGGCGCGGGACCCACTTCGCGAAACAGGGCCAGCCCTAGACCGACTCAGGGCATGCCCTGAGAGAGAAGGCGCTTGTGAGCGCTCAGCCGCGCAGGAAGCGCAGGACCGCCAGGACCCGGCGGTGCTGGTCGCCCGTATCGGGCAGATCCAGCTTGGCGAAGATCTGGCGCACGTGGCTCTCGACGGTCTTGCCGCTGAGCACGAGCTGCGCCGAGATCGCGTGGTTGGAGTGCCCCTCGGCCATCAGCGCCAACACCTCGCGCTCTCGGTTGGAGAGGGCGGCGAGCGACTGTGCGGGTCGCGGGCGCGCGACGAGTCGCGCGACGATCGTCGGATCGATGACGCACTCGCCTTCGACGATCCGCTCCAGCGCGTCGATGAGCACGGCGATGTCGGAGACGCGCTCCTTGAGGAGGTAGCCGATCCGGCCGGGGTGCTCGGCGAGCAGGCGCGTGCAGTAGCGCAGGTCGACGTACTGGGACAGCAGGAGCACGCCCACGTTCGGATGCTCGGCGCGGATGCGCTCGGCGGCGACGACGCCCTCGTCGCTGTGGCCGGGAGGCATCCGCACGTCGACGATGGCGACGTCCGGCATGCTCAGCGCGACGCGCTGTCGAAGCTCGTCGGCGTTGCTCGCCTTGCCCGTGACGGTCACGCCCGCGTCGCGCAGGAGCCGTGTCAGGCCCTCGCGAATCAGCATCGCGTCGTCGGCCACGACTACGCGCACGGGAGCACCGCCCTCATCAGCACGCCGCCGTCGGTCCTCGCCTCGACCGTGAGCCGGCCGTCGAGCGCGCGCACGCGGTCGGCGACCGAGACCAGGTCCGCGAGCGCCCGCTGCGGCGAGGGCTCGCCCGGATCCTCGACCTCGACCACGAGCGCCCCGTCCGCGATCCGTGCATCGACGCGCGGCGCCGAGCCCCCGTCGCGGGTGAGGGCGCGACGCACGGCCTCATCGACAAGCACGTATGCCGCAACCTCCACCGAGGGCGGCAGACGCTCGAGCGGCAGCGCGCCGATGGTGAGCGGCGCGCCGTCGGCGAGCGCCTCGACCGCCGCCGCAAGACCCTCGTCGCTCAGCTCGATCGGGTGGATGCCGTGGGCCAGCTCGCGGAGCTCGTCGATGGCGCGTTGCAAGCCCTCGCCCGCTTCGCGCAGCGAGGCGCCCGCGGCGGTGGCGCCCTGCTCGCCGAGCGCGCCCTGTGCCATGCGCAGTGCGATCGACAGGCTCACGAGCCGTTGCTGCGCGCCATCGTGAAGGTCGCGTTCGAGCGCCCGACGCTCGGCATCCCCAGCCTCGACGAGCCGCAGGCGAGAGGCCTTGAGCTCGCGGAGCTGGACCAGCGCCTCGGCGCGCAGGCGCTCGTTGTCGATCGCGAGCTCGGCGGCGGTACCGATCTCGCGTCGCAGGGCTTCGCCGTCGAGGATCGCCGGATGATGAAGCAGCGCGGCAACCGTCTGCCCGTCGCGCAGTATCGGGGTCACCGACACCTCGGCCCCGCGTTGTGGCGGGTCGATCTCCGAGCCCTCGGAGTCTATCCATCGTTCTCCCTCGCGCAGCGGAAACGCTAGTCGCAGGGACACGTCGCCGGTGGCCCGGCCAAGCGCCGCCTCCAGCGACCCCTCCCCTGCGCCGGCCGCCACCTCGCGCGCCAGGCGCCGCAGCATGATCGCGCCGCGTGCCGCGCGCGCGAGGCTCCACGCCAGCCCCACCGACATCAGCGCCAGGCCGACCGCGCGCGCCACGAAGCACGCCGTCAGTATCGGTCTGGCCGGATCCTCGCCGGGCTTGGCGTCGACCACGATCACTCGCACCGTCCAAGCGCCGATGAACAGCGCCGCCGGGAGGAGAACCGGCGACAGGGTCCGCCGCGCGGCTGCAGTGGCCTTCGCGACCATGCGCGCCCCCAGGAGCGCGACGAGCGTGGAAAGGCCCAGCTCGGCCCAGTCCAGGGCGCGCGCGACCGTCTGGCTGCCGGCGACGAGCAGCGGGTTGGGGGTGCACCACGTCACACAGGCGGGGTCGGTGAACGGGTTGTAGAAGAGCACGCGCCCGATCGCGATCGCGATCGTGGCCGACCACGTCGCGACGATCAGGCGCCGCGCCGGCGCGGACGCCGGCCATCCCGTCGGGACGCCCAGCGCGAGCTGGACGACGGCGGCGAACGTGAGTCCCTGCGCCGCGAGCGCAAGCGCCCGCACCCCGCCGGGTCCGGTCTGCCAGCCGATCCAGTCGGGCGAGAACCACGCGAACGCTCCAAGGACCGCGAGCGGCCCGGCCGAAGCCCCCGGTCGCCGCCACCACGCCGCGAGCCCCGCGCCGGCGAGAGCCCAGCCCGCCGTCAGCTCGGCGGCCGCCGCGCCGGTCGAGAGGCCGGCGTAGGTCGTGGAGGCGCCGTGGCGGGAGGCGACTCCGACGGCGACGAGACCGTATGCAACCGCGAGTGGCGCCACGACGATCGTCGCGTAACGTCCGACCGACGCGTAGCCGGCGCGCATTGCGAGGATGATCCCACGATCGAGGCGCGAAATTTCAGGGGAGCCCCTGTAGTCGCGTGAGCTGACAGCCGTCAGGATGCACGTATGTCGACGACCGTTCTCATCGTCGACGATCACGCCGGCTTCCGCGCGCTCGCTCGTCGTATGCTCGAGGACGCCGGCTACGAGATCGTCGGCGAGGCGCACGACGGCGCGTCGGCGCTCGCGGCGGCGGCGAGCCTTCGCCCGAACGTCGTCCTGCTCGACATCCAGCTTCCCGACCTCGACGGGTTCGCCGTCTCCGAGCGCCTGGCGGCTGACGCTGACCCACCGGCCGTCGTGCTGATCTCCAGTCGCGACGCGTCGGCGTACCGGCGGCGCCTGGCGGAGAGCCCGGCACGCGGGTTCATCGGCAAGAGCGAGCTCTCTGGACATACCCTCGCGGCACTGGTGAGCTAGCCGCATGCGCCGGGGGCCGGTCATCGCGATCGTGGCAGCGGCCGGCGGGTCGTTTGCCACCACCGCCGAGGTCGTGGCCGGCGCCGGACTCGGCACCAGCGCGGCCGACCTCGCCACCGGATTGACGATCTTCGCCTGCGGCCTGTGGGGCGCGCTGCGACGGCCTGCCGAGCTGCGCTGGCTGCTTCTCGCCCTGACAGGCATCGCCTGGTTCGTGGGCAACTTCGCGGATGCCGGCTCGACCGTCATCTCTTCAATCGGCGCAGCGCTGCTCTACCTCCACCGCGGCCCGTTCGTGCATGCGACGGTCGCCGGCAGCTGGCCGCGCCACCGGCCCATCGTCGCTCTGGCCGTCGTCGCCGGGTACGCCGCGGCGCTGACCACCGGGACGCCCAACAGCGTCCTCACGCTCATCGCCGCTGGGTTGGTGGGCACACTCGCCGCTTCGACGCTCGCTCATCGGCGCAGCCACGCGCCGCGCCACGACCACCTCCTCACCGGATCGCAGCTGACGCTCGCCGCCGCCCTGGCCCTGGCCGCGGTCACGGCACTCGCCAACGTCGGGTCCGCCACCGCCGAGGGGTCCCTGTACGGATACGAGGCGGGGTTGAGCCTCTCGGCGCTGCTTTTCGCGGGGGCGTTGGCGTCGCAGTCCCGTGCGCGGGCGATGCTGGCCGATCTCGTCGTCGTCGAGCTCAGTCCGGCGCACCGCCCCGACACCATGCGCGGCGCTCTGGCGCGAGCGCTCGGCGACAGCTCACTCGAGTTCGGCTACCGGGTGGCAGAGGCAGGACGCTATGTCGATGCCGACGGCCTGACGGTCACGCTGCCAGGCGCAGGCGACCAGCGGACCGCGACGCTGATCGAGCGCGATGGCGAGCCGATGGCCGCTCTCGTGCACGATCCGGCCGTGCTCGAGGATCCGTCCCTCATGGAAGCGGTACGGGAGGCGACGGCGCTGATACTCGCCAACTCACGTCTCGAGTATGAGGTGGCAACCCAGCTTGGAGAGCTGCGCGCCTCGCGCGGGCGAATCGTGCAGGCACGCGACGAGCAGCGCCGCCGGCTCGCCCGCCTGCTGCAAAGCGGGGCCGAGCGCCGGCTCGGCGAGGTCGGCGCCGCCGTCGCGAGGGCGCGAGCGCAGGCCTCGCCGGACCTCCGCGACCTCGATCTGCTCGACCTCCTAACGAGCGAGCTGGAGGCGGCGCGTGACGAGCTCGGCGCGCTGGGGCGCGGCATCCATCCTCGCGCCCTGACCGAGAGCGGCCTCGGCAAGGCGCTGGCAGCGCTCGTCGAACGTGCCCCCGTCCCGATCGAGCTCAGCACACCGGCCGAGCGACTGCCGGCCCCGATCGAGGCCGCGGCGTACTTCGTTTGCGCCGAGGCGGTCACCAACGTCGCCAAGTACGCCAGCGCATCGCGCGTTCGCTGCGAGGTGTCGCACAGCGGGGGGCGCGTGCGAGTGGCGGTCGCCGATGATGGTGTCGGTGGTGCCGATCCCGGATCGGGGTCCGGCCTGCGCGGGCTGGCAGACCGCATCGACGCACTCGGCGGTACATTCACCGTCACAAGCCCGCCAGGCAGGGGCACAGTCATCAGCGCCGAGCTTCCACTCGAGGGGACGTGGTACCCATGATCGAGCCATCGCGGTGCCGCGCTGTCGCTTCTACCGTGGCAACCCGGACCGGACTTTCGGCGCTGGCAGTCGTGTTGGCGCTGGCGGTGGCGGGCTGTGGCAGCTCGCAGCAAGGGAGCGTCAGCAAGACGCTCACGCTGCGCGCGACGCGAGTGAGCGATACGCTGATCGACTCCAACGGGCCTGGTCTGTCGCCCGGCAATGCGTTCATCTCCTCGAGTGACGTCGCCGGAGGGGGCCACCAGGACGCCTACTGCGTGCTCAGCGAACGCAAGGGCACCGAGCTGTGCACTGTCACGCTACTGCTCCCGCGAGGACAGTTGAGCGGTCAGGGGGTGTTCGTCAACGGGCCAACCTCGTCTGGCACGATCGCGCTGCTCAGCGGGACGGGCGCCTACAACGGCGCCATCGGCACCCTCACGACCAGCGGCCTGACGGCGCACCGCGAGACGCTGATCGTGCGGCTCGGCTAAGCATGGCCCGCGCAGCGAACTATCCCGCAGCCACCCGCCGAAGGGCCGCCCAGCCGATCCTCGTGTTGGCCATGACCTCGCTCGTCCTGGCCGCAACGGGGTGCGGTGCCGCGATCCAGACCACCAAGGCCGGGGTCAAGCTGGCGAAACCACAGACCCTGAACCTGAGCCTCCCGCCAGGCAACCTGCCGCCCGGGGTCGGCGGGGACTTCACGATGACCTACCAGAACGGATCGACGCAGTTCCTGCCGGGGGACGGCTTCATCATCTGGAACATCCTCCAAGGCCACGGGCTGCAAGTGATCTATTGCGTCGTCGCGCGCCAGCAGCCAATTCAGACGTTCTGGTGCGCGAGCACCTATTCGCTCCCGGGCGGCCAGATCGACGCGGTCGGCGACTACGACAACTCCCCGGGCGGCGATGCCGGGACGGTTGCGATCGTCGGGGGCACCGGTGCCTACCTGGGGGCCCGCGGGACCGTCACGACACGCAACGACGACCCAAACATCACGATCCGGCTGAAATGAGGCGGGCGACCGCTGCGGCCGTGATGCTCGCTGTGTTCTCGCTCACGGCCTGCGGTGGAGCTCCGCGGACTGGCACTGTGGTGCTGCGGATGGAGAGCCCCGACCCTGCCGGCATTGAACACGACCCTGCAGTCGAGTTCTTCGTCAGCGCCGTCGCGAGGCTGTCGGGCGGACGGCTGCGCATCGAGGTCGAGAACTACCCTCGCGGCCAGGACGGGTCGGTCGACGAAGCCGGCGTCCTGCGCGCGGTCGCCGGCGGCGAAGCCGATCTCGGCTGGGCGCACACCGGGAGCTTTGACGCGGTCGGCGTTCACACGTTCGATGCGCTCGACGCGCCGATGCTGATCGACAACTACAGCAGCGAGACGGCGGTGATCCGCAGCCACCTGGCAAAGCAGATGCTCGCCGGCGTCAAACCCGCCGGGCTCGCCGGACTTGCCCTACTAGCCGGTCCGCTCAACAGGCTGATCGGTACGAGCACGCCGCTGCGGGGCGCGGGCGACATTCGCGGGCGCGTGTTCGCTCTGCGCCCCTCCTCGGTCACACGGATGGCCGTCCGCGCGCTCGGCGGCGACCCTTCGCAGTTGTCCTATCAGCTGGTCTCGGAATACCCCGGTCTCTACGTCAACGCGGCGCAGCGGCCCGGCCCACCGGCGTTCCTTGACGACGATCTCGACTCGATCTTCTTCGACCGCTACGGCGGGCGATGCGCAACCCAACAGGCGGGCTGTGAAACGAGCAGACCGTGGGTCATGACCAACGTCGTCCTGGGACCAAGCACCGAGGCGGTCGTCGCAAACCTCGCCCGCCTGCGCAGCCTTTCCGCACCTCAACGCTCGTGGCTGACGCAGGCGGCCGCCGACGCAACGTCCTACTCGACGCTAGTCGCCGACCAGGATTCGCGGCTCGTCCCCGAACTGTGCGCCGCGGGTGTGCGCTTCAGCACGGCTTCGCCGGCGACCGTGGCGAGCCTGCGCCGCGCCTGGCGCCCCCTCTACGCAAAGTTGGAAAGTGGACCGGGCGGTTCGGCTATTCAGAAGATCCTCGCGCTGAGCAGCCGGACGCCCGCACTGGCGTCGCTGCGAATTCCGCGGGGATGTAACCGCCAACCGCGCCAGCCATACACGGCGCACGGCGTGCGCTCAACCCTGCCCGACGGCGTCTATCGCATCCAGGTCACGGCAGCCGACATCCGTGCCGCCGGCGCGCAGGGCCTCGGCGGCGTGTGGCACGCTGTGGAAACACTGACCCTTCGTGACGGCCGTTGGCGGCTCGACTTCACCGAGCCGACCTTCGGCGCCGAGTACGGCACCTACGCCGGCACTCCGCTGCGTACGGCCTGGTGGACCGACCGCGCCGGCCAACTCGAGGAGTCGTTCTTCTCGGTCGCCGTCAACCGCGACGGACTGCGCTTCTACATCGTCCAGTCCTGGGATGACTATCGCGTCGAGCACGCGCTCTACGCCTCGCACTTGTGGCAGCGCATCGGCGGCTGAAGCAGCAGCGTCGACGGGGAGCGAGTGCCATTTGGAGTTTGCCCGCCGCGTCGTGCACTGCTTGACTTTCGCATATCACGAATCTATATTCGCCTTATGCGAACCACCCCTCCGCCGCTCGCGCCAATCTTCCGATCCGCGATGCAGCTCCGGCTGCTCGGGCTTCTCCTGCTTCAGCCCGATCGCGCGTGGACTCAGGGGGAACTGACGGCGACGCTGGCGGCCCCGGTCGCTTCGGTCCACCGCGAACTCGCACGGGCCGCGGCGGCCGGTCTGATTGTCCGCGACGCCACGCAGCGGCCTCACCACTACCAGGCGATACAGGACGCGCCGCCGTATGAGCCGATGCGCCAGCTCCTGGAGTTGACCGTGGGGGTACCCGAACGACTACGAGCCGAATTCACGGGCGTCGCCGGCCTGCGGGCCGCGACGATTCACGGGAGCTGGGCTCGCGGCGACCTTCGCCTCGACAGCGACCTCGATTTACTCGTAGTGGGCGACGACGTGTCGAAAGGCGCGAAAGACGCAGCTCGACGCGCTGGCCGAGCGATCGGTCGCGAAGTCGATGTCACGGTCGTCTCGCCTTCGGAGCTTCGCACCCAGGTGGCCCAAGGGCACCCGTTCTTTCGCGGCATCATCGAAGGCCCTCACGTCGACGTGATCGGTAACCTCGGCGACGAGAGTAGACGCAGTGCCTGACGCACGCGTCGAACCGGTCGAGATCGACGTATGGGGCGCGCGAGCATTCATGGAGCGCGCCCGCGAACTGCTCGCGGACGGTGCAAGATCTGAAACACCCCTGCCAGCCGCATGATCCTTCTTCACAGCGCCGCAATGGCGGCTTGCGACGCGATCCTCAGCATCAACGGCAAGCGCATCGTCGGCAGTGACGGCAGCCATCGCCTTCGCCTGGAGCAAGCCGAGACGCTCCTACGTGGCGACAATCGGCGTCTGTTCGCAACGCTCGAGGACAGTCGGGCCTCTCGAAACCTCGCCTCCTACGCAGCGGGGTTCGTTCCTGCCGACGACATCGAAGCTTCATGCGCAGCGGTCGATGAGCTCGTCGCAATCGCGGCCGTCCACGTCGACGCACAGTCGCCCGGCTGGGCCTTGGACGACTGAGCGATCCATCTAGTGGCTAAGACTGAGACGCCTGAGCATGACCGTGAGAGGCAAGCCTCGGCACGCGGACAACCTGGGACGACGCACCGAAGAGCGTTAAGGACAACGGAGGGCCCCGTTGTCCCGAAGCCAGCCGAAATCAGCCGAAATCAGCCGAAACTCGACTCTAGCGCCCTGTCCTGAAGCATGCTCATTTGCAGGCATAGTGGGCGTATTCAGGCGACCGACGTGTCGCCTTGTAAGCGATAGGTCAGGGGTTCGAGTCCCCTCTCCGGCTTCATGTGATGTCTCGGGACATGTGTCTCCGGTGTCTCGGGACATGGGTCTCGTTTTAGGAGCCCGGCCATCGGCGGGCTGGCGCTCGCACGTCGGCCTTTTCGGCCGTGGTGCAGCCGCCGACGAAGGCGCCTGCTCTGGCGACGAGCCCGTCTCTAGTGAACGCCGCCCGACACCCGCATTCGTGCTTGGCGCGGGTATCGCCGCTGGCCGGCGGCGTGGCGGCCTGTGTCCGACACGGAAAACGAGCGTGCCGGCGGCACCACTGCTGCTCTCCGGCTTGCAGGATTCGGTTGCCGCGATGGCAGGTTGGTGGCGGTCTCGGCGCGATCGACTTGTTTCTCGACCGTGTCTGTCGCGCTACCGCTTGACTATCTCGGCGGCTGCGGTGAGCGGGTCGATGTTTGCTGCGTCCGCGATGCCGGCGCGGTACTCGTCGGTGTTGGTGAGTGGTGGGGTGAGGTTCCGCTCGTAGCGGACTCGCTCGGCCGCAACCATTCGGAAGCCGATCTGGTGCTCGAGCCGCTCGGCGAGAGTCCACAGACGGCCGGCCGCGGTTGCGTCGTCGTTTCGCGCGGCGACGCAGGCGAGACCCGCGAGGCAGTACGCCCCCAACCGCACGTCTCCCTCTTGCAGGCCGGCTGCGAGCGCCTCACGGTAGTGGCGCTCGGCGGTGGGCATATCGCCCGCGTCGAGATGGAGGTCGCCGAGGCTGTGCACTGTGGCCGCACTATCGCCGAGCCCGTTTGTGCGCCGGATCTCGATCGAACGGGCGAACAGCTCGGCGGAACGCTGGAAATCGCCGAGGTCCCGGAGAGCCTCAGCGATCTGGTGCAGGGTGCGGGCGATCCCCGGCGCGTCGTCGAGGCGCTCATAGATCGCAAGCGCCTGCCCCGCCAATGCGAGGGTGCTCTTCGGCGCGCCGGCGATGAACTCGGCGCCGCCGAGGCGGAGCAGCACGAGGGTCTCGCCGCGTTCATCGCCGGCGTCCCGGTAGAGCGTGAGCGCCTCTCTTAATGCCGGCCGCGCCTCCTCGAGGCGCTCGAGGAAGACCAGCGCGCGGCCGAGCCCGGCGAGAGCCTTGGCGCGGTCTCCCGGCAACAGCGCGCTCGGATCGGCCAGCGCCCGCTCGTACCACCGCTCTAATTCGCGGATCCGTCCGGCCCCTAACCAGGACGTGAAGACGGCATCGGCGAGTGGGAGTGCGGCGGCGATGTCGTGGTCAAGCGCCCAGGCGAGCGCGAGTCCGACATCGGCGGCGTCCCGGCGCAGCCGAATCACATCCTCGGTGCCCTCGCGGGGGCCGTCACCATCAGCTACACCGCGCGCGAAGTACCAGCGCGCGTGGCGGGCGTGGATCTCGTCGCGCTCGTCGCTTGAGTCGAACTGCTCGAGAGCGTATTCGCGCGTGGTGTGCAACATGAAGAGCCGGCTGTCCTCGCCGTGGCGCACGAGGCTCTTGTCGATCAGTGACCGCATGGCGTCGAGATCGGCGCCGCAGATCTGTTCGGCTGCCTCGAGCTCGAAGCTGCCGGCGAACACCGCAAGCCGTGTGAACAGCCGCTGCTCGGACTGGGTGAGCAGGTCGTAGCTCCAGGCGATCGTGGCGCGCATCGTGGCGTGGCGCTCGGGGAGGTCGCGCCGGCCACCGGCCAGGAGTGGGAGCCGCTGCTCCAGCCGGGTGAGGAGCTGCTGCTCGGAGAGGAGCTTGACCCGCGTCGCAGCGAGCTCCAGCGCGAGCGGGATCCGATCGAGTCGCTCGCAGATCGCGTCGATCCCGGCGCCCGGCTCGTAGCCCGGCTTCACCTGCCGCGCCCGCGCGGTGAACAGCTCGACGGCGGCGTGGGGAGACAGCGGCGCCACCGGGTACTCCTGCTCGGCGGCCACCCCAAGCCGTTCCCGGCTCGTCACGATCACCCCGCAACCCGGCGCGCCGGAGAGCAGCTCGGCGACCGCGCGAGCTGCCTCGATCACTTGCTCGAAGTTGTCAAGCACGAGCAACAGGGCTCGCCCGCGCAGATACATCGGCAGATCCGCGATGTCGCCGAGCGCCGCCGCGATCGCCGCTGGCACCAGCCGCGCCTCGCTGACCATGGCGAGCGGAACCCACCACACGCCGTCCGGATAGCGGTTGGCGAGACCCGCCGCTAACGCCATTCCGAGCCGGGTCTTTCCCGTCCCACCGGTTCCGGTCAGGGTGATCAGCCGGCCCGAATCAGCGAGCGCCATCAGCTCGGCAAGTTCCCGCTCGCGACCGATTAGGGGTGTCGCCTGCGCGGGCAGATGGACATGGCCCGGAGCGCGCACGTCCGTCGTGGCGCCGCCGCCGGCGCGCGGGGCCTGCTGGCCTCGGTCGGTTTGGAGCAGCGCCCCGTCCTGAGCAAGGATCGCTTCGTGCAGTTGCCGAAGCTCGACCGAAGGCTCAATCCCCAGTTCGTCGACCAGCACCGACCGTGCGGCACGGTATGCGGCCAGCGCTTCCGCCTGCCGTCCGGCCCGGTACAGAGCCAGCATCAGCTGGCCGCGCAGACGCTCGCGGTACGGGTAGTCGCGCACGAGACGCTCGAGCTCGCCCAGCACCTGCGCCGCCCGGCCGAGCAGCATTTCGACCGCGATCCGCTCCTCGAGGACGGTCGCGCGCAGCTCGCCGAGCCGCGCGATCTCCCCCTGCGCGAACGCGTCGTATTGAAAGTCGGCCAAGACGTCGCCGCGCCACAGCTCGACTGCGCCGCTCAGCGCGGCGAGTGCCTGATCTGGTCGTCCCGCTGCCAGCAGCGATCGGCCCTCGCCGATCAGCCGCTCGCATCGCTGCACGTCCAGCTCCTCGGGCGCGACTCTCAAGACGTACCCACCGGCAGTAGTGACCAGCCGCTCCCCGTCTCGGTCTGAGTGGCCGGCGGCGAGGGCCCGGCGCAGCCGCGACACGTGCACGTGTAGCGCCTTCGCGCCACTCGCCGGCGGCGCACCCGCCCACAACTCCTCAACCAGTTGATCGCTCGACACGACCTCGTTCGCCCGCAGCAACAGCAAAGCAAGCAGGGCTCGCGGCATCCGCCCGCCCAGGGCGAGCTCGAGCCCATCGTCACCCACTGCCTGCAATGGACCCAGGATCCCGAAACGCATACGCCCTCGCGACCGTACCAATCCCGGTCGCTCGCCGCCGACCGAACACCGGCGACGGCACCCCACCGGCGGTTGCAATGTCCGGGCTGGGGCGCTTACCGCACTGCAAGCCGACCGCAACCCGCGCGGGTCACAGTGCCCGCAGCACCCCCCGAAACGAGGTCCAGCAATGCACCCCCAACTCACCGCCAACCTCGCCCGACAGCACATCGCCGACCTGCACCGAGCCGCCGACCACAACCGCCTCGTGCACACCGTCACCACCGCCACCAGCAGCCACGCCGTCCGCGGGCCGCGCCACTCCGCCGCCGCGTCAGTCTCGTTCCTGCGCTGGCTCCGCCGGCTGGAACGCCGCGAAGATCCGGCCGGAGATTGCAAGTGAGCAGGCTTCTTGTGCGTGCGTTCGGTGGTTGGCGGACGGGCCTCTCCGGGCCCGTCATCGTTCTTCAAGCGGGGACCGCGGTCAACTACTTCGGCTATGGACTGATCGTTCCGTTCGAGATCATCTACCTGCACCAGGCTCGCGGCTTCGCGACGGCGACTGCGGGGCTTGTGCTGGCGGCGGCCATGGGCGCAGCGGCGGTTGCAACGCCCCCTTCAGGTGCGCTGGTCGATCGTTTCCGTGCGAAGCCGATCCTGATCGCCGGCAGCCTCGCAAGCGGACTCGGCTACGCGGGCTTCGCATTCGTCGACCGTCCCTGGCAAGCCTTCGTCTGCTCGGCCGTCGGCGGCGCCGGGCTCGGAGTCACCAACACCGCAAACCGAGTTCTGAGCCTCACCCTGGTGACAGCGGAGCAGCGCGCCTCCTTGATAGCGCTCGGCCGAGTTGCAGGCAACTTCGGCATAGGCAGCGGCGCGACGGTCGCCGGCTTCATCGTCGCTTCCGTCCAACACCTCCGCGCGTTCCAGACGCTCTACCTCTTCGACGCCATCACCTGCGCTGCCTTCGCGCTGATCGTGCTCGTAGCGGTCCCCAATCCTCGCCGCGTGAATGCTGCAGCGCCGAGCGACAGTGGGACAGGTGGTTTCCGAGCGTTGGCTCGAGATCGGCTCTTCCTCATCCTGATCGCCGCCAACATCGTGCTCCTGGCCGTCGGCCCCGCGCTGTTTCAAAGCATCCTCCCGCCATTTGCTACGGCGCACACGCCTATCGGGCCGAGCGAGATCGGTGTCCTCTTCTTCCTCAACACCTTCTTCATCGTCGTGGCGCAGATTCCAGCCACACGGGTCGTCAAGAGGATGAGCCGCACCCACGCTTTTGCCGCGACCAGCGGGCTATGGGCAATCGGCCTGCTCGCGGTCCTGCTCGCAACGCTGACGCGCTCGACGCTCGCCGCTACCACCGTCTTGGCCGGGGTTGCGATCGTAATCGCCATCGGTGAGTGCGTCCAGTCCATCGTGCTCGGTCCACTTGTCGCCGAGCTCGCACCACCTCATCTGCTCGGCCGTTACATGTCGCTCTACAGCCTCACCTTCACGGCAGCCCTGGCCCTCGGCCCCGCGCTCGGGGGCGTGGTGCTCGCGACCTCACCCGACGCCGTCTGGTGGGGCGGCGCCCTCGTCGCCGCAGTGATCGGAGCGGGCTTTCTCCTCTCCGGCGATCGCATCCCTGAGCCGTTGGCCGCGACCGCCGCAAACGCGCCGGGCGACCCCACGCCCTACACCGCATGACACTCGTCGTCACCGCTTCACACTGATGCCTCGCCGGCACGCGATCCAAACGCTCGTCGTCGCGGTCTGAACAATCTGAGAAACAACTGGGAGGTAATTGGTGCCGAACTACGACATCAGGTATGACGACAAGTACGGTCAGCTCGCGCAGATCGACATTGCCGCGGAGGGTGAGGGGTATGAGCCGTGGGTGAACCAGGCGCTCACGAGCGTGAATGATTGCGTCGTTCGACTTGCCGTGATCGAGGGCGAGCTCGTCGACTGGCACAGCCACGAGCACGAAGACGAGTTCTTTCTCGTGCTCGAGGGTAGGCTCGAGCTCGAGGTCGAGGGGCGGGAGCCGTTCTTGCTTGGTGTGCATCAGGGCGTGACAATCCCGCGGGGCGTCGTTCACCGCCCACGCGCGCACGGACGCACGGTCTTGCTGATGGTCGAGCCGGCGACGGTGAACCCGACCGGGAACGAATGACAGATTCTGCGCCGAGATGTCGGCGATCGACGGTCGAGAAGGCACGACCCCAAACCCCCGTCGGAGCTCCGAGACCTGCTCCGCGCGGAAACCAGGGCGCGGCGACCACTTCGTCGCGAAGCGGTAGTGGACGCCGTGGCTG
>CAZABN010000029.1:0-21872 GCA_964483345.1 uncultured Solirubrobacteraceae bacterium
CCTCTTCCCATTCCGAACAGAGCAGTTAAGCCCCTCAGCGCCGATGGTACTTGGCTCGCAAGAGCCTGGGAGAGTAGGTCGCCGCCGGTTTACTTATGCGAGCCCCGCCCGCCGGCGGGGCTCGCTGCTGTTCTGCGCCGTAGCGCCACCTTTGTGCTCGACGCCGTCGCGCACGTGCGCGCACGCCCGCCGCTGCGTGTCCGCACGCGGGCGATCCGGGCCGGCGCCACCGCCGACCACGGTCGGTGCACTCAGCTGCGCCGAGCCGGGATCGCCGCGGGCAGGAGGGTCTCCTCGCTGCTCTCGGCTCCGACGGTGACCGTGAGGCCGCGCAGGAAGCGCCCGCTGAGCCGTTGGGGTGTGAGTGCGGTGTAGCGGTAGGCGAGGAGGCCATGGACGTTGCTTCGCGCGGCGAGCGCGAACGCGGGTGTGGGTGCGCGGAGGGCCCCGGGACGAAGGGGCGCGTAGCCGACGAGGTCGACCTCTCGCACGGACACGGTCAGTCTGCGCGAGAGGTAGTGCAGCCGAAGCCGCGGCAGGTAGTACTCGAGGGGCGCGGCGCCCAACTCGACGGTGACGATCGCGCGGTCGCGCGACCCGGCGCGCAACTCGGTCGCGACCGCTCTCCAGTCGGAGCGCTGCAGGCGCGGGTCGAAGACGGTGGCAACCAGCACGGTGGTGGCGCCCAGGCACAGCACGACGGCGAGCACCGCCCCGACGCGACCGGCCGCGCCGGCGCCGAGGACGAGCGCGACCGCGGCGGAGAGCGGGATCCAGTCGGCGATCAGGTTGCGCGGCGCGAAGTAGTCCTTGCCGGCGAGCGCGAGCGCGAGCGGAATGAGGATCGCGACGATGCCCAGGCCGAGCATCAGCGCCAGGCCCTCGAGCTCTGCGTGCGCCAGCCGGCGTTTGGCCAACAGCCGACCCGCGAGAATCGCTGTGGCGATCAGCGGCAGCGCGCTCAGCGCGAGCAGGCCGTGGCCGAGCACGGACCCGTTCGCCCCGAGCAGGTAATACCCGGGTGTCTGTATCAGCCTGTCGGAGAGCGCCCACTCCCCGATCCATTGCGTGCCGCGGCCTGCCTGGGCGACCACGAGTGGTACGAGCGCCGCGCCACATGCCGTGACGGCGCCCACGGCAAGGAGCGTCCGGCGCCTCACGGCCGAAGCTGGCTGCACGGCGACGCTGGCCGCGCGCGTCGCGGGCGCTCCCGCTGCGGCCTTCGACCACGGGGTGGTCCAGCCGAGCGGTCGTAGCCGGGCGAGCAGCAGCAGGGCCTCCGGAGCGACCAGGAACACCGCGAAGTAGTGCGAGACGAGCGCCAGCACCGAGCTGAGCGCCCAGAGCGCCAGCAGCGCACGGCCGCCGCCGCGATAGGCGCGCAGGAAGAAGAGCAGCGAAACGGCGCTTGCCAGGGCGTAGAGCTCGTACGCGCGGGCCTCCTGCGAGTACCAGACGAACAGCGGGTTGAGCGCCAGGATCGCCGCGAGCATGATCGCCGTTCTGCGCGAGCCCAGTTGCGCGCCGATCGCCCATCCCACGCCGGCGAGCGCGATGCCGGCAAGCGCCGACGGCAGCCGGAGCGCCACGACACCGGTACCGAACAGGCGCGAGATTCCCCACACCAGGACGTACCACAGGGGCGGCGTGTTCTCCCGGGCGACCACCGCGTTCAGCGTCGCGACGAGGCTCGGATGCAGCACGTGGACCGGCGTGAAAGCCTCGTCGTACCAGAGGCTCTGCAACGAGAGCGTCGGCAGGCGCACCGCGGCGGCCAGCACGAGCAGCGCCGCGAGCGGCCACCAGCGGGCCAATCCGCCACCGGCGCGGGCCGCGTCACGCCGGCTGGCGTGATCGTGCTGACGGGTGATCGGCTGGCCGGGCGCCGACGAAGCCATCGACGACCGCGGAGCCCGGCGCGGACCGCTCATGGCGTGACTGTAGCGCCGCGTCCCGGCCCTGCAGGCGCCGGAGCAGCCGGCGGCTCGTCTGGCGACCGCAACACCCCGAACGCCGGGACTCCCTGACCTGCAGAGCCCCGGCGGGGTGTGTTCGTTGCCGGCCTGCCTCCCAGCGTCAGCGACGACCTGCGAGCTCACGGCTGCAGGGCGCCGACCGGACCAGCGGTGTGATGCAGTGCTGCGGACGTGCCAGCACCGCTCCCGCCCGCCGCCGCGCCGACGGGCGACGCGGTTGCGAACGGTGCGGGTGGAACGCGCGCGCGGCGACGAGCTCGTCGGCATCTTCGAGCGGCGGCTCGAGGAGCAGAGCGGCACGGGCCAGGTCGCGCGCGCGGTGCACGGCGCGGAGGGGAGCCTTCGGGTGTGAGGTGCGCCAGAACATGTGTTCGTATGGTGCAGGCGCCACCGGATGGAAGGCCCCGGGTATCGATGCTCGCCCTGTGATCGTGGATATAAAGGGCTCCATAGAGCCAAGAAGGCGGAGCGCAGCTGCAACGCGGATTGCAGAACACCTGTTCGGTCCGGAGCGCGCCAGACGCCGTGGCGGCCCCCGGCCTGGCTGTCGACCGGCTTCGGTGTAGGCTTGCGCGCTGGCACCAGCGATGGAGAAGTTCGTCATTCAAGGCGGCGCACCGCTCAGCGGAACGGTCGTGCCCGCCGGCAACAAGAACGGTGCGCTGGCGATCCTGGCCGCTTCGGTGCTGACCGACGCCGAGCTCGTGCTCACCAACGTGCCGAGGATTCGCGATGTCGATGCGATGCTCGAGATCCTCGACGGCCTCGGCGTGGACGTGCACTGGCTCGGCGAGAACGAGCTGACGCTGTGCGGCGCAGACGTCGACGCGAGCTCCGTGGATCCGGCGCTCGGAGAGCAGATCCGCGCCTCGTTCCTCCTCGCAGGCCCGCTGCTGGCGCGTTTCGGCCGGGCTGAGATGCCTCCTCCCGGCGGGGATTTCATCGGACGCCGGCGCCTTGACCCGCACATCGACGCCTTCGAGGCGCTGGGCGCCGTCTGCGACCACGATCGCGCTTTCATCCTGCATGCCGAGCACGGCCTGCGCGCGGCCGATGTGTTCATGGACGAGCCGTCCGTGATGGCGACCGAGAACGTGCTGATGGCGGCAGCGCTGACGCCCGGGACGACGGTCGTGCACAACGCGGCGTGCGAGCCGCACGTGCAGGACCTCGCACGGCTGCTCGTCAAGATGGGCGCCCGGATCGGAGGAATCGGCTCGAACCTGCTGACCGTGGAGGGGGCCGAACGCCTCGGTGGAGCGACCCACGAGATCGCGCCCGATCACATCGAGATCGGCAGCTTCATGGCGCTCGCCGGCGTGACCGGAGGCGAGCTTCGGATCACCGACACGATCCCGGACGACCTGCGCATGATCTGCCTGGTATTCGACCAGCTCGGCCTGCACAGCGAGTTCGACGGCAACGACATCCTGATTCCCGGCGGGCAGCGGCTGGTCGTCAAGGCCGACTTCGGCGGCTACAAGCGCAAGGTGATGGACGGGCCGTGGCCCGCGTTCCCGGCGGACCTGACAAGCGTCGCCGTGGCCCTGGCAACCCAGGCCGAGGGCTCGGTGTTGATCCACGAGTGGATGTTCGAAAGCCGCCTCATCTTCACCGACAAGCTTGCGACGATGGGCGCCGACATCGTGCTCTGCGATCCGCACCGCGCGATCATCACCGGTCCGCGGCGCCTGCACGGCGAGCGCCTCGAGTCGCCCGACATTCGCGCCGGCATGGCGATGCTGATCGCGGCGCTGTGCGCCGAGGGCCGCAGCGAAATCGGCAACGTTTCGCAGATCGACCGCGGATACGAGCGAATCGACGAGCGCCTGCGCGCGCTCGGCGCCCAGATCGAACGCGAATCGACCGTCCCCGTATAGCGCGCGCGAGGCGACGGCCAGGATCGCGCGGGTGGCCGCGCGACCGCCCGGCCCGCGCCTGTCGCGGGCGCGGCTGGCTGATCCGGCTTTGACCGCGCCGCAAGGGCCTGTTAGGGTTCCCTAACTTCGAACGGCGCCGACCAGGCCCGCCCCGCGACGAACTTTGCGCAGGCAGCGATCACAGCGGGGGGCTGACTCCGCCACACGGCAGACGGCTCGCTCGCGGGTCTTCTTCTACGTCTGGACGGCGGTGGCGCTCGCCGTTGCGGTAACGGTGGTGGTCCTCGGCTGGCACGCACGCGGTGGCACGACCGACCCGACCGCACTCCCGCGCGGGGACCGGCTCACCCACACGACGGTCGTGATCAACAGCGCGATCCTCGTCTTCCGCGAAGGGCTGGAGACGATCCTCGTCCTGGCGGCGATCACGGCGAGCTTCCTCGGCGCGAACCGGATCTACCGCAAGCCGGTGGCGATCGGTGGCGGCACGGCGATTCTCTGCGGCATCGCCACGTGGTTTGGCGTGGTGTGGCTGATCGGCCGCTTCCACGGCGGTGAGTTCGACGTGCAGGCCGCGACCGGGCTGCCTTCGCTGCTCGTGCTCCTGCTGGTGATGAACTGGTTCTTCCACAGGGTCTACTGGACCGGATGGATCTCCAGCCACAACAAACGCCGGCGCACCCTGCTCGCCGCTGACGGCGAGGCCAACCTGCGACGCATGCTCCTGGGCCTCGCGATCCTCGGCTTCACCTCCGTCTATCGCGAGTGCTTCGAGATCGTGATCTTCCTGCAGAATCTGCGCGAGCTCTACGGCTCGAGCCCGGTGCTGGAGGGTGTCGTGATCGGCGCCCTGTTCACGACGGCCGCCGGCGTGCTCACGTTCGCGCTGCACCAGCGGCTGCCCTACCGCCGGCTGCTCGTCATCACGGGCGCGATGCTGCTGTTCGTGCTGATCGTCTCCGTCGGCGAGGAGGTCAACGAGATGCAGCTCGCCGGCTGGATCGGCACGAGCACGATCCACTGGCTCTCGATCCCGGGCTGGATGGGCACCTGGTTCTCCCTCTTCAACAACTGGGAAACGTTCGCCGGACAGGCCATCGCGCTGACGATCGTCCTCGGCTCCTACGTGGTCGCGCAATACATCCGCGTCTGGCGACCGCGCCGCCGCGGCCAGCAGGCCGCGCACCGTGCCGAGCAGGCGCCGGCGCAGCCGGCAGACATCGCCGTCGCCAGCCCGTTTGCCGGCGCGCCAATTTAGAATCGGGGCGGTCCGCTACCGTCTCGGGCGATGATCTTCCCGATCCCCAGCGGCACACGTGACGTGCTGCCCGATGAGATGGGTGAGCTGCGCACGCTCACCGAGCGGCTCCGGGCCGTGTTCAGCAAGGCCGGCTACGGCGAGGTCTACACGCCCGCGCTCGAATACGAGGGGGTGATCACGCGGGGGCCGCTCGGCGGCGCACGGCCGGCCTATCGCGTTTTCGACGAGAACGGCGAGGTGCTCGTGCTGCGCTCGGACATGACCGTCCCGATCGCGCGCCTGGTGGGATCCCGGTACCAGGCCTCCGAGCCGCCGCTCCGCTTCGCCTACTTCGCGCACTGCTACCGCGGCGTTCGCCCACAGCGCGGTCAACCGCGCGAATTCCTGCAGGCGGGCATCGAACTGGTCGGCGCGGCGGCCCCCGGCGGCACCGCCGAGGCCGTGACGGTGCTCTGCAACGCGCTCGACGCGGCCGGTCTGATGCGCTACCGCGTCGGGATCGGCGACGCCGCGCTGTACCCGGCGCTGATGGAGGCGCTCGAGGTGCCGCACGAACAGCGGCCGCGGCTGCTCTCCGAGCTCGGCCACGGCGACTTCGTCGGGCTGGAGAACGCGCTCGCGGAGCTGTCGATCGACGAGCGTTCGCTGGAGCTGTTGCTTCGCGTGCCGCAGCTGCGTGGCGGACCCGACATCCTGCACGGTCCGCCTGGGCCGGTGGCCGACGCCGTGGCCGGTCTGCGCTCGATCCACGCGCTGCTCGCGGCTGACGTCGCCGAGCGCGTGATCTTCGACCTCGGCCTCTCGCGCGCGCCCGGCTACTACACGGGAGCCGTTTTCGAGGTCTACGACCCGGCGGTCGGCATGCCGATCGGCGGCGGCGGGCGCTACGACCACCTGCTCGGCCAATTCGGGCGCGAGCTGCCCGCCGTGGGCTTCGCCCTGGAGGTCGAGAAGCTCCACCAGGCGCTGGCCGCCGAGGAGCGTCTCGCCGAGGCAGTGCGATGAGCTCCACCGGCCTGACGATCGCGGTGCCGCGCGGCGCCCTGTTCGACGACACGCTCGACTGGCTCGAGCGGCTTGGCGTCCCCACCGGCGAGGTGCGCACGAACGACCGCAAGCTGCTGTTCGAGGACGTCGGCCTGATCACGATGCGACCGTCCGACGTGCCGACCTACGTGGCGGCGGGCGCGGCGGACCTCGGCGTCACCGGCAAGGACGTGCTGATGGAACAGGGCGACGCGGCGCCGAACGGATCCGGCCGCGACGTCTATGAGCTGCGCGACCTCGGCTTCGGCCGCTGCACGATGGTCGTCGCCTCCGTCGCCGGGCCGGACCGTGCGGCCGAGGCGCTCCGGCGCCTCGGGGTGATCCGCGTCGCCACCAAGTACCCGCGCGTCGCGGCGGCGCATTTCGAGCGCACCGGCCGACAGGTCGAGATCATCGAGGTGAAGGGCTCGGTCGAGCTGGCGCCGCTGACAGGTCTCGTCGAGGCGATCGTCGACCTCACGGCGACCGGCACGACGCTGCGCGAGAACAATCTCGTGATCCGCGAAACGCTCGCGGTCTGCACCGCGCGGCTGATCGCGAACCCCGTCGCTCACAAGCTGAAGGCGGCGGCAATCGACGAGCTGCTGGAGCGCTCGCGTGCTTCTTGAGCGCCTCGAGCTCGGCGCCCCAGACCACCTGGTGGCCGAGATTCGCGCGCTCGCTCCGCAGGCGCCTTCGGTCGCCGCCGTCGTGAGCGAGATCATCGCGGCGGTCGCGGCGGAGGGCGACGCCGCCGTCGAGCGCTACACCGCGCGCTTCGACGCAGATCCGCCGCCGCCGCAGCGGGTGGAGGCCGAGGAGCTGGCACACGCGCTGGCGGTGCTCGATCCGGCCGTGCGCGCCGGCCTCGAGATCGCGATCGCGAACGTCGCGGAGGTGTCCTGGGCGGCCGCCGACGAGGACCGCGAGATCACGCTCGCCCAGGGCCAGAGCGTGCTGCTGCGCGAGATGCCGGTCGCGCGCGCCGCCGTGTACGTGCCCGGGGGCCGCGCGCCGTACCCAAGCACCGTCGTGATGGGCGCCGTCACCGCGCGTTCCGCCGGCGTCGAGCACGTCGCGATCGCCACGCCGCCGCCGATCGACCTCGTCACGCTCGCTGCCTGCGAGCTGATCGGCATCGGCGAGGTGCACCGGATGGGGGGCGCCCAGGCGATCGCGGCGCTCGCACTCGGAACCGAATCCGTTGCCGCCGTCGACGTGATCGTCGGCCCCGGCAACCTCTATGTGCAGGAGGCCAAGCGGCAGCTGTCAAGTCGCGTCGGCATCGACGGTTTCGCGGGGCCGAGCGACCTCGTCGTGCTGTTCGACGCGGATGACGCCGGCTCGATTCGCCTGATCGCCCACGACCTGCTGGCGCAGGCGGAGCACGGCGAGGCGAGCCTGGTCGTCGCGGTCGCTCCGGCGACGACGCTGCTTGATGCGCTCGAGAACGACCTGCGCGGCCTGTGGGGCGGGCAGAGCGCCCCCTTCGTGTTGGTCCACGCAGCCTCACTCGAGCACGGCCTGGACTTCGTCAACGCCTTCGCGCCCGAGCATCTGGAGCTGATCGGGCCCGGCGCCGAGGCACTCGCCGGGGGTGTGCGGTCCGCCGGCTGCGTGTTCGTAGGCTGGCCGGGCGCAACCGCATTCGGCGATTACGTCGCCGGCTCCAACCACATCCTGCCGACCGCCGGCTCGGCACGGTTCGCCTCGGGCCTGGGTCCGCGCCATTTCCGCCGCCAGATGGCGGAGCTGCGGGTCGCACACGGGTCGCTCGAGGCGCTGGCGCGGGCGGGCGTGCCGATCGCCCGCGCCGAGGGCTTCGACGCCCACGCCGAGTCGATGCGCGCCCGCGTGCCGGACTTGGTGGAGAATCCATCGTCATGACACGCACCGCCGAGATCACACGGGCCACACGCGAGACGAGCGTCTCGCTGCGATTGGCGCTCGACGGCACAGGCGCCGGCACGCGCGAGACCGGCGTTGGCTTTCTCGATCACATGCTCGACCTGCTCGCACGCCACGGACGGCTCGACCTCGACGTCAAGGTCAGCGGCGATCTCGAGACCGGCGGTCACCACACCGTCGAGGACACCGGGATCGTGCTCGGCCAGGCGCTCGATCAGGCGCTCGGCGACCGCGCCGGCATCTTCCGCTACGGCGACGCGATCGTGCCGATGGACGAGGCCCGCGCGCTTTGCGCGATCGACGTCTCGGGGCGGCCGTACCTGCGGATGGTCGCCGAGCTGCCGGTCGGCTCGACCGGCGGCTTCGACCACGAGCTGCTCGAGGAGTTCTTCCGCGCCGTTGTCAACAACGCCAAGCTGACCGTGCACCTCGAGGTGCAGGCGGCGGGCAACGCGCACCACATGATCGAAGCGGCGTTCAAGGCGTTCGCGCGGGCGCTTCGCGGCGCGGTCGCGATCGACCCCACCGAGCCGGGAGTCCCCAGTACCAAGGGGGTGCTGTAGGTGGCCGGCCGCGGGCTGCGCCGCCTCGTCGCACCGTGATCGGTCTCGTCGACTACGGGATGGGAAACCGGCGGTCCGTCGAGAAGGCGCTCGAACACGTCGGCGCGACGGTGCTGGTGAGCTCCGACCCGGAGGCGCTGGCGCGCGCCGATGCGCTCGTCGTGCCGGGCGTCGGCGCCTTCCCCAAGGCGATGGAGCGCCTGCGCGAGCTCGACCTGGACGGCTTTCTGATCGAGCGCGCCGCCGCCGAGGTGCCGCTGCTCGGGATCTGCCTCGGCATGCACCTGTTCTTCGAGCGCTCCACCGAGCTCGGCGGCTCCGAGGGACTCGCCACCGTGCCGGGCGAGGTTCGCATGCTTGCAACCGGCGAGCTCAAGTCGCCGCAGATCGGGTGGAACGAGGTTCGCTGGGAGCGCCCCGCGGCAGTGATCGACGGGCTCGGTGAGGCCGCCGCCTTCTACCACGTGCACAGCTTCGTGGCCGTGCCCGCCGACGACGGCGACGTCCTGGGCAGCGCGGAGTACGGCGAGCGCTTCGCCGCGGTCGTCGCGCACGGCTCGTTCGTCGGGGTCCAGTTCCACCCCGAGAAGTCATCGCACGACGGCCTGCGACTGCTGGCCAACTGGGTGGCCGCCAGCGACGGTGGCACGTGATCCTCTATCCGGCGGTCGACATCCTCGACGGACACGCTGTGCGGCTCGTGCAGGGAGACTTCAACCAACGCACGCAGTACGCCGCCGATCCGCTCGATGCGGCACGCGGCTGGGCCTCCGCCGGCGCCCAGCGGCTGCACATCGTGGACCTGGACGGCGCGAGGAGCGGCTCGCCGGTCAACCTCGACCAGGTTGCGCGGATCGTCAGGGAGACCGGGCTGCCGGTCCAGCTCGGCGGGGGGCTTCGCACGCGCGCGGCGATCGCCGCCGCGTTCGCCGCCGGCGTGCAACGGGTCGTGCTCGGCACCGCGGCGTTCGCTGACGACGAGCTGCTCGCGGATGCGTTGGCCGAACACGGCGAGCGGGTCGTCGTGTCGGTCGATGTGCGCGGCGGCATGGTTTCGACCGCGGGCTGGACGCAGACCGGATCGCTCGCTGCGGTCGCTGCCGTGCACGCGCTCCTCGAGCGCGGGGTGCGCAGCTTCATCTACACGGACGTCGACCGCGACGGCATGCTGGAGGGCCCCGACCTCGCCGGCCTCGCGGCCGTCGCCGAGGCGGTCGAGGGCGAGCTGCTCTATTCCGGCGGCATCGGCTCGCTCGCGGACCTCGAGGCGCTCGTCGCCCTGCGCCAGCCGCGGCTGGCAGGCGTGATCGCGGGCAAGGCGCTCTACGAGCAGCGCTTCAGCGTGTCGGAGGCGGAGGCCGTGCTGTGCACCTGAAGCGCGTCATCCCATGTCTGGACGTGGACGCCGGGCGCGTCGTCAAGGGCACCCGCTTCGTCGACATCCGCGACGCCGGTGACCCGGTCGAGCTGGCGGCCTTCTATGACCGCGAGGGTGCCGACGAGCTGGTCTTCCTCGACATCACCGCGACGCACGAGAAGCGGGCCACGATCGTCGAGTTGGCCCGCCGCACCGCCAACGACGTCTTCGTGCCGTTCACGATCGGCGGTGGCATCCGCTCCGTCGCCGACGCCCAGGCGGTGCTCGACGCCGGGGCCGACAAGGTTGCGGTCAACAGCGCCGCCGTCGCACGCCCGGGGCTGCTCGATGAACTGGCGGCCCAGTTCGGCGCCCAGTGCGTCGTTCTCGCGATCGACGCGAAGGCGCGGGAGGACGGCAGCTGGGGTGTGCACGTGGCCGGCGGACGCACCGAGACCGAGCACAGCGCGGTCAGCTGGGCGCGCGAGGGGGTCGAACGGGGCGCCGGCGAGATCCTGCTGACCAGCATGGACCGCGACGGCACCACCGAGGGCTACGACCTCGTGCTGACGCAGGCCGTCGCCGCGGCGGTCGGCGTGCCGGTGATCGCCTCGGGCGGGGCCGGGCAGCTCGACCACCTCGTCGCGGCGCTGCAGGCGGGCGCCGACGCGGTGCTCTGCGCATCGATCTTCCATTACGACCAGTTCACGGTCGCGCAGGCCAAGGCCCATCTCGCCGCCGCCGGGATCGCCGTGCGCCGCTGATGGGCGCCGGCACGTTCGACCCCGGTGCTGTGCTTGCGGCGCTGGCGCGCTACCCGCGGCTGCCGAGCGCATCGGCGCGGATCGCCGTGGTCGGCGGCTTCGTCCGCGACATCTGGCTGGGGCGGGAGCCGCGCGAGCTGGATCTGGTCGTCGAGGGCGACGCGGTGGCGGTCGCCCGATCGCTCGGCGGCGAGATCGTCGTGCACGAGCCGTTCGGCACGGCGACCGCGAGCGGCTCCGGCTGGCGCGTGGATCTGGCGATGGCCCGCCGCGAACGCTACCCCGCGCCCGGGGCGCTGCCGGAGGTGGAGCCGGCAAGCATCGAGGAGGATCTCGCGCGCCGCGACTTCACGGTCAACGCGATCGCCGTGACACTCAGCGGCGGCGAGCTGCTCGCGGTCGACGGCGCACTCGACGATCTGGCGGGCGAAAGCTTGCGCGTGCTGCACGAGCGCAGCTTCGTCGACGACCCGACCCGCCTGCTGCGCCTCGCGCGCTACGCCGAGCGGCTCGGCTTCGCGGTTGAGCCGTGGACCGCGGGGCTCGCGGACGAAGCGAGCCTGGGAACGCTGAGCGGGGGCCGACTGGGCGGCGAGCTGCGGCTGGCGCTGGCCGAGAACGACCCGGTCGCCGTGCTCGCCCGTGTCGCCGGGAAGCTGCCGCTCGCGATCGACCGGCGCCTCGCGCAGGCCGCATTGGCGCTGGCGCCGCCGGAGAGCGACCGCGCGATGCTGCTGCTGGGGCTGCTGAGCGTCGAAGAGGCCTGGCTCGCCGAGCTCGAGCTGACGGCCCGCGAACACGCCGTCGCGCTCGCATGCCGGCGCGCCGGCGCGGCGGCGAACGCGCCGCCGAGCGCACTGTGGTGCGCCTGGCACGGCGTCCCGATCGAGGCCGTGGCGGTATCCGGCGCGCGCGGCGACGCGGGTGCGGCGAGGCGCTGGATCGAGGAGCTTCGCCACGTCGCGCTCGAGATCGGCGGCGACGACCTGATTGCGGCCGGCATCGTCGAGGGGCCGCAGATCGGGCTGCGACTCGAGCGGACGCTTGCGGCGAAGCTCGACGGCGAGCTCAGCGGAGGCCGCGCCGCGGAGCTGGCCTACGCGCTCCAGGCGGAGAGCAGATGATTCGCGTCGCCTCCGAAGCGTGGACGGCGGTGTTCACCGAGCGCGCCGACGGAGACCTGCGGGTCAGCTCGCGCGCGCCGGGTGAAGCGCTCGCGGCGGCGCAGGATCGCCTGCTCGAGTCGCTGCCCGTGGAGGGTGTCTCGGTGCCGCGGCAGGTTCACGGCGCCGAGGTGATCGTCGTGGACGCGCCGCTGCACGGCTACAGCGCCGGTGCAGGCGAGGGAGATGGGGTTGCGACCATGGCCCGCCACATTGGCGTCGGGGTTCACGTCGCCGATTGCCTGCCGATCGCGATCGGCGGGCAGGGCGCCGTCGCGATCCTGCACGGCGGCTGGCGCGGGCTGGCGGCCGGTATCGCCGGCGAGGGAGTGCGCACCCTACGCGCACTCGGTGTCGCGGGCGAGCTCGAGGCCGTGATCGGGCCGGGAGCCGGCGGCTGCTGCTATGAGACGGGCGACGAGGTGCGCGAGCTGTTCGCGGACTATGACGCCAGCCACGGGAGACTCCTGGACCTGAAGGTCGTGGCGGCCGACCAGCTGCGCGCAGCTGGTGTGACGGCGGTGCTCGACGTCGGCCTGTGCACGATCTGCTCGCCGCCGGAGCGCTTCTTCTCGCATCGCCGCGACGGGGCTGCGACCGGGCGCCAGGGCGGGTTTGCGTGGCTGGCCTGAACGCCGAGGTCGTGCGCGCGAACCTGGCCTCGGTGCGGGGGCGGATCGAAGCCGCGGCCGTGCGGGCCGGAAGGGACGCCGGGGAGGTCGAGGTTCTCGCCGCCGCGAAGTACGTCGGTCTCGACGACATCGAGACCCTCGCGGCGGCAGGTGTCACCCTGGTGGGGGAGAACCGCGCGCAGGATCTGCTCGCGAAGGCGGCGCGCGCGCCCGGACGGCTGCGCTGGCACTTCATCGGCACGCTGCAGTCGCGCAAGGTGAGGATGATCGTCGAGCACGTGGAGCTGATCCACTCGGTGGCCAGCGACTCCGCGCTGGTCGAACTCGGACACCACGCGCCGCCGGGCTTCGAGATCCTCGTCGAGGTCAACGTCAGCGGCGAGCCGGGGAAGGCGGGGATCGCGCCGGCGGAACTGGACGCCTTCATCGCACGCTCGCCGGTCACGGTGACCGGGCTGATGACCATGCCGCCACAGACCGGCGATCCGCAGCGCAGCCGCGCCCACTTCGCGGCGCTCGCCGCACTCGCACGCGAGCGCGGCCTGCCCACCCTTTCGATGGGGACGAGCCAGGACTTCGAGGTCGCGGTCGAGGAGGGGGCGACAATCGTGCGGATCGGCACTATCCTCTTCGCTCCGGCGGCCGGCGCCGAATGACGGCGGGGCGGTCCGGTACAGTCCGGTTTGCAGGGAATCAACCGCCTTCAGCGAAACATCAAGCCATGCCGCTCCGAGACTCCTGGCATCGCACGCTCGTGTACTTCGGCCTGGCCGAAGAGGCTGACGAATACGACGACTACGAGACTGAGTCGGTGCGGGCGCAACCCGAGGCCGCGCTCGCAGACCGCTACCGCGAACGCCCGAACGTGCGGCGCCTGCAGGGACGCAAACGCCGCGACGACTTCGACGACATCTTCGCCGATGACGACGGCGCACCGCCGCCGCGCCCGGCGGCCATGCTGCGGTCGGTGACAGGCGGCCGCGCCGGAGCCAGCCGCAGCAGCTCCGAGGGCGACTTCGGCGTGCATCTGGTGATTCCCAAGTCGTTCAACGACGCGCAGCAGGTCGCCGACAAGTTCCGTGAGGGCACCCCGGTGATCCTCAACCTGCAGGGCATCGACACGCCGCTCGTGATGCGCCTGATCGACTTCGCCAGCGGCCTCACCTACGCGCTCGACGGTGGCATGCAGCGGATCGCCGACAAGGTCTTCATGCTCACGCCGCGCAATGTCGAGCTCTCCGCCGAAGAGCGCGCGCGCCTGATCGAGAAGGGCTTCTTCAACCAGGCCTGAGGCGCGGTTTCGCGGCTGCGGCAGGCGCCCAGCCCGGAGGGCCGGTGGTGTGGAGCCCCGCGCGCGATGGCCCCAGCACCGGCGGATCGCCCGAGCTGCCGGTAGCCTTGCGCTGATGGTCATCGGGTTCGTCGGCTCAGGCAACATGGCACGCGCGCTGGCGCTCGGGTTCGGCGAGCCCGCGCTGTTCACCGACCACGGGTCGGGGCGCGCGGCGGCGCTCGCGGCGCTGGTCGGCGGGGAGGCTGTCGCAACGAACCGGGAGCTCGGCGAGCGCGCGCAGATCGTCGTGCTCGCGCACAAGCCGGCCCAGCTCGAAGCGGTCGCCCGCGAGGTCGGCGCGGCGTCCATCGTGCTGTCGCTGCTCGGTCGGGTGACGACCGAGCAACTGGCGGCGGCCTATCCGGGGGCGCGGATCGTGCGGGCGATGCCGAACACGGCATCGGCGATCGGGGCGGGGGTGACCTGCGTCTGCGGCGAGCAAATCGAGGAGGTTGAGGCGCTGCTCGGGCGGGCCGGCACCGTCGTGCGGCTGGAGGAGCGTTTGATGGACGCGGCGACCGCCGTCAGTGGCGTCGCGCCCGCGTATGTCGCGCTGGTCGCCGAGGCCTGGATCGATGCCGCCGTGGGACAGGGCATCCCGGCGGCGCAGGCGGCGACCCTGGTGGGCGGCGCGCTAGCCGGCTCAGCGGCACTGCTGCAGGCGCGCGAGATGGACACGCTGGGCGTTCGCAGGGAGGTGACCTCGCCTGGCGGGATGACGGCCCGCGGGCTGCGCGTGCTCGAGCAGGCGGGGCTGCGCAGCGCGTTCGCCGATGCCGCGGCCGCCGTCGCCGGGCCGAGCGCGACGTGATCCTCGCGCTCACCAACGTGCGCGTGACGATCGCCGACTTCGTGGTCGCGCTGACCTGGGTCTATACGCTCGTGATCTTCGCCTACATCCTCACGAGCCTGGCCTTCACGGCCGGGCTGCGGATCCCCTATTCGCGTGCGAGCAACGCGATCCTGGGCTTCCTGCGCGACGTCTGCGAGCCCTACCTGCGGCTGTTCCGGCGGTTCCTGCCGTCGTTCGGCGGTCTCGACTTCAGTCCGATCGTCGGCATCATCCTGCTGCAGGTGGCCGGCACGCTGGCGGCGCGCGCGATCAGGTGATGATCCCGGCCGGTCGGGCATCGGGACGGGCCGCTGCCGTCGCCGCGGTCGTGCTGATCGCCGATCAGCTCACCAAGCAGCTCGTGCGCAGCTCGATCGCGCTCGGCGAGAGCCGGCACCTGCTGCCCGGCGTGACACTTGTCCGCGCCCAGAACAGCGGTATCGCCTTCAGCCTGTTCACCGGCAGCGAGGTCGCGGTGATCGTGGTCGCGGCGATCGTGCTCGCCGCGGTGCTCACCTATTTCGCGCTGCACCGCGAACGCCGATGGATGTGGCTGGCGTGCGGCCTGATCGTGGGCGGCGCGCTCGGCAACCTGATCGACCGGCTGCGGGTCGGGATGGTCACCGACTTCATCAAGCTGCCGGACTGGCCCGCCTTCAACCTCGCGGACGCATCGATCACGATTGGCGTGCTGACGTTGCTGTGGGTCGTGGGTCGCGGTGGAGCTCCTGCGCGTCCCGTCTGAGGCCGCCGGCGGGCGCCTCGACCAGTTCCTCGCCGAACGCGTCGGCTCGCGGGCGCAGGCCCAGCGGCGGATCGAGGCCGGCGACGTGTTGCTTGACGGCGTGCCGGGACGTAAGAACGACCGTCTGCGGGGCGGCGAGACGATCACGCTCGCGCCGGCGAATGCCGTGCAGCAGAGGGCGGCGGAGGTTGGCGCACCGCAGCTGACGATCGCTTACGAGGATGACCAGCTGCTCGTGGTCGCCAAGGCGGCGGGTGTCGTCGTGCATCCGGCGGGGCCCCACCGCGACGGGACGCTCTCGCAGGCGCTCGCCGCTCGCGGCGCGGCGGGCGGCGAGGGGTGGCGTCCGGGCATCGTGCACCGGCTCGACAAGGACACCTCCGGTCTGCTTGTCGTCGCCAAGAGCGAGGAGGCGCACCGCCGGTTGAAGGCCGCGCTCGCCGCACGCGAGATCGTGCGCGAGTACCTGGCGCTCGTCGAGGGTCGTCCACCTTCGCGCAGCGGGACGATCGACGCTCCGCTCGGTCGCGACCGGCGTGCCCGCACGCGCATGTCGATCGACACCGACAAGCCGCGGGGCGCGCGCACCCATTTCGAGCTCGAGGAGGCACTGCCCGCCGCCTCGTTGCTGCGCGTGCGGCTCGAGACCGGTCGCACCCACCAGATCCGCGCGCATTTCCAGGCGATCGGGCACCCGGTGTGCGGCGACCGGGAGTACGGGACGCCCGGTCTCTATGGCCTGCGACGGCAGTTCCTGCACGCCGTGCGCCTCGAGCTGGCGCAGCCGTTCACGGGTGAACGGCTCGTGATCGAATCCGCGCTACCGGACGACCTCGCCGGGGCGCTGGCCCGGGCCAGGCTCGGCTGACCCGCCCCGAGGCCCCTGGCCTCTAAGATGTGGAGCCCATAACTCGACCCGCGCGGGGTCGAGGGCCTGCGTCCTGCCTGGAGCGAGTGCTCCGGGTCCGCACGGCCCGCCGCGCGGCAGACTGATCCCCCAATAAGGAGCTCTACCGTGGCCCAGCCAGGAATCAAGGAGCTGCTGGAAGCCGGAGTGCATTTCGGCCACCAGACGCGCCGCTGGAACCCCAAGATGCGCCGCTTCCTTCACGGCGAGCGTGACGGCATCTACATCATCGACCTGCTGAAGACGAAGCGCCTGCTCGATCAGGCGAGTGAGTTTGCGGGCACCGTCGCGCACCGCGGCGGCACGGTCCTCTTCGTCGGCACCAAGAAGCAGGCACGCGACGCGGTGCGCGAGGTCGCCGAGGAGACCGGCATGCCCTACGTCAACCATCGCTGGTTGGGCGGCCTTCTCACCAACTTCCAGACGATGAGCGAGCGCATCCGCCGGCTCCACGACCTCGAGCGCTACGAGGCCGAGGGACAGCTGGCGCTGCTGCCGACGCGCGAGCGGCTGTCCGCGCAGGCCGATCTGGCGAAGCTGCGTGCGAATCTCGGCGGCGTCAAGAACATGAAGGGCACCCCCGCCGCGATCTTCGTGATCGATCTCAAGACCGAGGCGATCGCCGTGCGCGAGGCGCAGCGGCTGCGGATCCCGATCATCGGCCTCGTCGACACCAACTGCGACCCCGACGGGATCGACTTCGTGATTCCCGGCAACGACGACGCGATCCGCTCGTGCGCGATCATCACCCGAGCGATCGGTGAGCGCGTGGGCGAGGGCGCCGGCATCTACCGCGCCGAGCAGGATCGACTGCGCGCCGAGGCCGAGGAGCGCGCACGCCGCGAGGCCGAGGAGCGCGCCAAGCGCGATGCGGAAGCCGCTGCCGCCGCTGCCGCGGCAGCCGCCGCGGCGGAAGTCGCGGCGAGTGAGGCGACGGCTGCGGCCGCCGAGACTGCGCCCGCAGCGGCGCCGGAGCCGCCGCCCGCCGCCGCCGCCCCGGCACCGCCCGCCGCCGCCGCGCCCGAACCGGCCGCGGAACCCGAGCCGCCCGCCACGGCCGCAGCACCCGAGCCCCCGGTGGCCGCCGCCGAACCCGAGCCACCCGCGGAACCCGAGCCGCCCGCCGAGCCCGTCCCCGCGGCCGAGGAGACCCCGGCGCCGGCCGAGGAGGCGGCGCCGGCCCTCGAGCAGGCTGCGGCGCCCGTCGAGGAGCCACCCCCGGCCGCGCCCCCAGCCCCCGACGATGCCGAGCCGGCCCCTTCCGAGCCCCCACCGGGAGACGCCGAGGCGGAGCCGCAGGCTCCCGCCGAGGCCCCTTCCGAGGCTCCGGCGAAGAAGACCCGTCGCCTCGGCCGGCGCAAGCAGGCAGCCGAGCCCGAGCCCAGCGAGCCGGCTGCTCCAGCAGCCGAGGCGGAGCCGCAGGCTCCCGCCGAGGCCCCGACAACCGCCGCGGACGCGGGGGCGGAGCCGGAGGCTCCGACGCCCGCCGCTGCCGCCGACCAAGAGGAAACCCCCAGTGTCTGAGATCTCAGCGAAGGACGTGAAGGCGCTGCGTGACCGCACCGGCGCCGGGATGATGGACTGCAAGAAGGCTCTGACCGAATCCGGCGGCGACGTCGAGAAGGCGATCGAGCTGCTGCGGCTGAAGGCCGGTAAGAGGATCGAGGACCGCGGCCAGCGGGAGGCTTCAGAGGGCACGATCCAGACCTACGTGCACCACAACGCGAAGATCGGCGTGATCGTCGAGGTCGACTGCGAGACCGACTTCGTCGCGAAGAACGCCGACTTCGTCGCGTTCGCGAAGGAGGTCGCCTCGCACGTCGCCGCCGCGGCGCCGCGCTGGATCAGCGAGGACGAGGTCCCGGACGAGGTGCGCACCGGCGAGCTGGCGATCTTCGAGCAGGAGGCGGCCGACAAGCCGGCGGAGATCCGCGCCAAGATCGCCGAGGGCAAGCTCGCGAAGTGGTACAGCGAGGTCGTGCTGCTCGACCAGCCGCACATCAACGCGGACAAGCACGAGGGCAGGACGATCGGCGAGATGCTGCACCAGATCGCCGCGTCGACCGGCGAGAACGTCGTGATCCGCCGCTTCTCGCGCTTCGCGATCGGGGACTAGAGCGGGTGCGCGCCCTCGAACAGACCCGCCGGGCGCGGCCGTGAGCGAGCCGATCTTCAAGCGCGTCCTGCTGAAGCTCTCCGGTGAGGCGATGATGGGGACGCTGGAGTACGGCATCGACCCGGCGCGGGTCGTGGCGATCGCGAGCGCCGTGCGCGGCGTCGTCGAGTCGGGCGTGCAGCTGGCGGTCGTTCCCGGCGGCGGCAACATCTACCGCGGGCTGCGGGGCGCCGCGGAGGGCATGGACCGCGCCACGGGCGACTACATGGGGATGCTGGCGACCGTGCTCAACGCGCTCGCGCTGCAGGACGCCTGCGAGAAGCAGGGCGTCGACACGCGCGTACAGTCGGCGATCACCGTGCAGGAGGTGGCCGAGCCCTACATCCGCAGGCGTGCGATGCGCCACCTCGAGAAGGGCCGTGTGGTGATCTTCGCCGCGGGTACGGGGAACCCGTTCTTCACGACCGACACCGCGGCGGCGCTGCGTGCGAGCGAGATCCACGCCGAGGCGATCCTGATGGCCAAGAACGGCGTCGAGGGCGTCTACACGGCCGATCCGGCGCTCGATCCCACCGCCGAGTTCATCCCCCAGATCACGCACATGGAGGCGATCCAGCGCCGCCTCGCCGTGATGGACGCGACGGCGCTGACGCTCTGCATGGAGAGCCGGCTGCCGATCCGCGTCTTCAACGTCGACGACGACCGCAACATCGGGCGGATCCTGGCCGGCGAGCAGGTCGGGACGCTCGTGGCGACGCCGCCTTCCTAGAGCGGCTTTCACGATCACGGTCACGCCCGCCCGGCGGGCGCGCGTGCAGGGCGCCGGCGTGCGCTCGTGCAGGGCGGCATCCAGCGCTCCGGACCCGTTATCCTCCCCCCGGCGATGGCCACGAATTGCCTGCAACTGAAATGATCGACGACCTGCTGGAGGACGCCCGCGAGCGGATGGCGAAGTCGGTCGAGGCGACCGGCAACGAGCTCGGGTCGGTGCGCACGGGGCGGGCGACGCCGGCGCTCCTCGATCGCATCCAGGTCGACTACTACGGCGCCGCGACACCGCTGCGGCAGCTCGCGACGATCTCCGCGCCGGAGGCGCGCCTGCTGACCATCCAGCCGTTCGACGCCTCGTCGATCAAGGCGATCGAGAAGGCCATCAACACCTCCGACCTCGGCCTGAACCCCTCCAACGACGGCAAGATCGTGCGGCTGACGATCCCCGAGTTCAACGAGGAGCGCCGCCGCGAACTAGTGAAGGTGGCCCGCCACATCGTCGAGGAGGGGCGGGTCGCGATCCGCAACATCCGCCGCGACGTGATGCATGACCTGCGCGAGCTGAAGGAGGCCGGGGAGACCGGTACCGACGACGAGCGTCGCGCCGAGGGACTGCTGCAAAAGCTGACCGACGAGCGGATCGGTGAGCTCGACGCGATGCTGAAGGGCAAGGAAGCAGAGATCCTCGAGGTGTGATGAGCGCCGACGCGGACCGGCCGCGGTACGTCGCGATCATCACCGACGGGAACGGGCGCTGGGCCAGGGAGCATGGTGTCTCGGTCGCGGCCGGGCACAACGCCGGCGCCGACACGGTCAAGGCGCGCCTGCGCGATGCGGTCGAGCTTGGCGTGCGCGAGCTGACCGTGTACTCGTTCTCGACCGAGAACTGGTCGCGCCCGGCGAGCGAGGTGAACGCGCTGATGCGGATGTTCAGCCGGCGGATCAGGACCGAGACGCCGGAGCTGCGCGACGAGGGCGTGCGGATGCGCTTCATCGGCCGCCGCGAGGGGATCTCCAGGGCGCTCCAGCGCCAGATGGACTGGGCGCAGGAGCAGACCGCGGACAACGACCGGATCACGCTGTTCGTCGCCTTCAACTACGGCGGGCGCGCGGAGATCCTCGACGCGGCGCAGCGCTTCGAGGGCGGCGGCGAGGAGGAGTTTCGCGCGCTGCTCTACGCCCCCGAGATGCACGACCCGGATCTGATCATCCGCACGAGCGGCGAGCAGCGGCTGTCGAATTACCTGCTGTGGCAGTCCGCCTACTCGGAGCTGATCTTCCGCGACGAGCTGTGGCCGGACTTCACGCGCGACGCCTTCGAGGAGTCGCTCGCGCAGTACGCGGGGCGCCGGCGCCGCTACGGCGGGAGGTAGCCGCATGGCATCCGGTCAGCTGAGCAGACGCCCGCCGTCAGCGCGCCCGCGGCGCCCACGCCCGTCGCGCAGCGGGCGTCCCTCCGAGCTGCGCGCGCGCCTGATCGTGGCGGTGCCGGCGCTCGCGGTCGCCGCGGTCGTGATCGCCCGCGGCGGGCTGCTGTTCGCCGGTGCCCTGCTGATCCTCGGCTGGATCTGCCTCGACGAGCTCTACCGGATGACGGCGCGCGCGCACCCGGCGAAGCTGGTGGGCTTCGTCGCCGTGTTCGCGCTGATGGTGGCCGCGCACTACGGCACGCGCGACCAGGTCCTGCTGATCGCGGTCGCCGCGCTGCCGGCCAGCTTCCTGGTCACGCTCGCGGCGCCGCGCGGCAGCATCTTCGGGATCACCGTCACGCTGCTCGGGGTCTGGTGGGTCGGCCTGGCGCTGGCCCACGCCGTGCTGCTGCGCGACCTGCCGCACGGCGGCGGCATCCTGACCGACGTGGTGGTGGGCACCTTCGTCGGCGACAGCGGCGCCTATCTCGGCGGGCGAAGCTTCGGCCGCCGCCGCCTCGCGCCGGAGATCTCGCCGAACAAGACGGTCGAGGGGCTGGTGATTGGTCTGCTCTGCGCGGTCGTCGGCGTCTGGTTCGCCTCGCTCTACCAGCCGTGGTTCCACAAGGGCGACGCGATCCTGCTGGGCGTGGGGGTGGCGATCGCGGCGCCGATCGGCGACCTGTTCGAGAGCTACGTCAAGCGGCAGTGCGGCGTGAAGGACTCGGGCCGCGTGTTCGGCGCTCACGGCGGCGCGCTCGACCGCCTCGACGCGGTGCTGTTCAGCGTGGTCGTCTCCTACTACGCGTGGCTTGCGATCCTGGCGGCGAAGTGAGCGCCGCCAAACGCATCCTCGTGCTCGGCTCGACCGGTTCGATCGGTCTTCAGGCACTCCAGGTGATCGACGGCGCCGACGATCTCGAGCTGGTCGGGCTCTCGGCACGCTCGTCCTGGGAGACCGTGGTCGAGCAGGCCCGCGCGCACGGCGTCACCCGGATCGCCCTGACCGACGAGGCGAGCGCCGCCCGCGCGGCCGCCGCCTGGCCGGCGGGGGAGGTCCACGGCGGCACGGACGGGCTCGTCGAGCTGGTGCTGGAGTCCGGCGCCGACCTCGTGCTGAACGCGATCGTCGGCTCCGCCGGGCTCGGCCCGACGATCGTGGCGCTCGGCGAGGGGATCGACCTCGCGCTCGCGAACAAGGAGTCGCTGGTCGTCGGCGGCGAGCTGGT
>CAZABN010000030.1:0-10192 GCA_964483345.1 uncultured Solirubrobacteraceae bacterium
GAAACCAGGGCGCGGCGACCACTTCGTCGCGAAGCGGTAGTGGACGCCGTGGCTGACTCGGCTCCCGAGTTGGACGATTAGCAGGAGCCGGCGGAGATCGCCGCTCGCTATCGCTTCCGCCCAATCGCCCTGGCCGCAGGAACGGGCTCAACCCGCTTCGCGATCTGACGCTCAGAGTGTCTCGGCGAGCGCCTCGGCCTCTTTGAGCATGCTGTCGAGCAGGTCGAGGCCGGTGTTCCAGAAGCCCGGATCGGCGATGTCGAGGCCGATCATGGCCACGAGTTCCTCTGGGCTGCGTGAGCCGCCGGCGGCCAGCATGGCCAGGTAGTCCTCGGCGAACGGCTCGCCGACCTGCTTGTAGCGGGCGAAGGCGGACCAGGCTGTGAGCAGCCCGTACGAGTAGCTGTAGAGGTAGCCGGGCTCCCAGATCATATGGGGGATCAGCGACCACAGCAGACGCATGCCGTCCTCGATCTCGATCGTGTCCTCCCACAGATTGCTGAGCGAGCTGGTCCAGATCTCGGAAAGCTCCTCGGCGCTCAGCTCGCCGTGCACTCGCCGGTGGCGATGCATCCCGGCCTCAGCCGACACAAGCGCGCAGCCCTCGAAGACGTTGAGCATCGCGTCGTCCAGCCTTGCTGCCAACAGTGCCAGGCGCTCGCGGTCATCCGCTGCCCTCGCCATCAGGTGTTCGGCGATCAGCGCCTCCGAAAATGTGGATGCGACCTCCAGCATCGGAATCGAGGTCTCCCACTGCAGCGCACGCTGGGCCCGTGCGAGCTCGAAGTGGAGGGCGTGGCCGAGCTCATGAGCCAGGGCCATCGTGTCCCCGGGACGGGAGTCATAGTTCAGCAACACGTAGGGATGCGAACTCGCTCCCGCCTGGGCGCACAGCGCCCCGCCCTCCTTGTTGGCGCGGATCGGCGCATCGATAAGTCCCTGCGTGAAGAAGACGTCGACGAGCGCGCCAGCACGCGGCGAGAACGACGACCAGGCCGAAGTGATCAGCTGCCGCGTCTCGCGGAATGGCACCCGACGCTCGACGCCCACCAACGGCGCCCGCAGGTCAGAGCTCGCCAGGCGCTCCACGTTCAGCAGTCGCGCCTTGAGGCGGTTCCAGCGCTGGGGGACGTCATGACGCCCGGCGATGGCCGCCAGCTGATTCTCGACGGCCGCGTCAGTGGTCTCGTTTGCCAGGTTGCGAGAAGACAGCCAGGTTGGATATCCGCGCAGGCGGTCATCGACAGCCTTCTCGCCGAGAACCTGGTTGTACGCGGCGACCCTGGTCGCCAGCCCGGCGCCGGCGCCGTCGGCGATAGCCGCCATGGCCTGGAGTCGCACCTCGCGCGCCGGAGAGCCCAACAGGCTCAGCGCCTTGGTCATCGGGACCGAGTCACCGTCGATCTCGGCCGTGAGGCACGCGGCGTTCTCGGAATAGAGCCGCTTCCAGGCCGACAGCCGCTGCACGCTCGTCTCAGCCAGGATGCGCTCCTGCTCGGACCCGAGCAGGTGAGGCCGGCGGGCGCGCAGGCGCCGGAGATGATGGGCGGCGAAGTCCAGCCGGTCACCCGCGCCGGCGAGCAGTGCCTCAGCCCGGTCATCACCGAGGGCGACCCACTCCAATTCGAAGAACACGAGCTTCGCATCGATCTCGGCCTTAGCCGTCTCGGCCGCGCCCCGCAGTGCTCCAGCGGTCGGATCCGAGCTGTCGGCGTAGCCGCGCATATGTGCGTAACCGCTGGCGCGCCACAGCAGCTCCCGGATCTCGGCCAATTCGCTGACGGCGCTGACCAGCGCATCGACCTCCAGCTGCGCAATCTTGCCTGCGAACTCGGTGGTGAACGCGTCCGCGCGCGACCGGGCCTGTTCCAGCAACCGCCGGGCGCCGTCGTCGCCCTGGCTGTCGACGATCGGCTCGAGGTCCCAGACGGCAGCGTCGCGATCGGTATCGCTGAGATCGACGAGATCGGCCACGCCACGGAAGGCTAACCCGCGCAGCACCTCGGCGTACAGCCCACGTAGCGCAGCCAGCTTTCAGCTCGTCCCCGCGTTACCCCCTCCGCGCGTCAGCCTCACGCCGAAGACTCGCGGATGCCTACCGCTCCACACCTCGGCGGGTTTCTCCGACACCCACATGCTGCTGTGGGCGCGCCAGTCGTTTGGGCTCAGCCGGCTGATTCCCCGTCCCAGTAGTGAACCGCGTCGGTGATCCTCCCAGAGCGGTCTTGCCGTACCGAAAGCTCGCCCGTTAGGACGTCGAGACGCTGCATCGCCCGCATTCTCCCAGCGATCCGGTCGTGCGTGGCAACGGCGACCTCGCGCTCGCTACGGACGACCAGCCGAGTTGAACGCAGCATCGACCCGCATCTCCCACCAAACCCTCCCTTCTCTGATCCGCGCGCGACCGCGGCGGCTGCCGCAACCGGCGCTCAGCCGAGGCAGGCGACGGCGAACACGGCGAACCACGCGATCGCCGAGACGTAGAAGCCGCGCTCGATGGCGCCAAAGCGCTCGCGCAGCGCGGGATACGAGCGCGACACGATCAGTCCTGCGAGGGAGACGGCCATCGCGACCCCGAGGGCCGTCGAGACCGGAGCGAGCGCGTGCCAGCGGTGCCCGTCGCGCAGGACCGCGGCAAGCTTGAACGCGGCGGTCGTGGCGCCCCCGAACGCGGCGATCGCGAGCAGCCCGTGTGCCCGGCCGGTCGAGGTGCGTGGAGCGCCTGGCGCGTCCATCGGGAACCAACTGATCGCCGCGCGGGCCGCGGCGAAGATCGCGAGCAGGGCGATTACCCCGCTCGAGCGCGAGCCGGCCGCGCGGTCGATTCCGACCGCCAGCGCAGTACCAGCGACGGCGAATGCGATCGTCGCCGCGCGGTAGCCGGCGCGGAACGGCGTGATGCCGTACTGGCTGACGGCGTTGCGAATCGGCGAGAGCCCGGTCGGCGCGAGGTGCAGGTAACCAAGGCTCGCCACGGTCGCCGCGAGTGCCACGAGCGCGATCACGCCTGCGACGGTCACGGCTTGACCGCCAGCGATATGCAACAGGGTTGCATATCGCTAGTATGCTGTCCGGTGCGGCCCTCGTCAAGCACCCCGTACCTGTTCGGCGACCTGCTCGCGCTCGCCCGTCGCAGCTGGGTCCGGACGATGGCCCGGAGGCTCGAAGAACTCGGCCACGCCGGCTACCGCCGCAGCGACGCCGCAGTCCTGCGGCTGGTCGCTCGCCGGCCGCTGGCGGTCGGCGAGCTCGGCGCCGTCCTCGGCGTCACGCGCCAGGCCGCGCGCAAGCTCGCTGCGGGACTCGAGCAGCGTGGCTACGCGCGCCTCGAACACGACCCCCACGACTCCCGCCGGCGCACAACGGTCCTCACCCCCGCCGGCGAGGCGTACGCCGCGGCGATCGTCGCCACGCTCGAGGCGATGAACCGCGAGCTCGGCGAGCGGGTCGACCCCGCTGCGCTGATCGCGGCGGACGCCGTGCTACGTGCATCGCTCGCCGACGACGACGCCCGCCGGCGTGCCGACGCACTGGTCACCCCGCCCGCTCCGTAGCTGCGTTGCGACGCACCGATCCCTCCCCGCTCATCGGCCGCCAGTGAACGCGGCCGGTGCTTTGCACTTCCTTGCCGCACGCTGGTACGACGGCGAGGCGGGGAGGTTGCCGAGGGAGAGCCTGATGGTCGCGTTTGCGCCGCTGCCGACGAGCTGGGGATCGGGGAACTTGGGGACGCCGTTTGCGCGCATGCAGCTCGCGGCTTTCAGCGATATGGCGAACTCCTGTCGCTCCTGCGCCTGTGTTACGTCCGAGGGGAACGGTCCGCAGGCCTTCGCGGCGGACTGCAGTGCCGGGGAGTTCGGGGCCAGATCACCGCCGGGGCTGCCCTGGATCACGAGGTTGCCCTGCCTGTTGGGGTCGGGGAAATCCGGAACTCCGTGTGAGCGCATGCATTGCGAATAGGCAAGCTCGACGTCCAGAAAGGACTTCACATGTGTGCCGCCGCCGGAACTGCTGCCGCCACAGCCCGCGAGTACCACGGTGGCCAGCATCGCGGCCGCGAACGCTTCGCAACCCAGCGCGCGCACGCGCGCGTAGCGCCACCGTCTGCCGGGCACCGGCCCGTGAGTCGCGGTTGCGCTGATGCGATTGTTGATCTTCATCCGGTGCTGCTGGGCGGCCCCAGCCCCCTCCGACGCGGCGGTGGCGACTCGGGTCCCACGCCGTTTCCCGAGGAATCCTCGCACAGCAGACTGCCCCCTTCGCGTTATCCAGACGTGTCGCCGGCCGCGCGCAGCAGCAACGCTCACTGGCCCAGGTGTACGCCCGAAGCGTTTGAGCCGGACTCGGGTGGGTGCCTCGACTGGGGGTGTGCCTAACCGGATACTCAGTGACGAAACGGCGAGGAGCCCGTTGCGCAGGGCTCGAGACCGCTGTCGCGACGCGGGTTATGATCGCGAGCGAATGTGGCCCGAGCAGGCCACCGTGAGCGCGAAAGCGAGGTCCGTCGATGAGCGAAGGTCCCGTTCTCATCCACATCTGGAGCGTGGATCCGGCGCAGGAGGCTGCTTGCATCGAACGCTTGGATGAGTTGTTCGCCGATCAGATCGCCACGGATGCTGGGTTCGTGTCCGCGAGAATTCTCGAGAGCGAGGATCACGTTTCCGTCGCAGCCGTCATCGAGATGCGGAGCGTCGAGGACCGCCGGCGAATTGAGCAACTGCCCGAGGTGCGCGAAGCGCTTGACCACCTGAACGGCACCGCAAACCTCATCCTCAGGCTCTACCACGAAGTCAAGGCCTTCGAGGCGTAAGGCTGCTCACTCAGCTCGACGTACCGAACTGTCTCGGTCTCGTCCGAGACCGACAGGCGGCGCCTGGATGAGGCGTTAGGGGAACCCCTGAGCAGGCCCGTCGCTTCCGCCCACCAACCAGCTCGGTCCGCTGGTCATCCGGCGGCGCTTGAGGCTACGCAGCGTCTCCGAACGCTTCGACCAGCCTGAAGAGGCGCGAATGGGACTGTGCGATCCCGCGGAGCTCGCGCAGAGCACCATGAACCGCGGCCGAGTCTGTGAGCGCCTGGCGGTCCTTGACCGTGCGCATAGTGATACGGATCATCACGGCGCCGTGGTCGACGCTCTCGTAGATCTGTGCCGACACGAATCCCTGCGTGTCGACTAGCAGGTCGCGCGTCAACTCGAGGATTCGTTCGAGCAGCTCCGGCTCGCGCGACGGGTCGACGGTCCAAACGTCGATCAGGATTGGGGATTCGGGCGCTTCCATCGCGATCAGTCTAGCCCGGGCCGATGCGCAGGCTCGGCCTGACTGGTGATGCTGACGATCGTAATTAGCAGCGCCGTTGCCACACCGCGGTGCTAGTGGCGGAAGATCCAGCCACGCCAGTACCGTCAGGCCGCGTACGCACCATCCGGGCCAGCACCTACGTTCCGAGCATGGAAGATGGGACGCTTGCACGAAGCTACGGCGCAGCCTTCAACGACGTCGCGGCAGAGTACGACCGCAACCGCCCTACCTACCCCGACGCGCTCGTGGACCACGCGTGCCGGCTGGCGCGCATCGGCGCCGGCGACCGGGTGCTCGAGATCGGCTGCGGGACCGGGCAGCTGACGCGCAGTCTTCTCGCTCGAGGTCTCTGCGTGACAGCACTGGAGCCCGGAAACGAGCTGATCGCCATCGCCGGGGAGAACCTCGAGGACGCGGGTGATGTGGATCTCGTGAACGTGCGACTCGAGGACGTGGCGCTTCCCCGCGAGCGCTACCGGGCGGTGTTCTCTGCGTCCGCGATCCACTGGGCCGATCCCGATCTCAGCTGGCGCCGGATCGCCGACGTGCTCGTACCCGGCGGGACACTCGCCCTGCTCCAGCACTTCGGGCTGCGCGAACGGCGCAGCGCGGATGACCAGGAGCAGCTGCTCTCGGCGATTCGCAGGCACGCGCCGGACATCGCCGCGGGCTGGCCCATCTACCGCGACCTCGAGCGCACGATCGCGGGGGTACAGGAGCGACGTCGAAACGTCGCAGACGCGTGGGGCTGGCTGGGGAGCTACGACGTCGGGCGCGACTACGCCGCCGACCTCTTCGAGGACGTGAAGCTCGCCACCGCGCCCACGCTGATCGAGCACACCGCCGATGAGATCAACGCCCTGCTCGCCACGATGTCGTTCTGGGCACGACTCACCCCCGACCAGCGTGACGCCCTCGCGGGGGAGAATCGCGCGCTTTACGAGCGTCTGGGTCGGCCGATCCGGGCGAGCACGCTCGCGGCACTCGTGACGGCGCGACGTCGCGGGTCGCAACAGGCACAACCGGCCGTAGCGGATCACCGCTCCTGGGCGTCAGGAACCTGACGCTGATCGGTCGGCGGAGACAGGCGCCGGGTTGAAGGGAGGTTTCGCCCGGTGGCGAAACTCTCGCCGATGTCCACAGGCGGCGAACCAGCAGCTGGCGCAGGAACCTCGCCCGGCACGCACTCCAGTCCCGACCTGGTGGGGCTGCTCAGCGCCTACGGCACCCAGTTCGGCTCGTACACGACACTGCTGTGGCAGGTCCCGGCTCTCAGCCTCACCGCGCAGTCCTTCCTCATGACCATCGCGCTGGGCTCCGGCAACACCAGCCTTGCGAGGCTGATCGCGTCGCTGCTCTCAGCGATCGTCGCATGGGCGTCCTTTGCCCTCATGCACGACCAGCGCGGTCACGCCATCAACCACGGCGAGCTGGCCAGGAGACTGTCCGCGAAGCTCGACCTGAAGGAGCTCCTTGGAGAGCTCGAGGAACCGGATGCCAAACCGGCGAAGGCCAACGCAGAAACGGTCTGGACAGCATGGGACCACTCGATCTACGCGGTGTGGAAGGGCTGCATGGTCCTGTTCTTCGTCGTCGACGTTCTGGTGATCGTCTCGGCGCTCGCGGGCGTGTCGTGGTTCAAGCTGAACTAGCAGCCGACTCCTGCATGTCGGCCGCCAACCAGGCCACGGTCGCCGCAAGACCGGCGGCGTAATCGACGCGTGGTTCCCAGCCGAGCAGCTCGCGCAGCTTGCGGTTACTGAAATTCTGATCGATGCCCAGCACGTGCACCGCCTGGCGCGAAAGCAGGGGCTCGGTGTGCAGGTGCGTCGTCCTTCGCAGGAAGCGGTAGCCGCACTCGAGCGAGAAGCCGACGGCGTTCGCCAGCCAGTACGGCGAGCTCAGTCGCGCCTGCCGACACCCCAGGCCGCCGGCGAGATCGTCGGTGAACTGCTTCCAGGTGACGGGGAGGCCGTCGCAGACGTTGAAGGCCTGTCCGGGGGCGGCTTCGTGACGCAACGCGAGCAGCGCCGCATCGGTGAGGTTGTCGACGTAGCACAGGCCGGCGAGCACGCGACCGTGATCGATCAGGAGCATCTGGCCGCGCCGCAGCGCGCGCGCGATCGCTCCGATCACGTCCGTCGAGCGGGGGCCATATACGGTCGCCGGGCGGAGGATCACGGCGTCGAAGTGGTGTGACCGCGCCGCGCCCCAAACCTCTGCCTCGGCCGCGAGCTTCGTCTGCGCGTACCAGTTTCGGAAGCCTGCGGCGACGAACGCTTCGTCGATTGGCGCCCCGCCGGGGTAGCCGTAGACGTCGGTGGTGCTGAAGTGGATCACGCGTTTCACCGATGCATCGGCGCACGCTTCGAGCAGGTTCCGCGTGCCGGCGACGTTGACGCGTGCGATCTCGTCGGCCGTGCCCCAGTCCGACACCCACGCCGCGCAGTGAAACACGTAGCTGCATCCGGTCACCGCCATAGCGAGTAAATCCGGGCGCGCGAGGTCGCCGACGACGATCTCGACGTCGAGCGTCTCGAGTTGCCTGGTGTCGCTGCTGCCGCGAGCCAGGCAGCGCACGCGGTAGCCTTCGGCCCGCAGACGCTGCGCCAAGTGGCCGCCGATGAAGCCGGTGGCGCCCGTGATCAGACACACGCCTTCGCGCTCGCGGTCGAGCGGCCTGCCGCGGAGCGGCGTCGGATCGATCACCGAACGGTGTGCGCGGCGCGGCGCCCCAACGTCGCGGTCGCGATGTCGCGCACGACCGCCCAGTTCTTGCTCGCGGCGCCTTGACAGTCGGCGAGGACGGCGTCGAGCGCGCCAAGGAAGCTGTGCGCCTCAGGCTCGGAGAGCGTCAGCGGCGGAAGCAACTTGATCACGTCGTTCTTCCCCGCCGCCATCGTGATCACGCCGTGGTCGCGGTGCAGCGGAATCACGATCAGCTGCGGGAACAGCCCCTCGCTCGCCATGTGAATCAGGCGCCAGTTGAGCCGACCGATGCGGGAGCGCGGCGCGCACAGCTCGATCCCGATCATCAGCCCGCTGCCGCGCACCTCCCTGATCATCTCGTAGCGCTGCTGAAGCTCGGCGAGGCCGTCGCGCAACACGGTGCTGACGCTCGTGACGTGTTCGAGCAGTCCATCACGCTCGATGATGCGAAGCGTCGCGAGACCCGCCGCCATCGAGAGACGATTGCGGCCGAACGTCGATTGATGCACGTAGGAGCGCTCGAGCGTTCCCACAGCCTTGTCGTAGATCTCCCGGCTCGTGACCATCGCGGCCACCGGCATGTAGCCGCCGCTGAGCGCCTTGCCGACGAGGACGAAATCCGGCTCGAGTCCCGACTCCTCGAGCGCGAACCACCTGCCCGTTCGTCCGAGCCCTGTCTGGATCTCGTCGATCACGAACAGCGTGCCGTAACGCCTGCACAGCGCCTGCGCCGCCTCGAGATAGCCGGGCGGCGGCAGCGTCACCATGCGGCCCTGGATCGGCTCGACAACGAACGCGGCGACGTCCTTCGTGCGCAATTCCGTCTCCAGTCGCGCGAGGTCGCCGAACGGTACGCGCGCACAGCCGGCCAGCAGCGGGCCGAAGCCCTCCTTGAAGAACTCGTCGCCGACCAGCGAAAGCGGTCCGAGGGTGACACCGTGAAAGCTGTCGTCGCACGAGATCAGCCGCGGCCGGCGCGTCGCCGCGCGCGCAAACTTCATCGCCGAGTCCACAGCCTCGGCGCCGGTGCTGGTGAAGAAGACCGCGTCCAGGCCGCGCGGCAGGCGACGGGCCAGGCCCTCGGCGAGCATGCCGGCCAGAGCCGAAAAGTGAATCTGCACGCCGTCCACGAGATCCGCGGAGAGCGTGGCCTGCAGGACATCGCGCACATCCGGATGGTTGTGACCCAAGCTCGCGAAGCCCTCTCCAGTATGGAAGTCGAGGTAGGTGCGACCCGCCGCGTCGCAGAGGTGGGACCCCTGTGCCGAGACGTAGTCGCGGTCGAACCCAAGGATCTTCAGCACGTCGACAAGCGACGAGTCGAGGTGGCGCGCGGCGAGCTCGAACGTCTCGTCCGTGCGCGCGATCGCATCCGCGACCACGCCCAGCGAATCTGCGGCGGAAATCGTCTGAGGGTCGGCGTTCATCACGATGGCACGGCAGCAGGCGAGCATTTGGCCGGCGCGGAGCACACCTCGGGCTCGGCCGACGAGAGTCTAGTTCGGCGGCCCGCGCGACGATCACGCCCAGTGCGCCGCCGGGCGCCCAACCGACGCACGCCGGCGCAGTGCATGCACCAGCATCGGGGCGGCGGCATTCAGGCGTCGAGAGGTGCGGCTTTGCGGACGAACGCTCCAGCTCCGTCGGCGCGCTGGATGCGCGCCGACCGGCTCGTCGCAGGAACGGCGCTCAGCTGGCGGCCATCAGGATGGGGACGGCTCGAGTTCGGGGGGAGGCGCGATGGCCGTCGTCGCGCCGGTGACGCCGCTCGGGCCGGACGTGCCGGCCAGCGGCGCCTGCGGCGGGTTCGGCGTGTAGACGGGTTGCGGAAAGGCGGGCCAGCTAGCGGACGGCGTGCGGTTGAACGGCTCGAGCGCGGCGGCAGCAGCCATCGCCCGGGCAGGCGAGTCGGCCACGATGTCGATGTCCTGATGGTCGGTGTAGATCTCGAGGTCGTCGCCCCCGCCATAGACCACGGCGGGCACGCCGTGTATCTCGATCGAGTGCTGCGGTCCGTACGACGCGTCGGAGTGCGACTCGTAGATGTTCGTGGTGATCTTCAGCGGCAGGGTGCAACCTCCGTCGCGCAGGGCCCCACGTCCCTCGCAGTTGCCGTAGTAGAAGATGAATCCGACCGGGGAGTAAAGGGAGAAGAGAGTCGGGCTATCTGCTTCCGTGAGGCG
>CAZABN010000030.1:10292-21713 GCA_964483345.1 uncultured Solirubrobacteraceae bacterium
GCGACGGCGGCGATCGGCACGGCGATCATGAACACGGTCTGAATCGACTGCGCGTAGGCGGCGGCAACGGCGTGATGGACAGCCGGGGGAAGCCTGTCCAGGATCGCCGGCGTGACACTCGAGCTGGCGAGCCCGCTCGGCAGCCGCGCCCGGCCGAGGTGACGCGCGAGGTTGCCGACCAGCACGTTGGAGAAGATCGCACCGAAGATCGCCGTCCCGAACGACCCTCCGATCGAGCGAAAGAAGGTCGCGCCGGAGGTGGCGACGCCGAGTTCCGTGTAGGGCACGGCGTTCTGCACGATCAGCACGAGCACCTGCATCACACAGCCCAGCCCGACGCCGAGCACGAACATGAAGAGCGCCGCGACGACCAGGCTCGTGCCGATGCCAACCTGCGAGAGCAGCAGGATCCCGATCGTGATCAGCGCCGTTCCGGCGATCGGGAAGGCCCGGTAGCGCCCGGTCCGGCTGATGATCAGCCCGGATCCGGTGGAACAGATGATCAGGCCGACGAGGAGGGGCAGCAGCTGCAGGCCGGAGACCGTGGGCGACTCTCCGTGCACGATCTGAAAGAACACCGGCAGGTAGGTGATCGCCCCGAACATCCCCAGGCCGACGATGAAGCCGACGACGCTGGTGACCGAGAACGCGCGGATTGAGAACAGGTGCAGCGGCAGCACGGGCTCGGTCGCGCGCCGCTCGACGGCGACGAAGACGACCAGCAGCACCGCGCCGGCGCTGGCGAAGGCGATCATCAGCGACGAGCCCCAGGCGTAGGTCGTGCCCCCGAGACTCGTGAAGAGGACGAGGAAGCTTGCCGAGAGTGTGAGCACGCCGGCGCCGACGTAGTCGATCACGTGGTGGATGCGGCCGAGGCGGCCGGGGACCCGGATCGCGATCACGGCCAGCGCGAGCACGCCGATCGGGATGTTGATGTAGAAGATCCAATGCCAGGAGAGCTGGTCGACGAACACGCCGCCGAGCAGCGGACCGATCACGCTCGCCACGCCGAACACAGCCCCGAACAGCCCCTGGTAGCGGCCACGCTCGCGGGGCGACACGATGTCGCCGACAATCGCCTGGGCTCCAACCATCAGCCCGCCGCCCCCGAGACCCTGAACGGCCCGGAAGGCGATCAGTTCGGTCATCGTGTGACTGAGCCCCGAAAGCGCCGAACCGCCCAGGAAGATGACGATCGACGCTTGGAAGAAGACCTTCCGCCCGTACTGGTCGCCGAGCTTCCCCCACAGCGGAGTCGACACGGTCGCCGCGAGCAGATAGGCGACGACGATCCAAGCAAGGTGCGACGCGCCGTGTAGGTCCGCGACGATCGTCGGCAGCGCGGTCGAGACGATCGTCTGGTCGAGCGCCGCCAGGAACATCCCCAGCATCAGCGCGCCGATGATGATCAGCACGCGGCGGTGGCTGAGGTTCCCGATCGGCGCTTCTGATGCGTCTGCGGTTGCCGGCTCGCTCATCGCTCTTCGCAGCCTAACCCTCTGCTCGGGCGGGCCAGCGAGCGCTGCCGTGCGAGCGCCGCTGGACGAGGCCGCCTTCGAAGAAGCCCTCGGCGGCCGCCCCGATTGCCGCGCGCGTGTCCAGGTCCGCCCGTCCGTTGACGGTGATCAGCGATCCGCCGGCTCCGTCATCACCCGCTTCTCGAGCCAGTGCGCGGCGTAGGGATTCTCGTTGTAGGCGGGGATCTCGACGTAGCCCGAGGATTGGTAGAGAGCGAGGGCCTCGGTCAGCGATGCCGCGGTGTCGAGCCGCACCGCGCTGCAACCGAGTTCGACGGCACCGGCCTCGAGTGCGGCCAGCAGGCTGCGTCCGACTCCCAGCCCGCGCGCCCCAGGGTCAACCCACATCCGCTTGATCTCGGCGGTATCCGGATCAAGCCGCCGGACCGCGCCGCAACCCACGGGCTGCTGCCCGTGCCAGGCGAGCAGGAGCAGGCCGCACGGGGCCGCCAGCTCTTCCGGCGGCGCCGCTGAGCCGCGGTCTCGGTCGAAGCCGTCCCTGAAGCGGGCGTCGAGCTCACGGTAGTAGCGCTCGAGCAGCGCGACGGCGAGCGTGCTCTCGGGCGACTCTCGGGTGATGCGCAGGTCGATCAGGCAATTAACCCGCATTCGGGAGCAGCGCGCGACGAGCGGTCGTCGCGGCGACCGGTCGTCGCGGCGACACCGGGCCGCGGCACGCTGGCGTCGACACCCGGACGCCGGTAGCCTCGCGGGCGTGTCGCCGCCCACCCCACGCCGCTTCGGCCTCCCGGCTCGCGAGCCGAAGCTTCCGAGCGAGCGTGATTGGGACCGCTCCGCGCTGCTCGAGCCGCGCTCCGCACCGCGCCAGCCCGAACTGGTCAGCGACGGCGGCGGGCTCCCATTCCCCCCGGCCGCGCTCGAGACGCCCGATGGCGGGCTCGACCCCGAGGATCCGGCCGTGGCGGCGCTGCTGCGCCATCTCGCGTCGCGCTCGGCGCCGAAGCAGGGGGCTCGCGCATCATGGAAGCGAAGAGCGACCGCGGCAACGACCTCCGCGGCGTCAGATCCGCCGGTGAGCCTCGCCGGCTGGCGGCTGCTCGCGCGCACCGGCGACGAGGCCCTGTTCGGGCGTGGACACCCACCCCAGTTGGTGACCGTGGCGGTCCTTCACGATGGCCGCCGGCGTAGCTGGAGCGTCTCCGCGTCCAGCGCGGCGCGGCCGCTGCGAGCCACGCGCGACGGGATTCGCGCCTCGTCCTGGCGCCCTGATCCCACGCACGATCCGCAGCCCGACGACACGATCCTGCGCGTGCTCGTCACAGAGCAGACCTTCTCGGGCGGCCAGCGCGCCTACGGTCGCGTGCTCGCGCCGGACATGCATGTCGACGATGACCGGCTCGTGCTGACGCTGTTCGTCACCCCGCGGCCGGGCTACCAGGCCGGCGCGAGCAACCCCGAGACGCCGGTGCGGATCGCGCTACCCCACCCGCTCGGGCACCGGCGGTTGATCGACGGCGCGCTCGCCGATCTGTTCCCGCGCGGCACCGCACCCGAGCCGCCATCCTGACGCGACCAACCCGGAGGTCCTGGTGAGCGACTACCCGCAGATGATCGTCCCGGTCAACCACATCGAACCGGTGCCGCGACGCGTCCGAGCGTACCTCGGCGGCGAACTGGTGCTCGACAGCACCCGCGCGATCTACGTCTGGGAGTGGCCCAACTACCCCCAGTTCCACATCCCGATCGCCGACGTCACCGCGGCGATGCTGGTCGACGAACAGCACGAGCAGCGCCTGAGCCGCGGCAGCGCGAGGCGCTACGGGCTGCGCGTGGGACAGATCGAGCGCCCCGGCAGCCTGCGCGTCTTCGGCGAGGACTCGCTGGCGGGGCTGGCCGGCATGGCACGCTTCGAATGGGACGCGCTCGATGCCTGGTTCGAAGAGGACGAGCGGGTCTTCGTGCACCCGCGAAACCCCTATACCCGAGTCGACGCGCTGCGCTCGACGCGCGCCGTTCGGATCGAGGTGGACGGCGTGGCACTGGCCGAGTCGCGCTCGCCGGTGATGGTGTTCGAGACGGGGCTGCCGACGCGCTACTACGTCAACCGCACCGAGGTCAACTTCGAGCACCTGGTCGCAAGCGACACGGTCAGCTCCTGCCCGTACAAGGGACAAACGAGCGGCTACTGGTCGATCCGCGTCGGCAAGACGCTGTACCCGGACCGTGCCTGGGCCTACGACTTCCCGACGCCCGGGCTCTCAGCGATTGCCGGCCTGATCGCCTTCTACAACGAACAGGTGGACATCACGCTCGACGGCGTGCGCCTCGAGCGGCCGACAACGCACTTCTTCAAGTAGCCGCCGCCCGTCAGCGGTGCTCGGGGTTCGGGTAGTCGAACCTGCAGCCCGCATCCCAGCGCGAGCGCTGATTGCCGTGCGCGGGAATCCCGCCCGCTTCCTTCAGGATCCGCGCGAGGTGCAGCAGGTTCCAGGTGAGGAAGGTGGTGTTGCGGTTCGTGAAGTCGTTCTCGGGGCCGCCTGACCCCGGGTCGAGGTAGCTCGGTCCGGGGCCCGCCTCGCCGAGCCAGGCGGCGTCGGCCTGGGGCGGGATCGTGAAGCCGAGGTGCTGGAGCGAGTAGAGGATGTTCATCGCGCAGTGCTTGGCGCCGTCCTCGTTGCCGGTGATGATGCAGCCGCCGGCGCGGCCGTAGTAGGACCATTGGCCGTGCTCGTTGAGCAGATGGCTGTTGGCGTAGAGCCGCTCGATCACGCGGGTGCAGACCGAAGACTTCTCGCCCAGCCAGATTGGCGACAGCAGCACGAGGATGTCGGCCGCCATCACCTGCGCGTAGATCTCCGGCCAGTCGTCGCGATCCCAGCCGTGCTCCGTCATGTCGGGATACACGCCGGTCGCGATGTCACGGTCGACGGCGCGGATCACCTGCACGTCGACGCCGTTGCGCTCCATGATCGCGATCGACTGGTCCGCGAGACCCTGGGTGTTCGAAACCTCCGGCGATCGTTTCAGCGTGCAGTTGATGTAGACGGCGCGCAGCGTGGAGAGATCCCAGCGCGACTGCTCGCAGAGCTGCTCCTGCACGGCACTGAGTTGGGTCATTGGTCTTCTCCTCGTTCGCGGTCGCGGGAGGCCTCTGCGGTTGCGCCCTTGAGCACGCCGATCGCCCGCACGCGGTAACAGTTCGGTCCCGCTGCGGCCCCCGCCGTCACAGTGCTTCGTCTCCGCGGCGGGCCGCGCGTTACGGTGCCCGGCGAGCATTCGTCGGCTCTCGGTAGCGTTGCGTGACCGTGGGCTTCTACCGTGACCGCGTGCTGCCTCGCCTGATCGACCGCGCGTGCTCAGGCTCTGATCTCGCCGCGTGGCGCAGCGAGGTGACCGCGGGGCTGCACGGACGGGTGCTCGAGATCGGCTTCGGGTCAGGGCTCAACGTCGAGCACTACCCGCCTGGCGTCGAGGTCGTGCTCGCCGTGGAGCCGGCGGCGGTGGCCCGTCGCCTTTCCGCACGGCGCGTCGCTGCGCGCCAGCTGGCGGTCGAGCACGTCGGCCTCGACGGTCAGGCGATCCCGCTGGCGGACGCGAGCGCCGACGCGGCCCTTTCCACGTTCACCCTCTGCAGCATCCCCGACGTGCAGCGAGCATTGGCTGAGCTGCGGCGCGTGCTGCGTCCGGGCGGCGAGTTCCACTTCCTCGAGCACGGCCTGGCGCCAGACCCTTCGGTCGTCGTCTGGCAGCGGCGACTCGAGCCGCTGCAGCGCCACCTCGCCGGCGGCTGTCACCTCACCCGTGATTGGCCGGCGCTGATCGCCGACGCCGGGTTCGCGATCGAGCGCCTGGAGCAGCGCTACGCGGAGGGACTCCGGCCCTACGCCTGGTTGAGCACCGGGGTCGCCGTGAACCCTGTTTGACGCCACGTCCGGGTGCTGCTAGTAACTCCGTTGACCGGGGGCAAACGGATCGCTGAGGAGAGGACATGACAGAGCCGCCCGCACGTCGTCTGCGTGGTCGCACGGCGCGTACCCCGGCATGGCTGCTGACGGTCATGGCGGCGGTGCTTGCGTTCGCGGCGTGGGGCGGCTCTTCGCCGGCTGCGACGGCCCACAGCGCCGCCGGCGGATGCGGCGGCGCGGGCACCGGCTCGACGACGCTCACGCTGTCGATCGGCGGGCACAGCCGAATCGTGATCGTGCACGTACCGAGCAACTACAAGGGGTCCACGAAGGTCCCGCTCGTCCTCAACATGCATGGCAGCGGCAGCACCGCGCGGGATCAGGAGCTCTTCACCGGCATGGACGCGACCGCCGATGCCAACGGCTTCATCGTCGCGTATCCGCAGGGCCTGATCCCCGACGGTACGGGTTTCGACTGGAACGTCCCCGGCGTGCCGTTGGTTGGGGACCGGCCCGTTCCCGCGCACGCCGCCAACGACGTCGCCTTCCTCACGCAGCTGGTCGGCGTCCTCGAACAACGCTACTGCATCGATCCTTCACGCGTCTACGCGACCGGCTTCTCCGGTGGCGCGCGCACCGCCAGCCAGCTCGCCTGCGACGCCTCGAAGGTGTTCGCCGCGGTGGCGCCAGTCAGCGGCCTGCGGCGTCCGACCCCGTGCCCGACCGGGCGGCCGGTGCCGATCATCTCGTTCCACGGCACGGCGGACCCGGTGGACCCCTACAACGGCCACGGGCAGGCCTACTGGACCTACTCCGTCGCGCAGGCCGCGGCGGACTGGGCGCAGCAGGACGGTTGCTCGACGCACCCGGCGACCTCCAAACCGCAGGCGACGGTGACGCTCAGCGCCTACGGCCACTGCGGCGGTGGGGCGAGCGTCGAGCTGTACACGATCAGCGGCGAAGGGCACGAATGGCCCGGCGGGCCGCCGCTGCCGGCGGCGTTGACGAGCCTGCTCGGGGCCCAGTCGAACGCGATCGACGCCGACAACGTGATGTGGGCTTTCTTCGCCGCGCATCCGCTGCCGTGACGGGCGAACCCGACATCGCGCTGGCCGCGCTCGACCGCGAGAGCGGCGAGCGCTTCCAGTCGCTGCGCACCCCACTCGCGATCCGCTCGTTCGGGATGAACCTGATCGTGCTCCAGCCCCGCCAGCGCGGCCGTATCCACGCCCACGAGCACCAGGAGGAGGTCTACCTCGTGCTGGAGGGCGAGCTGACGCTGGTGGTAGAGGGCGTCGAGCACCGGCTCGGCGCGGACCAGGTGGCGCGGGTCGGGCCGGCGGTGCGCCGCCAGCTCGTCAACGCCGGCGCCGACCGCCTCGTGCTGATCGCGCTGGGCGGCGCCGGCGAGCACGTGGCGCGTGACGCCCGCGCCTGGAGCGCATGGGAGGACGGCGGAGCGGGCCTGCCGCCGCAGGAGGTCTCGACGCCGGAGGATCTACCCCTCGCCTGAAGCGCCCGGCCCCCCCGAGCCGGCGGGCACGGTGCCGCGCCGACGTGGCGGGCGATCGGACCCGTTGGTGATCCCCCGCCAGGACCGTTCAGCGGTCGGGCACGGGCTCGAGCCGGCGAGCGAAGAATTCGAACACCCGGGCCCAGGCGTCCTGCGCGGCGCGCGGCTCATAGCCGAGGTGCAGCGGCAGATAGACCAGCCGCCCGATCGGATGGTGACCGTCGGTCATGAACGAGTGCCCGGCCTGGGGGTAGGTCTTGACGTCGTGTTCGATTCCCAGCCGGGTGAGATGCTCGCGCAGCCGCTCGCCCTGAGCGCCCATCGCACGGTCGCGCCCGCCGTAGGAGCCGACGACGGGGCACACGCCGCGCAGGCTCTCCGCGTCGGCCGGGACCTGGCCGTAGTTGACAGCCGCGGCCCGCAGACCCGGCGGCGAGCCGGCCGCGTAGGTGAGCGCGAAGCCGCCGCCCATGCAGAAGCCGATGATTGCGAGGCGTTCGGCGTCGATCTCCGCTCGCGCCGCCAGCCACACGCGGCTCGCCTCGACGGCGGCGGTGAACCTGCCGGGGCGCCCGCGGCTGCTCTCGACCATCGCGCGCGCGAGACAGCCAAGCCGCGTCCCGGAGCTGAACAGATCCGGCGTCAGCGCCCCGTAGCCGTGCTCGGGGAAGCGATCGGCCGCGTCGAGGATGTCGGGCGCCGGCCCGAACACCTCGTGCAGCACGATCACGCCCGGCACCGGCGGGTCGCACGCCGCGGCCGGGAGCGCCAGTACGCCGCCGAGGCTGCGGCCGCCGGCGAGCGGAATCGTGACGTCGCTTCGCACGCGCGGGATCATCCCACGGCGCCGCGGCCGACCTTTCAGGCCGCGGAGCGCGGCCCGCTGTGTTTCGCCAGAGCACGAACGCGCGGCCGCCGGCGAAGTGCGAGGTTGGCGTCACGCTTGCGCAACCACCGGCTGCGCCGTCAAGCTCCGCTGGTGCTCCAGCTCCGTCGCGCCGCCTACCGTGTCGCGTATCGCCTGCTGTGGCTGGCCGCATTCGTGCGGCCGCCGCGCGGCCGGGGGGCGAAGGCAGCGGTTGTCTGCAACGGCGAGGTCCTGCTCGTCCGTCACAGCTACGGACCGCGTCGCTGGGAGCTGCCGGGCGGCGGCGTGAGGCGGCGCGAGGATCCGCTCGTGGCGCTGCGCCGCGAGCTGGCCGAGGAGCTGGGCCTCAGCGTGGTCGATCCGGTGCCGCTGGGCGTCCACCCAGGACCGGGGAGGTTCGCCCGCCACTCCACGCACCTCTACCGCGTGGATGTCGAGTCGCGGAGCGTGCGCCCGGACCCCGTCGAGATCGATGAAGCCCGCTGGTGGGATCCCGCCGCGCCGCCCGCGGCGCTCGGCTCGATGGTTCGCCAGGCGCTGATGCTCGCCGGCCTTCCCCGGCCGCAGGGGCGCTAACGCCACGGGGGTTCGCTTGGGGGCCTGCCGATCGCGCTAGCGTGGGAGGCGCACATGCACAACGCCTCAGCCGCCGCGCCCGACGCCGTCGTCGCCGGGCACATCGCCCTCGATCTGTTTCCCGAGCTGCCCGGCCCCGTCGCCTACGAGCCGGGCCGCCTGACGGTCGTCGGGCCGGCCCTGATCTCGACCGGCGGCTCGGTCTCGAACACCGGGCTGACCCTGCACCGCCTCGGCGTCCCCGTGCGACTGGTGGCGAAGGTCGGCGACGATCTGTTCGGCCGGGCCGTGCTCGACGCGCTCGCGCAGATCGGCGGCGACCTCGGCAGCGAGATCGTCGTATCGGCGCGCGACGTGACGAGCTACACGATTGCGATCAGCCCGCCCGGCGTCGATCGAACCTTCCTGCACTGCCCGGGCGCCAACCAGACCTTCCGCGCGGACGACGTCCGCGACGAGGTGCTCGCCGGCGCCCGGGTCTTCCACTTCGGCTACCCGCCGCTGATGCGCGAGATGTACGCCGACCGGGGGGCGCAGCTGCGCCGGCTGTTCGAGCGGGTGCACGCGGCGGGGCCGGCGACATCGCTCGACCTCTGCGCGGTCGACCCCGGGAGCGAGGCAGGCGGCGTGGACTGGCAGGCGGTGCTCGCAAACGCGCTTCCGTTCGTGGACGTTTTCGCGCCGAGCATCGAGGAGCTGCTGTTCATGCTCGACCGCGACGCGCACGCGCAGCTGCAGGCGAGCCCCCGCATCAGCTCGTTCGTCGACCGCATGCGGCTCGCCGCGCTGGGCGATCGCCTGCTCGGGATGGGCGTCGCGGTCGTGGCGATCAAGCTCGGGGATCAGGGGCTGTACATGCGAAGCTCGCGAGACGAGGCGAGAATCGGCGCGTTCTGCGAGCGCATCGGGCTCTCGGCGGAGGCCTGGCGCGATCGCGAGGTGCTCGCGCCGTGCTTCGCCGCGCGCGAGGTGGTGGGAACCACCGGCTCAGGGGATTGCACGATCGCCGGCCTGCTCGCCGCGCTGCTGCGGGGCGCGGACCCGGTCGACGCCGCAACCGGTGCAACCGCTGTCGGGGCGTGCAGCGTCGAGGCCGTCGACCCCACGAGCTCGGTGCCGCCGTGGGCGGACGTGGCGGCGCGACTCGCGCGCGGCTGGCCCCGCACCGCAGTCGAAGTCGAACTGGGGGACAATGTGATCGTCGAGCGTAGCTCCACGGGCACGCTGACACTGCGCTGATGAAGTCACTGGACACCAAGCTCGCGAACATCCACGCCGATCCCGGCGGCGCGAGCGACTTCATCCTCGCCGCCGCCACGGACCCCGACATGGCCCGCGGGCTGGCCGCACCGGGGATCGACCCGATCAGCGGGCAACGGCGCTCGCTCGCGGATTTCCGTGACCAGGTCGCCGAAATCGTCTCCCAGGGTCTCGTCGACATCGTGCTGATGAGCGTCAGCACGAGCGAGCAGCTGACCGTCGAGCAGCGGCTGTTCGAGGGCTCGGCGATCACGCCGGCGGCACGCGGCAACGACACGACCGACGTCCACGAGCTCGCGGGCGCCAACTACCCCCAGCAGGCCTCGCGCCCGTTTCGCACCGCGACCGTCGAACAGATCACCGGCGCGGCCGGCGTCGACCTCGCCCTGTACTCGATCACGCCGTGCAACGACGCCGCGCTGGACGTCGCCGCGCTCGAGGCCTACCGCGCATTCCGGCTGGAAGCCGAGCGCGCCGGGCTGCGCCACTTCCTCGAGGCGTTCGTCCCCAACGTCGTCGAGCTCGCGCCGCCAGACCCGGCCCGCTTCCTCAACGACTTCGTCGCGCGGACGCTCGCCGGCGTTCCGCGGGACGGCCGGCCGCTGTTTCTGAAGATGCCCTACGGCGGCCCGCGCGCGATGGAGGAGCTCGCCGCGTACGACCCCCACCTGATCCCCGGGGTCCTCGGCGGCTCCTCGGGCACGACCTACGACGCCTTCCTGCTGCTCGAGGACGCGCGCCGGCATGGCGCGCGGGCGGCGCTGTTCGGGCGCAAGATCATGGACAGCGACCACCCGCTCACGTTCGTCCGCCACCTGCGCGCGATCGCCGACGGCGAGATGCAGGCGCGCGAGGCGTGCCGCTCCTACCACTCGGAGCTCGACGCGCTCGGGCTGAACCCGCGCCGCTCGCTCGACGAGGACCTGGTGCTCACCGAGACCTGGAACGCCTGAGCCACGAGGACCGGCCCGGGCCGCGAACGCGCCCGCGACCGTGATCGCTGCGGGTTTCTACGCAAAATGCGCGAGAAACGTGCGGCGGCATCGTCCGCTCGTTTAGAACGCTCGCCCGGAGCGCATCGGCGTTGCTACGGTGGCCGGGATGCGTGCACGGATGCACCATGCACTGCTGGCGGCCGCAGTCGTCTGCGCTTGCAGCGCGACGAGCGCGCTGGCGGCGGCGCCGAACCCGGCCGCGAACATGCCCCTCGCGACGCCGCGCAGCTGCAGCGCCCCGACCTCCGCGAGCTGCGAGAACGCGGTCGTCGCCGGCCTCGACAGCGCGCACGCGGCGCTGGGGCTCGCGCCCTACACGCTGCCCGCGGATTTCGACACGCTCCCGCCGCCGGAGCAGCTGTTCATCCTCTCCAACGTCGACAGGATCGCCTACGGGTTGCCGGCAATCAGCGGCCTCAGCCCGACGCTGAACTCCGCGGCGCAGCTCGGCGTCGCCGACGACACCGACCCCGACCCGGGGCCGGACCTCCCCGCCAGCCTCAACTGGAGCAGCTGGGACTCGAACTGGGCGGAAGGGTTCGCGAACGCGCCGCTCGCCTACTACGCGTGGATGTACGACGACGGCGCCGGCTCCCCCAACCTCGACTGCCAGTCCGCCGGGGACCCCGGCTGCTGGGGCCATCGCCAGGACATCCTCGCGTTCGCCGACCCCGGCGGGCTCGTGATGGGGGCCGCCGCGGGCACGGATCCCTCCGGCGAACCGGGTTATGCGATGACGATCGTCTGGACGGAGGAGGCAGACACCAGCTGGACGACGCTCAGCTACACGTGGACGCAGGCGCTCGCCGACATCGGCGGTTCGGGC
>CAZABN010000031.1:0-21213 GCA_964483345.1 uncultured Solirubrobacteraceae bacterium
CCGGTCGCGTGCACCACACCGCGGATGCGGTCCTGGTTCTCATCCTCGGTGACCGGCAGCCGCGTGTGCCCCGAATCGATGCAGCGCCGCAGGGCGGTCTGCACGTCCTCGGCGAGGTCCACGGTCACCACGGCGGGGATCGGCGTCATCACCTGGCGCGCCTCCTGCTCGTGCAGGTGAAAGACGCCCGAGAGCATCGTCGCCTCGTTGGCCTCGAGCATGCCGCCGGCCTCGGAGTCGCGGATCAGGCGCTTTAGCTCGTCGGGCGAGCCGCCCCGCGCGATCCGCCGCTGGGGGTCGACGCCGACCACGCCGAGCATCGCGTTCGAAACCACCGTCAGCGAGACGATCAGCGGGTTGAAGAGGATCCGGAACCACTGCAGCGGCCGGGAGATCCGGCGCGCAACGCGTTCCGCGCGGTCGATCGCGTAGAGCTTCGGCACCATCTCGCCGGCGGTGATCTGCGTGCTCGTGATCAGCAGGTAGGCGACGAGGACGGCGATCACGATCGCGACGCTGTGCCCGAGCCCGTTGCCCAGAGCGTGTTCGAGCAGGTGCGCGAGCGCCGGCTCGCCGAGCGCGCCGATGCCGATCGAGGCCATCGTGTTGCCGACCTGGCAGGTCGTTATGTACTCGTTGATGTGCTCGAGCTGGCGCAGCGCGAGCTTCGCTCCGCGCAGGCCCTGCTCGGCCGCCAGCTCCAGCCGCGAGTGGCGCGCCCGCACCAGCGAGTACTCGGCGATCACGAAGAACGCGTTGAGTGCGATCAGCACCGCGGCGGCGGCGACCAGGAGCCAGTTCACGGCCGGTCCGCAGCGCGGCTACTTCGAGGAGGTTCGTCGTTCATACGGTCGGCGCTGAGGCGCTCAACGGTAGCAGGCATCGCCGTCGCATCCGTGAAGCTCTCGCGCTCGACCGCCCGGCCGGTGCTAGGCGCCGGAGAGCGTGTCGATCGTGCGGGCCAGCGCGAAGTCGCGCTGCGTGAGACCGCCCGCGGAGTGGGTGGTGAGCGTGATCCTCAGCCGGCGGTAGGCGTGGATCAGGATGTCGGGGTGGTGGTCGGCGTGCTCCGCCGCGATCGCGATCCGGTCGACGATCGCGATCGCCGACACGAAGTCGGCGCACTCGAGATCGGCGACGATCTGGTCGCCCTCGCGGCGCCAGACCGGGCGGAGCGCGGCGAGCGCGGCATCGATCTCGGGGTCGGTCAGCGGTTCCATCAGGCGCTCGGGGTGTGCGGGGTGAGGGTAATACGCCGCGCGAAACGGCGCTAGCCGCCCGGCGGCAGCGTGATGTGGTTGGCGACGATGATCGAGGCGACGACGGCGACCGCGGCGATCGCGAAACAGCCGGCGTAGCCGACCAGCGCCGAGCGCATGCGATCGCCCCGTTGGAAGGCCAGCGTCGCGAGGCCGCCGCCGATCAGGCCGCCGATGTGGGCGCCGATCGAGATGCCGGAGATGCCGAGCGTGAGCACGAGGTTGATCACGATCAGCAGCACCAGCTGGTTTCGCACCTGTTCGGCCCCACGGCTGTGCGCCTCCCAGAAGGCCGCGCCCATCAGCCCGAAGATCGCTCCCGAGGCTCCGGCGGTCGCGCTCAGCGGCGAAACGATCAGCACGCCGAGGGAGCCGGCGAGCAGGCCGGTGAAGTAGATCGCCAGGAACCGCCGGCGCCCGATCGCCGGCTCGAGCAGGCGACCCACCCACCACAGGACATACATGTTCAGGCCGATGTGCAGGACGTCGAAATGCAGGAATCCGCTCGTCAGCAGCCGGTAGTACTGGTGGTTGAACTCGATGAACGGCCCGAACAGCAGTGCGTGATAGAAGATCCCCGTGTTGATGTTGGCGTCGCCGGTGAGCGTGTACGCACTGCTGCCCTCGGCCAGGAAGACGATCACGTTGATCGCGATCAGCGCCAGCGTCGCCTCGTGACCGCGGTGGCTCGTCGAGCGGATCGTGCGGACCTTGGCCGTCTGGCGCGCGCACTCCGGGCAGCGCATGCCGACGGGCGAGGTCGTCATGCAGTCCGGGCAGATCGGCCGCCCGCAGTTCGAGCAGGCGACGCCGGTCTCGCGACCCGGGTGGCGGTAGCAGGTCGCCATGGGCATCCCACGCTACCAGGAGGCGTGGTCACCGCCGCCCGCAGCCGCGGTCAGCTGAGCACCGCGACGATCAGGGGCGCCGTCGTCGGCGCGCTCACGCCGCCCAGGGGCTCCGCCGTCACCATCACGGCACTCGCTCCCGCCAGATCGGGCACGGCGACCGTCGCCCGTCCGGCCGCGGTCGCGTCGAAGAGCACCGAGGTCGCTCGCGCCCGGCCGCCGCGCCTGACCCAGACCTCGTAGATCCTGTTTCGCGGCGCGGGCGGCAGGTTGGTGAGCACCAGTTCGCCCTGCGTGCCGCTCTCGCGCAGCGACGCCGTCGGCGCGCGCCCGCCATGCCAGCGCGAAGCCGGGGCAACTGTGGCGCTCACGACGCGTGTCGCGGTCGTGCCGGGCGCGATCACGAGCGCCCCGACGGTGATCCCGAGCGCCACGGCGCCGAGCGCGAGAGCCCCGATCGGGCGCAGCGCGCCAAGGCGCCACCGCCGCGCCACGGCGGGCTGCGGACGTGCCGCCTCGAACAGCGCGGCCTCGCTGCGCACGGTGTCGAGCACGCGCGCGCGCAGCTCCGCGGGCGCCGCCAGCGCCGGCACGCCAAGGCCGAGCACCTCGGCAACCGCGGCGAGACGCTCGACCTCGTCGCGGCAGCCGATGCACGAGTCGAGGTGCTCGCGAAGCTCGGCGGCCTCGCGCTGCTCGAGCGCGCCGAGCACGTAGGCGCCGCAATCGTCGCGGAAGCGGTCGTGCTCGCTCATCCCGCGATCACCACTCCCGCGCCCTCTAGCGAGCGGCGCAGCTTGTCCATCCCGAGTCTCATGCGTCCCTTGATCGTGCCGATCGGCGCGTCCAGCATCGCAGCGATCTCGGTGTGCGTGTAGCCGCCGTAGAAGGCCAGCTCGATCACGCGGCTCTGCTCCTCCGGAAGCTCGTCGAGCGCGGCGCGTATCTCGCGCGCCTCGTCGCGCCGCGCGACCTCGACATCGGTGTGCTCGGGCGCTTCGAAGCGCTCCTCGATGCCCTCGTCGCTCGCGCGCCGGCGGTCGTGGCCCCGCCTCAACGAGTCGATCGCGCGGTTGTGCACGATGCCGAGCACCCAGGTGCGCACGCTGCCGCGGGTGCGGTCGTAGCGAGCGCCGCTGCGCCACAGCGACAGAAACGACTCCTGCACGACGTCCTCGGCCGCCGAGCGCGTGCCGCACATCCGGTAGGCCAGCGAGAAGGCGACGCCGCAGTGGCGGTCGTAGATGACCTCGAACGCGCGCGCCTCGCCATGACGCACCAGCGCCATCAGGTCCTCGTCGGCCAGCTCGCGCAGCCCAGCGGCGCTGGGAGACGCACGGTGTCGGGGCAGGAGCGGCATCGTCCACTTTCACATACGCGCGCGGCGCGCTTTCGGATCAGTGCGACTCGAACATCTTGCGCGTGCTGCTCGCGACGTCGGCGGCGGTGCGCTCGGCCCGCTCGAGCAGCTTGCGCGACCGCGAACGGCGGCGCTGGTGCATGCCGAGCAGCAGCAGGCCGGCCCCGGCCGCGGCGCCGCCGACCACCGCGATCGCCGGGCGCACCCAGTTGCGCGGGTCTCGCATCGCGGCGAGCTCCCAGCCCTCCAGCTCCTCGGCCGCCCCCTCGCGGATGCTCTGCAGCTTGCCGCGGACCCGCGCGGAGAGGTCGGCCGGCGGCTCGACCGGCGCCAGGGCCGCCCGCAGCAGGCGCTCGACGTCGCCGGCGCCGCGAACCGCCCGTCCGCCGCGCGGACCCCCGATCGATCCACCCTCGCCGCCGGGCACGCTCATCCGCCGGTTCCATTGGCGTCGTCGGCGACGATCGTCGACAGCTGCTTGATCGCGCGGTGGATCAACACCTTCGTCGCGCCGTCGGTGCGCCCGAGTGCGCGGGCGATCTCGCGGTTGTCCATGCCGAGCGCGAAGCGCATGATCAGCGCCTCGCGGCGGTCGTCGGGAAGCTGCTTGACGCCGTCGAGCACGCGCGCCAGCTCGTCGCGGCCACTGACGAGCTCCTCGGTCGAGTGGGGCGTGGCAACCGGCGAGTTCTCGTCGAGCGGGCTCTGCGGGCGCCGTGAACGGTCGCGGTAGTGGTTGGCCGCGAGGTTGTGCGCGATGCGGATGAGCCAGGGCCGCAGCGGCCTCCCGTCGGATTCGCCCCGCGCGCGCTCGAAGTGGCGATAGGCCTGCAGGAACGTCTGCTCGGTGAGGTCCTCGGCGTCGTGGTGATTGCCGACCCGGTAGTAGGAGTAGCTGTACACGTCGCGCAGGTGGGTGCGGTACAGCTCGCTGAAGTCAGCGTCGAGCGCAGCCTTGCGATCGTCGGTCTGCGCCACATGCGGAGCCTACCCCGCTTCGCTCAGGACACCGGCACGGGCTGGCGCGAGACTGCCACGGGCGGATGCGACCGCTCAGGCATCTTGCCGCCGAGCCAATCCCACTGGAGCACGACACACGGCCAGATCCGGTCGGTGACCGCCGCCGCCTCCGCTGGCGTCGGGTCCTCGACGAGCGGGAACGAGAGCGCGCGACCGCACCGCAGCGTCACCCTGTGCGGCCGCACCCGCCAGCCGCGGCGCACCGCCTCGGTCCCAAACACGGCGACGGGAACGACCGGCGCGCCGGTCTGCAGCGCGAGCCGCCCAACGCCGCGCCGCGGCGATCCGAGCGGTCCCGGCCGCGTTCTCGTCCCCTCCGGGAAGATCACCACGCAGTCCCCCCGCTCGAGGATCCGTCGCGCGGTCTCCATCGCCTGCTGGTCGCCGGCTCCGCGGTCGATCGGGAAGGCACCCAGCCGGTTGAGCAACCAGCCGGCAACGGGCTGCGCGAACAGCTCCTTCTTCGCCACGTAGTAGACCGGCCGCCGGGTCAACGTGCCGATCACGAACGGGTCGAGGAAGCTTCGGTGGTTCGCGGCGAAGATCACCGGTCCGCTCTTCGGCACGTGCTCCATGCCCAGGCGCCGCATGCGGAAGTAGACGTGGAAGAAGGGCTGCAGAACGGCGCGCACGACGAGGTAGAGCGCAAGGCTCACTCCCCGGTCGAGCGCCCGCGAGTGATAGTCGCCCAATCCATTGACCGCCATACCTCAGATACACACCGCCGGTCCAACCGTTACAGGCAGATCACGCCACCGCAGCCAGGCCGCCGGAGTGCCGCCGCAGAACCGTCGCCGTTCGCCGTGCCCGCGGCCGTCCGGGCCGCCGCAACCACTAGCCTCTGGGCACCGCGCCGGAGTAGCTCAGCTGGTAGAGCAATCGCCTTGTAAGCGATAGGTCAGGGGTTCGAGTCCCCTCTCCGGCTTGGGAAGTACCTGCAAAAGCGCATGTTCTGGGTGCGGCACGAGTCGGGCGACGCGGGTCCACTCTGGTCCGTTGGCCTTTTCGTTGGCCCTAACGATGACTGCCTGCTTTCTCACCGTCGACAATTTCGGCCGATTAAACCAGGGGCGAGTCAGTGGTTCCGCGTTGGTGGGTTCTGCTATGTGGTGATCTTGGTGAGCAATAGCCAGGCGCTCGCGACGCCGCCGATGAGGGCGATCAGTACCGGCATGATCAGCACGTAGCGTCCGTCGTATACGCCGAATGCGAGCAGCGCGCCGGAGACGAATAGCGTGATCGACACGATCTTGGTCGGCGTGAGCAGATCGAGAGCCCGCGCGATCGCTTGCCTGCTTGAGTGGGCTTTCGCGCGTCGATCGAGGATGATGAGGCCGCCCGCGGTGACTATGGCGAGCGCGGTCAGTTCGGCGCCGAGTGCTCGTATGGGTTGCCCTGGAACGGCGGACAAGATCGCGATGATGAGAACTGTGCCGAACAGGCTGAGCGTCTGTGCGGCGCGATTGCGGAGTTCCGGTGAGGGTGCGATGACGTCGATCCTGATCGAAACCGCGACGAACAGCAGCCCGATCAGCGAGGCGGACGCCGTCCCGCAGACTTCGGCGAATGTGCTCCACGCTCTCAAGCGCGTCCCTCCGATCCTCTGACGGTCTGACTGGCGGCGAGCTTGGCGTTGGTGGGCTGCGGGGTCTCGAAAGAGTGGTCGAGCAGCGCGGTGAGCAGATCGGCGAGCGGGTGCTGGGCGTTGGCCTGGACCTCGATGAACTCGGCCGGGAGAAGCGTCTCGTTCGGCCTTCCAATTCGAGCGCCATGCTCTCTCGGATGGGAAGGCCGACGCGCGTCGACCTGGTCGGAGTTGATGGCGGTGACGACCTCGTCGAGGTGGTCGTGAAAGGCCGGTTCGGCGTCGGCGAGCAGACGCCGCGTTCGTAGCGGGAGGACCGGTCTCACCGCTCCGGGGTTCCCTCCGGCGCCGCCGCGGTCTGCCACGGTGCCACGGCGACGAAGCCGGCGAACCCAAAGCCGAACAGGCAGAGCACCCCAACGAGGTGCGCCCACGAAGCGTTCGCGAGCGTCAGGAAGCCGAGCGCGGCGACGAAGAACGCGACGGTGAGTCGGGCGGCGATTCCGCCGACCGAGGCGCCGAGCACTACGGCTCGCGAGGCTCGTGCTCCAACCGACTCCGGCCCCGCATCGAGGTGGCCGGCGAGCACGAGCCGGAACAGCAGCGCGAGCGAGGGGAAGAGGATCACTGCGCCCGCGAGGAGAACGACGATCACGGCGACGAGCGTGTCGTGTCCGGCAGCGGCCTGGTGGATCGTCAGGCCGCGGAGGATCAGTGGCTGCTGGGCGACCGCCCAGCCGGCGATGATCGCCGCGACCGCAATCGCAGCCGATAGGCGCGCGAGCTCGAAGCGACGGACCCAGACGAGCGCGAGCGTCGCGATGCCGGCAAATGCCGAGACGATCACCGCGACGAAACCGTCACCGTCGATCAGGCCGCGGTAGAGGAAATGCTCATCCGCGTGCACGACCACGAGCCCGGCGACCGCGACCGCGCCGGCCACCACTCCGGCCGCGAGCGCGCGTCTGCGGAACGCTTGCTCGAGCGATGCGTCGCCGAGGCGCGCTGCGTCTCCGGCCAGATACACGGCCGCCAGGTAGCTTCCGGTCACGACGAACAGCACGCCGATCACGCTCGGCAGCGTCCCGGTCCAGCTCCCGAAGAGCGATCCGGCGGCGTTGCCGACCGGCACCCTGCGCGCCGCGATCGCGCCGATCATCGTGCCAAGCGCGAACGGCGTGATGACCGACGAGAGCGAGAACGCGAGATCGATGCCGCGCAGCTCCCGTTGCGAGGCGGTCCCAGCGCGCAGAGCGTAGGCCGCGCCGCGGAAGACGATCCCGATGCCGGCGATGAACAGCGGCACGGCGAGCGTCGAGGCGATCGAGCCGAGCGCGACGGGGTAGGCGGTCCACATCACCGTCAGCACGAAGATCAGCCAGACGTGGTTGGCCTCCCAAACTGGCGCCATCGAGTGGTGCGCGTGGTCGCGAACCGCGCTCGCGCGCTTCCCCGATCCGGCGAGCAGCTGCCACGCCCCGGAGCCGAAGTCGGCGCCGCCAAGCACCGCGTAGAGCACGAGCCCGACCAGGACGAAGACCATCGGGATGTCGTACAGGTGCATCGTTCAAGCCCCCGACGAAAACGGGTCGCCGACGTCCCCGAGCGGCGCCGCCGCGAGCCGCCGCAGCACCCAGACGACGCCACAGCCGACCGCGACATAGGCGGCCGCGAGCGTCGCATAGGCGACGGGGATCCCCCTCGCGCCGGTCACAGCCTGATTCGTGAGCATCACGTGGTAGACGACCCACGGCTGGCGCCCGACCTCGGTCACGACCCAGCCCGCGATCAGCGCGACGACCGACAGCGGCCCGGCGAGTACGAGCGCCCAGTAGAACATACGCTGCACCGGCAGTCGCCGCCGCCGCACGCGCACCCACAGGAACCACAGCGACAGCAGCCCGAGCAGTGTCCCGATGCCGACCATCGACTGGAAGGCGACTCGCACGACATTGACCGGCGGGCGCAGCGCGGTCGGCACGCTGTCGAGCCCGACCAGCTTCGCGTTGAAACTGTGGGACGCGAGCAGTGAGAGAAGGTGGGGGATCGCGATCCCGAACTTGATCTTGCCGTTCACGTACCAGCCGAGCACGTGCTCGCTCGCGCCGCGCGTCGTCTTCGCCAGCCCCTCCATCGCGGCGAGCTTGATCGGCTGCGAGGTCGCGACGTCACGCGCCGCCCAATCCCCGATCGGCCCCTGCGCGATCGAGGCGAGCGCGGCGATCGACAACGGGATCGCGAGCGCCGTGCGCTCATAGCGACCCCAGCGCCCACGCAGCATCCCAAACGCGTAGACGCCCGCGAGGATGAACCCGCAGACCATGTACGCCGCGACATACATGTGCACCAGCTCATGCCAGAGGAAGCTGTTCTCGAACAGCGCCTTGAACGGGTCGGCGTCGACCACCTTCCCGGCGCGCATCCGAAATCCAGTCGGGTGCTGCATCCACGCGTTGACCGCGATCACCATCAGCGAGCCTGTGAAGCCCGCGGTCACGATCGGCACCGCGCAGAGCAGATGCCGCCGCGCCGACAGGCGATCCCAGCCGTAGACGTAGATCCCGATAAAGATCGCCTCGAGGAAGAACGAGAACCCCTCGACCGCGAATCCGAGCCCGAACACGCCCCCGAACGTCGCTGTGAAGTTCGGCCACAGCCCGCTCATCTCGAAGCTCAGGATCGTCCCCGTGATCACGCCGACCGCGAACAGGGCGGCCATGATCCGCGTCCAGCGCCGCGCCAGCGTCCGGTACAGCGGATCGCCGCTGCGCACCCCGAGCCACTCCACGAACGCGATCATCACCGGGAACGCGACCCCGAAGCAGACGAGTGGGATATGGACCATGAACGACAGCGCCTGCATCTGTCGCGCCTGCAGCAGGTAGTGCTGCGAGACCGGTCCGAGGGCCGTGGCGATCACCGGCTCGACCGCTTACGGATCGCCCGCGTTCGTCGAGCCGCCGGGAGCCTCTGTACCGCCCTGCCCGCCGTCGGTGGGTGGCGAGAGGATCACCGTGAGCGTGGTGGCACCTTGGGCGGGGTGCACCGGCACCCCGCCGATGTCGGCCGTACCGGAGGGCCCAGAGAGCAGCACCGCGTAGGCGGCCTTCTGGAAGCTGGGGTGGGCGTAGGCCTGGTGGATCGTCGGTACGAGGTCGGCTGGGTCGAGGAGGACGACGAGGTGCTGGGCCAGCGTTGCGATGGTATTGACGCGCAGCTCGCGCTCGGTTACCAGGATCGATCCGGTTTCGGCCACGCCCAGCGGGCTGCGCACGACCGTCACGTCCACGTCGGCCGGCTCGTTCCAGTCGGCGAAGTCTTCGGGCGTGACGGTTCCCTCGAGCTCAGCAACGGCCGAACAGATGCGCTTGGCCTCAGGAAAGCGCTCAGACAGCCACGACTGCAGGTCCGAAGGCGGCTGCACCACGCAGTCGCCTTCGATCAGCTCCAGCGCAGCGACGAACTCGTCGACCAGGCGATCGCCCGCTCCCTGGAAGGCAGGGACCTGCGGGAGATCTCGCGACGGCGGCGGGTGCTGGCGCACGGCGGTCAGGATTTCCTCGCGCGCAGCCATCACTCGTCAGCCGCTCGTCTCGCTGCTCGGGCGCTCGCTCGACGCATCCGCCGGGGGGACGCCGTCGCCGCGGTTGCGTGCCCACCACTGGTGAAACGTCTGGGTCACCGGGCTCGGCACATCGCGACGGCGGCCCCAGGCGTTGAGCCGATTGTAGATCGCAAAGTGTGGCAGCACCCTCATTGCCGTCTCACCCACCTCGGAGGCCGCGCGGTAGGCCTTGGGGTTGCTGAGTACCGCGTCGGCGACCCTCATCGCCGCCTTTTTGGTGACGGAGTACTCGCCCTTGGCGCTCATCTCCTCGCGCCAGTCATAAATCTGCTCGTGAATGTCGATCTCCACGGGGCAGACGTTTGAGCAGCTGCCGTTAATGGTCGAGGAGAAGGGCAGCTCGTGATATCGGTGAAGGTCGTAGCTGGGCATCATGATGATGCCGATCGGCCCCATGTACGTCGCGCCGTAGCTGAGGCCGCCGCTGCGCCGGTAGACGGGGCACGTGTTCATGCACGCGCCGCAACGGATGCACTTCAACGAGGGCCAGAAGCGCTCGTCGCTCAGCCGCTGCGAGCGTCCGTTGTCGACCAGCACGATATGCATCTCGCCGCCCGCGCGCGGCGCCGCGAAGTGCGAGGTGTACTGCGTGATCCGCATGCCCAGCGCGCTGCGGGCCAGCAGGCGGATGAACACGGCGAGCTCTTCGACGCCGGGGATGACCTTCTCGATGCCGACCGAGCAGATGCGAAGCTTGGGCACGTTGGCTGAGAGATCGGCGTTGCCCTCCTCGGTCACGGTCACGATCGCCCCGGTCTGTGCGACCGCGAAGTTGCCGCCGGTCATGCCCGCCCCCGCCTCCAGGATCACCGGACGGGTGTGCTCGCGCATCACGTGGGCGAGGTAGACCGGCTCGGCATTCTGTGGATCTGAGCCATACACGCGGTGGAACAGCTCGGCCACGTCCTGTGGCGTCTTCTGGGCTGCCGGACCGATGATGTGGGCCGGCGGCTGGTGGTCGAGCTGTTGGATGCGCTCACCGAGGTCGGTCTCCGTGACCTCGATGCCGCGCCGCCCCAGAAACGCGCGCGTGTCGCACTCCTCGGTCAGCATCGACTTAGACTTCACGAGCTGTTTCACGCCGTGGGAGGCGAGGATGTCCAAGACGATCTGGTTGTGCTCGTGTCCGTCGCGAGCCCAGTGCACGTGCACGCCGTTGCGTCGCGCATTTGCTTCGAAGAGCTCGAGGTAGTCCCCGAGGTTCGACAACGTGTGCTCCTTGATCTGCGAGGCCAGGTCGCGCAGCTGCTCCCACTCGGGCACCTCACGGGCTGCCGCGTCGCGGCGCTCGCGAAGCGCCCAGATCCCCTCGTCGAAGAGGTTGTGGAACGACGCTGTCTGGTCTTTATCCTCGAGGAAGGCGAGCGCGTTGCGCGCCTGGTCAACCGGTTTCACGTTCACGCTGCGCCTCCGTTGAGAACCTGGGCGAGGTGGAGGAACTGGAAGTCCTCGCGGTTTCGGTGCGCGCAACCCTGCAGGTGCATCAGGCACGACATGTCCCCCGAGACGATGTAGCGCGCACCGTTGGCGCCGAGCCGCTCGAGCTTGTCGTTGCCCATCGCGGCAGAGACGGCCTCCTCGGTGACCGCGAAGGTGCCGCCGAACCCGCAGCACTCATCGCGGCGCTCATAGTCGAGGATGCTGATGCCCTTGACCTTCTCGAGCAGGCTCCTGGGCTTTGAGAACCAGACGTCGTTGGGGCGCTCGCTCATCGTCTGCTGGTTCAGGCCGCGGATCGCCGAGCAGCTCACGTGCAGCGCTACCTCGTGCGGGAACTCGGCCCATGGAAACTCCTGCACCTTCAGCACGTCGCACAGGAACTCCGGCAGATCCCACACGTGCTCCGAGACATGCCGGCGCTCGGGCGTGTCCTCGGCGGCCGTGAACTTGTTGCGGATGTGGTGCACGCAACTGCCCGACGGCGCGACGATGTGCTCGTAGCCGGCGAAGTTGCGCACGAACAGCTCCTCGGTTGCCCGCGCCTGTTTGGCTGCGCCACTGTTGGCCATCGGCTGTCCACAGCAGGTCTGATCAAACGGATACTCGACCTCGACGCCCAGCTTCTCGAGCAGCTCGAGCGTGGCCACCCCAACCTCGGGAAAGAACATGTCGACGTAGCAAGGCACCACCAGCGCAACACGCATGCGACTTAACGCCTCCTCGGGTGGGCGGGAGATTCGAGCAATAGCGACGGATCACCACAATCCGAGGCCGGCGAGCGCAGCTCGCGCCAAGGTTGCCGCAAAGAGCGAGCTTTACGCCGCGACACGAGTACCACCAACGACGGCGCGTGCTTGAAGTTCAATGGCTCAGGCCCCATTTCGCCGCGACCGTCAACTGTCCGCATTGAGTGAGACGCCCGCGCGGAGCACGCTGTCCCCCTCTTGGGGATCCTGCGGGAGTTCGAACACAGTGCTGACACGCGCGATCAAGAAGTAGAACCCCGTCAGGATCACGGTCTCGACGATCTGCTGGTCGCTGTAGTGTCGCTGTATGGACTTGAACACGGCGTCGGGGACCGTCGCGCTCGCCGCGACGGCCGCGACGAACGCGAGCAGAGCCTGCTGGGATTCGCTGAAGTCCGGGGAATCCCACTGCCCGACGGCGACAGCCGCTCGCTGGGACGATGTCACTCCGACTGACTGCGAGATCTGCTCGTGCTGTGACACCTCATAGGCCGATTCGAAGCAGGCTCCCGCTGTGAGGATAGACAGCTCACGGTCTGCCGGGGGAAGCGAGCCGGATCCGAACTGGGCGGCTCCGAGTTTGACGACAAGCGTGGCGATCTGCGGCGAGCGCAGCATCATCCGAAACACGTTGACTAGAGCGCCTGTTCTTGCTGCATCTTGCCACTCGGGAGGGAGTGACTCAAGAGGCACATCGGGAATGGCGATACGGGACATGGGGACTCGCTTTATTGGTGTGTGCTCAGACGAGGAGCAAGGCTGGCGTACGCTTCGGGCGCGGGAACCTGTACGTCCAGGTAGCGCACGGGCGCAGACGATTTATTCCACTCGCTATGCGCGACACCAGCGGGAATTACGATCAGTGACTGCGGGTCGCACACCGTGTCCTGACCGGCGATCGCCACGGTCAGCCGACCGTCGAGTACGAACATCAGGTGGTCGATATCGAGGAGCTGCGGATCTCCGGGTGCCTCGCATTCGGCGAGCTCGACAGTGTCGATCCGAGCGCTTCGCACTCCGCTAGCCTCGTCGGCAATCGTCCACCGGGTACTTGCTCCAGCGGAGCTGGACGGGCCAGTACCGATGGCGCGCGTGTAGGGCGCAGCAACAGGCGTCGGCACCTCGTCTACTGAGGTCAGCGCGGTAAGCATCGGTAGGCCGGGTCGTATCCCTGGCACGAAGAATTCCAGGTGATGCTCCTGCGCACCGCTGTTGTTCCAATTGCAGTGCGGCAGGCCCGCTGGAATGAAGATCACGTCACCGGCGCCGGCCTCGTGGACGTCGTTGCCGAGTTGCACGGTCGTGTGTCCCGCCAGGAAGACGTAGAACTGATCACAGGCGTGCAGATGCAATGAGGGTCCGCTCCCGCCTGTCTCGATCCAGCAGCCGATCGCGATCGCGCTCTCCGGGCTGGCCGCAATCACGCCGCGATATCCCGGATACCCGGTGTCGGCGGCTGCGTCGAGTCGTACCTGTCGTACGAAGGTCCTGAGGGGCTTCTCCCGGACCCTCGAACGCCCGCTCGTCCGCGAAGGAATCTCTTTTGTGTCAGTGACGTGTGTGGCCATCATTCCTCGGTGATTGGGTTCGGCGCTGAGCACCGGAGTGGGCGCTGCTGGCGATCTCGGCCGGTGAGCCGCAATCGCCGCCGAGCGAGCCCGGCGGGTTCCGAACCCTCAAAGGAGCTCGATGGGAGATCCGATGTCCCTCGCGCCGTGGCTGCGTGCAGCAAGGCCGTCTATCGGCTGGTGCTTTCAGCTTGCGGCTTCGCCGTGCCTGCGCGCACGCGCAGTTGATTGAGGCGGCTTCGACGTTGTCGGGTCGCGGCAAAAAATCGGTGAGAGCCGACACTTCGGGCATTAGGCTCCGGGTTCGTAAGAACAAAACCTCAGAAGTCAAGCCCGTGCTGCCCGCCCCGTTACTGCGGGCCGACCCCACGATGATGCCCTCCTAACCCTGAACATACCCGATCGTCCAGAGGCACGGTAGTGTCGATTTAGCATCCCCGATGTGCATTGCGCCAGATGCGCGGTGAGCTCCCGGAGCGGTTCCGGGACGCTGCATCAGTCAGGGGGGACCTGGGCGGGGACTCGTGGCGAGCTGCTCGCCGGTTTCGCCGGGCGGTGCGCCCTAGCGATCGGCGGTGCGCGGGCCGCCCGCGTCTACTTCGTTTGCAAACGTCAGTTCTGGCGTTGCGAGGAGGTGATCGGTGAGGGCGCGTACGGCGGTGGCGTCGGTGTCCCGGTGCCAGACAATTTCGAGGTGCACCTGTCTGCGGACGGTGAAGTCGAGTGGACGGCTGATGGTGCCGGCTGGCGGGTAGCGTCCGATGTTGCCGGTCATCATCGCCCAGCCGTGACCGGAGGCGACGTACTGTACGACGGTGGCGGTGCTGTCGTATGGAGGCGCGAGGTGGGGTGCGCTGACGCCGCTGTCAGCGAGCAGTTCGAGAGCGAGGTCGTAGAGGTCGGGGTTGTCGTCGCGGCTGGGCAGGTGGAGGGGCTCTGCGGCTAGCGCCCGCGGGTCGACGATGTCAACGCCAGCGAGAGGATGGCCTGCTGGGAGCAGGGCGTATGCCTGGCGCTCAGCGCGCAACGGCGTGCTGAGCAGCACGTCCGGCACGGGCAGTCGGTGGTCGACAATGAGTGCGAATCCGACGTCGATGCTGCGGTTGAGCACGGCTCCCAGGTGGGTGGTCCAGGGGAGTCTCAACAGGTCGATGCGAACCGGCGGGTCAAGCGCCCGCAACGCCCGGCTGGCGTTGGCGAGGGCGGCGGTGAGCGCGTAGAACTCGGGCGCTCCGACACGCAGCACGCGGGCGCTGCTGCGGGCCTCGGCGTGGGCGGCGGCCTCGAGAGCGTCTGCTGCGACAACCAGGCTGCGGGCCTGCTCGACTAGCTTCGCGCCGGAGGCGGTGAGCGTCGTGCCGCCGCGGCTACGGATGAACAGCGGCGTTCCGACCGCCAGCTCGAGGCGGCGCACAGCGCGGCTCAACGCGGGCTGATCCATCGCCAAGTGGACGGCGGCGCGGTTCAGGCTGCCCTCGTCGGCCACCGCCAGGAACAGCCGCCACTGCGCAAGCTCCACGCTCATGGGCCACAGAAATACCAGAAAGAACACCGCACTCGCGACACTCTCCCCACGTATGTAGCGCAGCACATATCGGGGATGCTGAATCGACATTACCGGCCGCGCGACGGGCGGGTATGCTTAGCCGCAGGAGGGCATCATTGTGAGGTCGGCCCACAGTACGGGGGCGGGCAGCACGGCCTGACTTCCGAAAGTCAGTTTTCGCCGCAGCCCACCCTGAGACGCCTGATTCGGACAGGCCGACCGCAGTTCGCTGGTCGCCCCACACGGGACTGACGTCTCCTCAGCTAGAGGAGCACCGTGATGGTCACGACGGTATCGATAGACGCCACAAGGAGCGCGGCGTCTGTCATGCGCGTACGCACTGTCTCGCCCGCGACGTTGCAGCGGCCGCCGCGCGAACGACCCACGCTGGACATGTCACGGAGCTGGCGGAAGGATCGCGGCAATGAGCGATTCGATCATCTCTGAGTCGTGTTCGCGCCAGGCGTTCGCGTGGCGTGCTGTTCTCGCTCCCTACGCCCGGCCGCAGCTCGGCCGCAGCCTACTTGGCATCGCGACGTCGCTGGTCCCGTACCTGGGGCTGCTGGTGGGGATGTATGTCCTGCTCGGGGTGTCGTACTGGCTCGTTCTGGCCGTGTCGGTGCCTGCCGCCGGGTTTCTAGTCCGCACCTACATCGTTTTTCACGACTGCGCCCATGGCAACTTCCTACCGTCGAGGAAGGCGAACGACTGGCTCGGCACCGCGTGCGGACTGCTCGTGTTCACGCCCTTCTTGCGCTGGCGCCATGAGCACGCAGTCCATCATGCCTCCTCTGGCAACCTCGACCGGCGCGGCGTCGGGGACGTCCCAACCATCACAGTCGCCGAGTATGAAGCGCGGCCGTGGGGTCGCCGCGTCGCCTATCGACTGCTTCGCAACCCGTTCGTGATGTTCGGGCTCGGGCCGATCTGGTTGCTCGTTCTCGCGCCACGTTTCGTATCGCGGAGCGAGCGGCCCCGGATCCGCCACAGCGTCTGGTACACCAACCTTGGGCTCGCAGCGGTGATTGCTGTGCTGTGCTGGATGCTTGGCTGGGAGCGCTTCCTGCTCGTCGAGATACCGAGTCTGCTGCTCGCGGGCTCGATCGGCGTCTCGCTGTTCTACGTCCAGCACCAGTTCGAGGATGCCTACTGGAAGAACTCCGATTCCTGGAGCTACGACGAGGCGGCGCTCAACGGCAGCTCATACCTAAAGCTACCAAGGGTGCTGCAGTTCTTCACCGGCAATATCGGCCTGCACCACGTCCATCATCTCTCGACCCGGATCCCCAACTACAACCTCCAGCGCGCGCACGATGCACACGTCGTCTTGCAGCAAGTACCAACGCTATCGTTGCGGGACGGGGTTAAGTGCGTAGGGCTGAAGCTGTGGGACGAGGAGCGCGGACGATTGGTGACTTTCCGGGAGGCTCGAGCCGGACGGCCACGAACGGTGACGGTTCCGCCCATCGACTCGCCAGCCCCAATTACTAGCGGCGCGCAAAGTCCGTGCCTTCCTCGGCGCTTAACACTCTCACCCTCGGAGAGGATTCGCCTCCGCGGTCGGGCCGAACGCGAGCCGGAGCTACATCCGGTCGGGCACCTCGCGTTCGACGACGGACCGGAGTGGTGATGAACAAGACACCCGGCGCACGATCCGAGGGTGGATCGGCGCCAGCTATGAGACGCGGCCTCCTCGGCAAATTGTTCCGCGCGTTCATGAGATGGACGCTGCCGGTCGCAGTGCTGCTCATCCAGCTGGACCTCGTTGGTCGAGCAACTCGCGCTCGACGGCGAAGCGGGGCGGTGACAGGCGCACGATGGGATGCGACTAACGAGGCGTCCAACACCCGGCCCGCAGTGGCCCAGGCGGCGCCAGCCACAGGGCAAGGCTTTCTCGGCGAACTGTGGGACGCCGTCGCGCCAGGACGAACGTTCGTCCTGGTGATCGCGGTGCTGCTGATCGAGCTGGGCTTCGTGTTCTCCTACGTCGGCGCGTTCCACCACCCCACGCCCCACGAGGTGCCGATCGCGCTCGTCGCACCCGCACAGATCTCCGGCCGCCTCGTCGGCGAGCTCAACGCCCTCCACGGCCACCCGCTCCACGCCACCCCGGTAGGCACCGTCACGGCCGGACGGAAGCTCCTACGACACGGATCGACCAGCGGTGTGCTGATCGTCAATCCGGTCGGCAAGACCGACGCGCTGCTCGTCGCCGGTGGAGGCGGCGCGGCAACGGCAACCACCGTCGAGGACGTCATCGCGCAGGTCGAAGCCGCCCAGCACCGCAGCGCAACCATCACCGACGCCGTGCCCGCCCAACCCGGTGACGCCAGGAGCCTGTCCGGCTTCTATCTGGTCATCGGCTGGCTCGTCGGCGGCTATCTCGTCGCCGCGATGCTCAGCATCGCGACACGCGCCCGGCCGGCCACAACCCGCCGCGCGATCATCCGCCTCACCGTCCTCGTCCCCTACGCGATCCTCTCGGGCCTCGGCGGAGCGATCGTCGTCGGCCCCGTCCTCGGCGCGCTCACCGGCCACCTGCTAGCGATTGCCGCGCTCGGAGCGCTGATCGTCTACTGCGCCGCGACCGTCACCATGGCCTTCCAGGTGTTCCTCGGGACGATCGGCGTCGGGCTCACACTGATCCTCTTCGTCATCCTCGGCAACCCCAGCGCCGGCGGCGCCTACCAAGCACCACTACTCCCCGGCTTCTGGCGCGCAATCAGCCCCGCCCTCCCCAACGGCGCCGGCGTCGAGGCGCTCCGACGCATCGTCTACTTCGGCTCCTACAACATCACCGGCAACCTCCTCATCCTCTCCGCCTACATCGTCGTCGCTGCCACCGTCGCTCTCATCGGCACAGCACTTCTCCCCCGCCGTACCAACGCCGGAACACCAACTGAGCCGGACGGTTCGGCGGAGACCGTCAAACCCGGCCTGGCTCAAACAGAGGCCGTCGTCTAGCTCACCGCGGCAGCCATAGCGCTCACCGGAACCACACCCTTCGACCCAGCGCGCCGGCGCCGGAAACCCAGCAAACGCCGTCGTCTAACTAACCACACGAAACCGGTCGGCGCGACCCAACATGCTCCTGCTCCCCCCTGCGGGCGAGATCCAGGTCTCGGCTGGACGGCGAGGACGCTCCCGGCTTGCCCAGCGCGAGCGAGCTTGACCCGGCTACTTATGAGAGCCGTCGGATTTCGACGCCGGCTCGGACTTCATCTGCGGTTTTGCAGGGGAGGACGGGGGTCAGAGCGATGAAGAACGAGAGCACGCGGCCCGCGAGCGAGAGCACGCGGACCGTCTTGGTAGCCCTGGCGACAGACCTCGGGGTCGCGCTCGCGAAGATCGGCGCGGCCGTCCTCACTGGTTCGACCGCTGTGGCCGCCGAGGCCGCGCATTCACTCGCCGATACCGGCAACGACCTGTCTCTCTTCATTGCTCAGCGTCGCAGCAGCCGCCCTGCCGACGATCACCATCCCCTGGGGTACGGGCGGGAAGCCTACTTCTGGGCGCTGATCGCGGCCCTCGGAGTGTTCGTCGCCGGGGCGGCGTTCTCCCTGCGTGAGGGCATCGACGAGCTGATCCACCCCAGCGCCACCTCATCGTTCGCCGTCGCCTATGTCGTGCTGGCGATCTCCACGGCCTTTGATCTGGTGTCATTACGCCAGTCAGCGGGCCAGATGGCCCGCCGCGCGCGCCGTTACGGCCGGGAGTTCTCGGAGGAGTCCAGGGTCACCTCTGAACCCTCGCTGCGGGCGGTGTTCCTCGGTGACGCGGTGTCGATCGCTGGAGACGTGATCGCGTTCGCCGCCGTGGCTCTCAATCAGATCACCGGGTCATCCATACCCCAAGGAGCGGGGGCTGTGCTCATCGCGCTGGTGATCATCCGCACCAGCCTTCGGCTCATCCAACGCAGCCACGACTTCCTCGTCGGCGCATGGGCGGAGGCCGCCGGGGGACCTCAGGGTCGCGATGTTGCCGGCTTCACCCAGCCAATCCGGCCAGCTGAGGCGGAGCAAGCACGCGCCGTTCTCCTCGGGTACCCCGGTGTGACCGCCATTCGCGAACTCCTCATCACGTTCGTCGGCCCAGGCCAGGTATGGGTTATCGCTCGCATCGACATCGACGATGACCTCCGCGGTGATCAGGTCAAGACGCTGGTACGCAACATCGAGTCGGGCCTAGAGCACGCGTCGGAAGACATCTACCGCGTCGACGTCGTGCCGATTGGCGCAGCAAAGGCCCCGCCTTAGCCGCCACGGACGTCCTCGCACAAACATCACCCAAGACGATCGGCACAGACGACCAGCAGGTCAGGCGGTTCACGATGCGAGCGCCTCCGCATCTTACGAGCCTTCGTTTTGAACGATAGGGTGGCAGAGCCCACCTGGCACCCCACGCTCACGAGTTGCATGCGCTACCAGATCTTCGGACGACGAACCGGGCTTCGCGTCTCCGAGTACGTGCTCGGAACGGCGAACTTTGGCACCGCAGACACCGGCGCCGGCGCTGAGGGCTCGCGACACATCTTCGAGGCGTTCGTCGCAGCCGGCGGCACGACGTTTGACACCTCCAACATCTACCAGGGCGGACAGGCCGAGACCGTGCTCGGTGAGCTCCTCGGCTCCCGCCGCGACGACTTCGTGGTGATTACCAAGTACAGCGGAACGCGGGAACAGGACCCCCGGCCCGGCACGACCGGGAACAGCCGGAAGACCATGATCCGGTCACTGGAGGAGAGCCTGCGCCGGCTGAACACGGACTTTGTGGACGTGTTCATGCCCCACTTTCCCGACGGGGTCACTCCCGTGGAGGAGATCCTGGCCGGGTTCGATGACCTGATCCGCTCTGGCAAGGTCCGGTACGCCGGGCTGTCCAACTTCCCGGCGTGGCGAATCTCCGGCGCCGCCATTCGGGCGGACCTGCGCGGCCTGGCCCCGGTGGTCGGCATCCAGACCGAGTACAGCCTGGCCGAGCGTTCTGCGGAGCGCGAGTTGCTCCCGATGGCGCAGGCCCACGGACTCGGCGTTGTGCTCTACTCCCCGCTGGCCGGCGGCCTGCTCACCGGCAAGTACCGTCAAGGGCAGCAGGGCAGGCTAAGCGCTCGCGGCGATGCGGTCGAGGGGACCATGCAACAGACCGCCGTCGTCGACGCCGTGCTTGAGATCGCCGACGAGACGGGCACCAGCGCGGTCGAGGTTTCTCTGGCCTGGCTGCGCCGTCGGGCCGCGTTGGCCTCGACGGCGCTGATTCCGATCGTCGGGCCGCGCTCCCTGTCTCATCTTGAGGCGTACCTGCGCTCGCTCGACCTCGATCTCGACGAGCAACACTACGACCGTCTAGACGAGATCAGCGCGGTCCGGCTGGGCGTCCCGCACGAGGACGTCGCGGGCGCCCTGAGCGACGGCATCGACGGCGACCGGTCGCTGCTCGATACGCCTCCGGTCGCGGTGATCTGACACGACGGGCCGGGTTCGGTCGGACGCGTAGCTTCCGGGCCATGGATCTCCGGTGGTGTTCGGTCTCAGACCCTCTCGTCGACCCTGCGGCGATGTCCACTCATGCGCGACGCCGGAGATCGAGCCGTCGCTCCGAGCGGCGACGGGGACGGGGATACTCACCGGTTGTTCGTCCGAGCACGTCGCGGCAACGCCGGGGGTCTCGACACCGCCCCGGACACGGGCCCCTGGACCAGAGAACGCCTGCGGAGCCGGTGTAGTGTCGAAGTCGGCTCCTCCGCCCCCTTACAGTTTCCATGCAGCGCAGGTCCGCGAAGGCGGCAAGGGCCAACGGCCACGCCTCGAGTTGGGTCTGAGCCAGCGCAGGCGAAGGACACGCGTACGTGGCGGGGAGGCAGAGGGGCGTCGTGGTTGCGGGCGGCTCGACTCATCCGGTCGGGAGCCCCAGGTGCCGTCGCTCAAAGTCCGAGCGCAGCGCGCCGAGGGCTAGTGATAGGGCCCTCAGTGCCCCGCCGAGGATCTCCTGGATCGCCGCCTGCCAGGCGGGCTCTGTCCGCGGCAAGACCAACTCGCCTGCCGAAGTCAGAGCGAGAAGGGACGAGCCGGTTCGCCGGGTTCGGGCGGCGTTCCATCCAGCCCTCCTTCTCCAGGCGGTCAGCAATCTTGCTCGTCGTTCCGACGCCGATCGCGAAGGCGGAGGCGAGAAACTTCATGAGGGGCAGCCTTCTCGTGGTGGCGTGGGACCGGCTCTAGC
>CAZABN010000032.1:0-20921 GCA_964483345.1 uncultured Solirubrobacteraceae bacterium
CACCTACCCGATGATCGCGCCCGGCGCCGCCGCGCGCGACATGGTGGGGTGATCGCGATGGGTGAGCCTGGAACCAAAGCCCCCCTCAGCCTCGAAGAGCTGGATGCGGCGGTCGGCCTGCGGACGGGCCGCAAGCACGTGCTGTCGATCCTGGTCGAGAACCGGCCGGGCGTCCTGACACGGATCGCGGGCCTGTTCGCGCGCCGCGGCTTCAACATCGAGACGCTGACCGTCGGCCCGACCGACAACGACCAGTTCTCGCGAATCACGCTGACCGTCGACGGTGCGCTGCACCCGATCGACCAGGTGACGAAGCAGCTGCACAAGCTGGTCAACGTGCTGAAGATCCGCGACCTCGAGCCGGCCGGGACCGTGACGCGCGAGCTGGCGCTGTTCAAGATCAGCGCGGAGGCGCAGGCGCGCAGCGAGATCCTGGAGTTCACGGCGATCTTCCGCGGGCGCGTCGTCGACACGACGAAACGCTCGATCACGGTCGAGCTGACCGGCGACAACGAGAAGATCGACGCCTACGAACGCGTCGTCCGGCCCTACGGGCTGATCGAGATGATGCGAACCGGCGAGATCGCGATGGCGCGAGGCCGATCGGAGACGTAGTGGCCCACCGAGGTCGACTGCGGTGACGCCTTGGCGGTAGCGCGGGCGGAGGCGACCGACTCGCCGCTGTTCGCGCTGCCGGCGTCGCAGCGCCTGCGCTTCGAGGCGCAGCTCGCCCGCGCCGCGCGCCTTGCGCGCCGTCACGGCGACAGCGTCGCGGCGGTCAGCTGGCGACTGGCGGACGGGGTGGATCCGAGCGCCGTCGTGCTGGCATCGCGGCGGGCGGGCGAACCGTGGATGTGCTTCGAGCAGCCCGAGCGCGAGCGGTCGGTGGTGGCAGCGCTCGGCGCCGTCGTGACGCTCGAGGACCGCGGCCACATGCGCTTCGAACGCACCGCGGCGCGCTGGCGCGAGCTTGTCGAGCGAGCCTGTCTCGAGCCCTCGGAGGGCCCGGTCGGCGGCGGGCTGATCGCCTGCGGCGGCTTCGCCTTCGCGCCCGACGGCGCCGGCTCACCGCACTGGTCGGCGTTCGCCCCGGCGTCGCTGGTCGTGCCCGAGGTGGCGATCGTGCGCCGCGGCGAGGAGGTCTGGTGCACCGTCGCGGCGTGCGTCGGCGCGGACGATCCGCCGGATCGTGGCCTGACGCGCGTGCTGGAGCGGCTGGCCGGCCTGCGCGACGCCGCGCTGCCGCTGCTCGATCCCCACCCGACCGCGCGCCACACGGTCGCCGGTGCGATGGCCCCCGAGCACTACGAGGCGGCGGTGGCGCGCGCGGTCGAGCTGATCGCCGCCGGGCGGCTCGAGAAGATCGTGCTGGCGCGCGAGGTCGACGTCCACGGAGCGGCCGATCACGACGGCGCGGCCGTGTTCGGCGTGCTGCGCGAGGCCTTCGCCGGCTGCTTCGTCTACGCGGTCGGCCGCGGCGAGGCGACCTTCCTCGGCGCCACGCCGGAGCTACTGCTGCGCCGCGAGGGGCTGCGCCTGAGCACCGTCGCGCTGGCCGGCTCGATCGGCCGAAGCGCCGACCCGGCGGTGGACGACCATCTCGGGGAGCGACTGCTGCGCTCGGACAAGGAGCGCGAGGAGCACGCGGTCGTGGCACGCCGGATCGAGCGGGCGCTGCGCCCGCACGCGGTCTGGGTGACGATGCCGGAGGAGCCGGAGGTCGTCCGGATCGCCAACATCCAGCATCTCGCGACGGCGATTCGCGCGCAGCTCGCCGCGCCGGTAGCGGCCGTAGAGCTGGCCGGGCTGCTGCACCCGACGCCGGCGGTCGGGGGCGAGCCGGCCGGCGTCGCCCTGCCGCTGATCCGCGCGCTCGAGGGGATCGACCGCGGCTGGTACGCCGGCCCGCTCGGCTGGACGGACGCCAACGAGGACGGCGAGTTCTGCGTCGCGCTGCGCTGCGCGCTGCTGCAGGGCCGCCTCGCGCGCTGCTTCGCCGGCGGCGGCGTCGTCGCCGACTCGGACCCCGCCGCCGAGCTGGCGGAGACGGAGGTCAAGCTCGGCGCGCTGCTGCCGGTCGTGGCCGCGTAGCGCCGCGAGCCGCTGCTCTGTCAGCTTGAGCCGGATGCGGCGACCGCGGCCGCCACGCGCCTGTGCAGCTCCACGCCGGCCGCGCGATCTGTGCACACCTCGATCAGCGTCTCGGGCGCGGGCTCGGCGAGCAGCGCCTGCAGCTCGGCGAGGGTCGCCGGGCGCTCGTGGCGGAAGCCGTACAGCTGCGCCGCCCGCGCGAAGTCGAGTCCCGTCGGCGTCGCGATGTGCTGTTCGTAGACGTCGCCCTCGCCCGCGATCGGCAGGTAGTCGAACACGGCGGCGCCGGCGTTGTTGATCAGCACGATCGTCATTGACAGCCGCAGGCGCGACGCGGCCAGCAGTCCGCCGATGTCGTGGGCGAAGGCGACGTCGCCGATCAGGGCGACGACGGGGCCGGCGCTGACGGCGGCCACGCCCAGCGCGCTCGAGAGCGTGCCGTCGATGCCGTTGGCGCCGCGGTTGGAAAGGACCCGCGGCGCGTCGTCGCGAACCGGCCAGAAGGACTCGAGCTCGCGCACCGGCATCGACGCGGCGACGAACACCGTGGCCTCGGCGGGCAGCCGCTCGGCGATCGCCCGCGCCACGTTCGGCTCGCTCAGCTCGTCACCGAGCGTCGCCTCGATCGCGGCGGCGGCCGCCGTGTCCGCGGCGCGCCAGCCGTCCAGCCAGCCGCGGTCGGCCGCCGGCGGGGGCTCGAGCAGGCGTGGATCGGCGCGCAGCACGAGCTCCACGACCGAGGCGGGGTCCTGCCACGCGAGCTGGGGGTCGACGAGGATCTGTTGCGCCCCGTCGAGCCCGCCGAGCCAGGCGCGCAACGGCCTGGAGGTCGGCAGGTCACCGACCCGCACGACGACCTCCGGGGCGTGGGCCTGCGCGAAATCGCGGCCGCGCAGCAGCAGGTCGTAGTGCGCGACGGCGGCCGCGCCACGCCGCGCGCCCGACAGCGGGTCCGCCAGCAGCGGGTAGCCGGCCGCGAGCGCCAGCTCGGGGATCGCCGGCGCGAGCCCGGCGTCGTCGCGCCCCGCGACGATCACACCCCGCGCGGGGGCGCCGATGTGCTCTGAGAGCCGCGCGCCGCGGGCTTTGCGTCCCTCCACGGTGAACCACGGACGACCGCCGGCGCGCCCGCCGGGCGCCGGCCGGACGGCGTCCGGCACGAGCGGCTCGCGCAGCGGCCAGTTCAGGTGCACCGGCCCGGGACGCTCGCCGGTCGCGGCGGCGTAGGCGCGGCAGGCGAGCGCGCGGGCCCAGGCGATCAGCTCCTCGGCGCCGTCGTGGTTGCCGACCTCGAAGAACCAGCGCACGGCGTCGCCGTAGAGCTTCAGCTGGTCGATCGTCTGACCGGCGCCGATCTCGCGCAGCTCCGGCGGGCGATCGGCGGTCAGGACGATCAGCGGCACGCGTGCCTGCGAAGCCTCGATCACCGCGGGGGCGAGGTTGGCGGCCGCGGTTCCCGAGGTGCAGGCGACCGCCACGGGCCGCGCGGTCGCCTTGGCGATGCCGAGCGCGAAGAAGCCGCCCGAGCGCTCGTCGATGTGGGAGTGCGCTCGCAGCCGCGGATGGCGCGCGAGCGCGAGCACGAGCGGCGTGGAACGCGACCCCGGCGAGGTGCAGGCGTCGGTCATGCCGCAGCGCGCCAGCTCGTCGACGAAGGCCGCGATCAGGTCGTGGCTGTCGGGGGTGGTGGCCACGCAGGGAACCGTACCGGCGGCGCATGCGTGGCACACTGGCGTCCTTGTCGACGCCGGTCGTCCTCCTGCACGGCTTCGCCGCCACCGCGCGCCACTGGGACCGCGTGATCGCGACGCTGCCGGCGGGGCGCTTCACGCCGATCGCGCTGAACCTAGCCGACGCCAAGCCGCTCACCCCGGACGGCGTCACGACGCTGGTCGCCGACGCCGCCGACGGTCCCCTGGTGCTCGCCGGCTATTCGATGGGCGGGCGCCTCGCGCTGCACGCCGCGCTCGCGATCCCGCAGCGCATCGCCAGGCTCGTCCTGATCTCCACGAGCCCGGGTATCGAGGACGCCGGCGAGCGGAGCGCGCGCCGGGCCGCCGACGACGCGCTGGCGGCGCAGATCGAGCGGGGCACGATCGACGAGTTCGTCGCGCGCTGGCGCGCGGTGCCGCTGTTCGCGGGCGATCCCGAGTGGGTGCACGACGAGGTCGAGGCCGACGAGCGCCGCTGCGAGCCCGCGCAGCTCGCGGCCGCTCTTCGCAGCCTCGGCGCGGGGGTGATGGCGCCGATGTGGGACCGCCTGCGCGAGCTGCGGATGCCCGTCGCGGTGGTCGTCGGAGCGGACGACAGCGCCTACGAGGCGACCGGGCGACGGCTCGCGGCCGCCATCCCGAACGCCACGCTGCGAGTGGTCGCCGGGGTGGGGCATCGCGTCGCGCTGCAGGCGCCTGGCGCGGTCGTCGACGCGCTCTCCGGAACCTGAGCGCCGGCGCGCGCGGCCTCAGGTGACGGCCGTGCCCTCACGCGCCGAACGCTCGGCGAGCCCCTTCAGGTTGAGCAGCTGGCGGCGCATCATCAGCACGTCCCCGGGCGGGAGGACCAACCGCGTCAGCCTGCTGTGCCAAACGTGCGACGGATAGGCGACGAGCACCTTGACGACGATGCGAGAGCGTTCAGCCGACACGGGATCGGCCCGATAGGTGCAGGCCACGGCGGCGAACAGCATGCCGCTGGCGGACATCGTCAACGAGCGGCCCTCCTCGAACTCGACCAGCGTGAAGACGGTCTGCACCCGCTGGCCGACGGCGAGCTGCTCGAGCCCGGGTGTCAGCGTCTGGGGGCTGCGGCGACCGCGGTTGTCCAGCCTGTCGTAGCTGTACGGGGCGGCGCGCAGCTGGCACAGCCAGCGGAACGTCAGCTGCACCGGCGCGCGCACGTCAACCGCCCTGAACAGCACGTGGTCGGCCGAGCCGACGAGGCGGTCGCAGGGAAAGGGCTGGGCGCGCTCGACCGCCGTCGAGCCCCAGTTCGCGACGAGCGGCGGCCAGATCACGGCAGCGGCGCCACGCCCAAGCCGGGTTCCCGCGGCACCGCGATCTCGCCCCGCACGACCGGCAGCACCGCCGGCGCGTCGGCGAACAGGCCGAGCGTCGCGAGGCCGCAGGGCGGCAGCGGGGCGAGCGCCGCGGCGGCGTGCAGGGCGGCGGCGATCCCGAGCGGGCCGTCATAGGTCGAGGAGAGGTACACCTCGGCGCCGCTCGCGCGGACCAGGGCGGCGGCGGCCAGCAGCCCGCCGATCCCGCCGCAGCGCGAGATCTTCAGACAGACGGCGTCGGCGACGCGGGCGGTCAGCGCGCCCGCGATCGCCGCGGTCTCGTCGATCGCGATCCGCACCGCGACGCGCTCGCGCAGCGCGCGTGTCGCCGCCAGGCCGTGCACCGGCTCCTCGACCAGCTCGAGGCCGTGCATGTCGAGCGCCGCGATCATTCGCTCGGCGCGCGCGAAGGACCACGCGCCGTTGGCGTCGAGGCGGAGCGTCGTGGTGGGGCCGATCGCGGCGCGCACCGCCGCCACGCGCGCGACGTCGTCCTCGGCGCCGACCTTCAGCTTCACGCAGCCATAGCCCTCCGCGACCGCCTGCGCGGCGGCCGCGGCGGCCGTCGCGGGGGCGTCGGCGGCGATGCTCGCGTTGACGGCGATCGCCGCGGCCGGGGTGTCGCTCAGCAGCTCGCAGACCGGGCGCCCGGCGCGCCTGCCGGCCAGGTCCCACAGCGCCATGTCCACGGCGGCGAGCGCCGCGGGCAGATCGTCGGCCTCGCGGCAGCCGTCCAGCACCGCCGCGCCCGCGAGCCGCGAGGAGCCTTCGAGCACGCGGCGGTAGGCCGCGAATGCGATCAGCGTGCGCTTGACCGAGACGCCGTCGTAGGGCTCGAGCGGCGCGGCCTCACCGTGGCCCGCCAGCCCGTCCGCGTCGGTCAGGGTCAGCTGGATCAGCTCGCGCTCGCGCAGGACGCCATGCGCGGTGCTCAGCGGCTGCGCGAAACGCAGGACGACCCGATGGAGCGAGAGCTCCATCCCCTAAGAAGCCAGAACCCCGCCGCACAGCAGCAGGCAGAAGAGCAACGCGAGCTTTGCGCTGCGCGCCAAAGCCGCATTCAGCGACGGCCCGTCCGCGTGCGTGCGGACCGTCTGCACGACACCGATCGCGAGCGGCGCCGCGGCCGCCGTGACGAACAGCCACGGCGAGAGCGCGCCGGCGAACCACGGCACCCAGGAGGCGAGGAACGCGGTCGCGACGATCGCCGCGAAGAGCACGCGCGTGCGCTCACGGCCGAGCCGGACCGCCAGCGTGCGCTTGCCCGCCCGGCGGTCGGTGTCGATGTCGCGCACGTTGTTGACGATCAGGATCCCGGCGATCAACAGGCCGACCGGGACGGCCAGCACGAACGCCTGCCACGGCAGCGCCCGTCGCTGCACGAAGTAGGAGCCGGTCACGGCCACGATCCCGAAGAAGAGGAAGACGAAGACCTCGCCCAGCCCCTCGTAGCCGTACGGCCGCGGACCGCCGGTGTAGAGCACCCCGGCGAGGATCGACGCGGCGCCGACCGCGAGCAGCGCCCAGCCCGCGACGGCGATCAGGTAGACCCCGCAGAGCACCGCGGCGCCGAAGGTCAGGTAGGTGGCGATCAGGACCTGACGCGGCGGCACCAGGCCCCCGGCGGTCACGCGAACCGGGCCGATCCGCTCGTCGGTGTCGGCGCCGCGGCGCGCGTCGGAGTAGTCGTTGGAGAGGTTCGTGCCGATCTGGATCGCGGTCGCGCCGAGCAGCGCGGCGATGAAGGCGAGCGGGTGAAAGGTGCCGTAGTGGATCGCCAGCGAGGTGCCGACCAGCACCGGCGCGACAGCGGCCGGCAGCGTCCGCGGCCGCGCTGCCATCAGCCAGATCCTCACGGGCGCCGCGGGAACCGCGAGAAGTCGGGTGGTCGCTTCTGCCCGTAGGCGTCGCGGCCCTCGCGTGCCTCATCGGAGCCGTAGAAGAGCAGGTTCGCGTCGTGCGCGAGCTGCTGCAGCCCGGCGAGCCCGTCCTCGGACGCGTTGAAGCTCGCCTTCAGCAGCCGCAGCGCGAACGGCGAGAGCGCGAGCATCTCGCGACACCAGGCGACCGTCTCCGCCTCGAGGCGCTCGAGCGGCACGACCGCGTTCACGAGCCCCCACTCGAGCGCCTGGCGCGCGTCGTACTGGCGGCAGAGGAACCAGATCTCCTTCGCGCGCTTCTGGCCGATCTGGGCGGCGAGCAGGCTCGCGCCGTAGCCGCCGTCGAACGAGCCGACGCGCGGGCCGGTCTGGCCGAAGCGGGCGTTCTCCGCGGCGATCGTCAGGTCGCAGACGACGCTCAGCACGTGGCCGCCGCCGATCGCGTAACCGGCGACCATCGCGACGACCGGCTTCGGCGTGCGCCGGATCTGCAGATGCAGGTCGGTGACGTGGAAGCGCCCGACCTCGCCGGGCTGTGACTCGTAGCCCGAGTCGCCGCGAACGCGCTGGTCGCCACCGGAGCAGAACGCCTCGTTGCCGGCGCCGGTCAGCACGATCACGCCGACCGCGGTGTCCTCGCGCGCGCGGGTGAAGGCGTCCGCCAGCTCCACGACCGTCTGCGGGCGGAAGGCGTTTCGAACCTCGGGGCGGTCGATCGTGATCTTCGCGATCCCGGGCTCGCGCGAGCGCTCGTAGCGAATGTCGGCGTAGTCGCCGGCGGGCACCCATTCGAGCCCCGCGGCGGCGCTCACTTCGTCAGGCACGACCGCAAGGCTAGCCTGTCGTGCGTGCAAGTCGAGGCGTGGTTGACGCGGGCGGCGCGCCGGGCGCCCGAGCGGATCGCCGTCGAGACGCGCGAGCGCGCGGTCAGCTACCGCGAGCTGCACCGCCTCGCCGGCGCCGGCGCGCGCGAGCTAGGGGTGCCGGCGGGTTCGCGCGTGGCGATCGCGCTCGCGCCGGGGCTCGACTTCGCGGTCGCGCTGCACGCCTGCCTGCGGGCGGGCGCGGTCGCGGTGCCGGTGGATCTTCGCGAGGGCGCGCCGGCGCCGGCGACGCGCTGCGACGCGACGATCGAGGTGCCGCTCTCGTGCCGCGGTCCGGTGGCCGCCGAGCGCCGCCACGATCTGTCCGCGACGGCGCTGATCGTGCACACCTCGGGGACCGGTGGCGAACCCAAGCCGGTGCCCCTGACCTACGGCAACTTCCTATGGAGCGCGATCGGCTCCGCCGTCGCGCTGGGGTTGGATCCCGGTGAGCGGTGGCTCTGCATGCTGCCGCTGGTGCATGTGGGTGGACTCTCGATCATCCTGCGCAGTGCGATCTACGCGACGACCGCCGTCGTGCACGAGCGCTTCGAAGCAGCCGACGCGCTCGACGCGCTGATGGCGCGTGAGATCACGCTCGTCAGCGTCGTCGCGACGACGCTGCGCCGCCTGCTGGACGCGGGGCTCGCGAACCCGCCGGCGCTGCGCTGTGCGCTGGCCGGAGGAGGGCCGGTGCCGGCGGCGCTGCTCGAGCGTGCGCGCGGCGCGGGCGTCACGGTCAGCCAGACCTACGGGCTGACCGAGGCCTGCTCGCAGGTCGCCACGCAGGCTCCGGGCGAGCACGGCCCCGGCTGTGGCGCACCGCTCTTCTGCACGCGACTCGCGCTCGCGCCCGACGGCGAGATCCTGGTCAGCGGGCCGACCGTCAGCCCGGCCGTGAGCGGCGGCGTGCTCGCCACCGGAGATCTCGGCGAGCTCGCGGCCGACGGTTCACTGCGGGTGGTAGGCAGGCGCTCGGACACGATCATCACCGGCGGCGAGAACGTCCCGCCGGGCGAGGTCGAGGCGGTGCTCGAAGCGCACCCGGCGGTGCTCGAGGCCGGCGTCTACGGCGTCGTCGATGAGCGCTGGGGGGAGGCTGTCCACGCGGTCGTCGTGACGCGCTCCGCGGTCGGCGAGGAGGAGCTGCGCGCGCACTGCCGCCGGCGGCTCGCGGCCTTCAAGGTGCCGAAGGCGATCCTCTTCGCCGACGCGCTGCCGCGCACGCCCTCGGGCAAGCTGCAGCGCGGCCGCCTGCCGGTTGACGGCCGCGAGCGCACGTCATAAGGTCGCAGGATGATCGGTGGTCGCGGCATGCGAGGGCGCACGACGCTGGCGGTGCTGCTGCTCATCGGCGCGATCGCGGTGGCATCGCTTGCGGCCTCGAACGGGCGGCGCGTGGTCGGTGACTGCACGAAGTCGCAGGTTCGCCCGGACACGATCGTGCTCGCCTGCGCCGACTTCAACCTCGAGCTGACCAAGCTCCGGTGGAGCACCTTCGGCGAGGCGAGCGCCCACGCGACCGGGCAGTACCACGTCAACGACTGCACGCCGAACTGCGCGGCCGGCAGGTTCCACTCCTACCCGATCGAGCTGGTCGCCTCGGCGGCGAAGGTGTGCGCCGACAAGTTCGACGACTACCGCCACGCGATGGTCACCTTCACCGGCAAGCGCCCGCCGGGACAGAAGAGCTTCGTCCTTCAGCTGTCCCTGTCCTGCCCGCTGCCGGGCTAGCCGGCGGTGCGTGCGCGCGTGCTCACGACGGCGTGCTTCACCGCCCTCGCCGCCGCGGCCGTCCCGGCGCTCGCGGCCGGCGGCGCCGCTCGCGTCGTCGGCAACTGCGACCGCTCGCAGGTTCGCCCCGCGACGATCTGGATCTCCTGCAACGACCCGAGCTTCTCCCTGCAGGCGCTGCGCTGGAGCGCGTTCGGCGGACCGTCGGCGCGCGCCACCGGGGTCGTGCGGCTCGAGAGCTGTCCGTCCGCGTGCATTCCGAGCGCGGTGCGGGAGTATCCGGTCGTGCTCGTCCTCACCGATGCGCGCCGCTGTCCCGACGGGCACGACGACTACCGGCTCGCCGACCTCTCCTACGACACATCGGCGCGACCGCCCGGCAGCGCCGCGAAACCCCCTCCACTGGTGCTGTTCTGCCCGCTGACGGACTAGACCCGAGCGCCGCCGGGCGCGACCACGACGCGGAACGCCGCGAGAGCCTCGAGCGCTGGGAGGGGGCGGCGGCCGGCTGGGGGCGCCAGCGCGCGGCCTGGACACAGACAACCGCGCCCGTGTCCGCCTGGATGATCGAGGCCGCGGCGCTGCGGCCCGGCCAGCGCGTGCTCGATCTCGCCGCGGGGCCGGGCGAGGTGGGGTTCATGGCGGCGAAGCTGATCGAGCCCGGCGGCGAGCTGATCTGCAGCGACCAGTCGGAGGCGATGCTCGAACTCGCGCGCGCACGGGGCTCCGAGCTGGGCCTGACCAACGTGTCCTACCGCGTGCTCGGCGGCGAGTGGATCGACCTGGAGCTGGCCAGTGTCGACGTCGTGCTCTGCCGCTGGGGCTACATGTTGATGGTGGATGCGCCGGCCGCGCTGCGGGAAACGCGTCGCGTGCTGCGCAGCGGCGGACGCGTCTCGCTGGCGGTCTGGGATGCCGCCGAGCACAACCCGTGGCTCGCGATCCCGCTCGCGGTGCTGACCGAGCGCGGCCTGATCAGCCCGCCCGAGGAGGGCAGCGCCGGGACCTTCGCGCTCGGCGACGCAGCGCTGCTTCGCTCGATGCTCGAGGACGCCGGATTCACGCAGATCACGGTCGACGCGGTCGCCATCTCGCGCGCCGCGCCCGAGTTCGACAGCTGGTGGGCGACACACCTGGATCTCTCGGTGTCGACGCGCACCGCGTTCGAGCAGGCCGACGAGGAGCAGACCGAGGCGATCGAGGCCGAGCTCGCCGCTCGCCTGGCGAGCTTCACCACCGCGGACGGCGCACTCGCGGTTCCGGGCCGCACGCTCGTCGCGGTCGCCGAGGCGTGACGGCGCCCGGCCGGCCCCAACCGCTAGCCTGCCTCGCATGATCTATGACGACGACGCAGACCTCAGCAGGCTCGACGGCAAGACCGTCGCGATCATCGGCTACGGCTCCCAGGGGCACGCCCACGCCCTGAACCTGAAGGACTCGGGGGTCGACGTCGTCGTCGGCCTGCGTGAGGGCTCGAGCTCGGTCGCCGCCGCGCGGGAGGCGGGCCTCGAGGTGCTCGGGGTCGTCGAGGCCGCGAGCCGCGGCGACATCGTGATGATCCTCGCACCCGACGAGCTTCACCACGAGGTCTGGGAGCAGCAGGTCCGCGACGGCATCGCCGAGGGCAACCTGCTGCTGTTCGGGCACGGCTTCTCGATCCACTACGGCGAGATCGTGCCGCCGGCGGGCGTCGACGTCGCGCTGGTCGCGCCGAAGGGCCCCGGACATCTGGTGCGCCGCGAGTTCGTCGAGGGCTCCGGCGTGCCGGGGCTCGTCGCCGTCCAGCAGGACGCCACGGGCAACGCGCGGGCGCTCGCCCTGGCCTACGCCAAGGGCATCGGCTGCACGCGCGGGGGCGTGATCGAGACGACCTTCAAGGACGAGACCGAGACCGACCTGTTCGGCGAGCAGGCGGTGCTGTGCGGCGGCGCGTCGGCGCTCGTCCAGGCCGGCTTCGAGACCCTCGTCGAGGCCGGCTACGACCCGGAGATGGCGTACTTCGAGTGCCTGCATGAGCTGAAGCTGATCGTCGACCTGATGTATGAGAAGGGGCTCGCCGGGATGCGCTTCTCGATCTCGAACACCGCCGAGTACGGCGACTACACGCGCGGGGACCGCGTGATCACGGCGCAGACGCGCGAGGAGATGAAGCGGATCCTCGCCGAGATCCAGTCCGGGGAGTTCGCGCGCGAGTGGATCGCCGAGAATCGCGCCGGGCAGGAGAACTTCAAACGGATGCGCGCCGAGCAGGCGCAGACCCAGGTCGAGGACGTCGGCCGGGAGTTGCGCTCGCACATGGGCTGGATCAAGCCGAGCTTCTGATGTTCGCCTACGTCTTCTGGCACCGGCCCGCTCCCGGGGTCGCGCCGGAGGCGTATGCGGCGTTGATCGATCACTTCCACCGCTCGCTCGCGGCGCGCCCACCGGGCGGTTTCGTGCGCTCCGCCTCGTTTCACGCCCCGGCTCCGAACTGGCTGGGCGAGGAGCCGGCGTTCGAGGACTGGTACGTGGTCGAGGACTTCGCCGCGCTGGGCGTGCTGAACGCCGCCGCGGTCGGGCGCGGCCATCTGCACGCCCACGACGCCGCGGCCGCGCACGCCGGGCCGGGTACCGCCAGCATCTACCGGCTGCTGGAGGGCGCGCCGAGCCTGGACGAGGCACGCGTCGCGGTCTGGATCGAGAAGCCGCGCGGCGTCGAGCCGCCCCTGCTGGCGGGCCTGTTCGGCGATGGCATGGACGGCGCCCACGCCGGCCTGTGGCAGCGCCAGCTCGCGCTCGGCCCCGCCCCCGAGTACTGCGTGCTGGCGCCGGAGGCCCCGAGCGGGGTGGGGCCGGCGCGGCTGCCGCACGGCTGGAGCGCGGTGGTCGCCGCGCGTCATCCGCTGTGAGGCGAGGCCGTGCCGACTGCGCGCACGAGCCACAAATCCGCTGGCGGACCCTCTACAATTTGCCCAGCCGTCGTAACTGGCGTTCTGGTGGGATGAACCTACGGGGAGCGACGGCGAGCACCGCCGCGCGCCTGGGCACCTCCGCATTTTCCTACAGCGAGGAGTTCCCATGACGCCCACGACCGACACCCCTCAAGCCCCGCCGATCACCATCCCGGTGGACCTGCGGCCGGCCGACGGCCGCTTCGGCAGCGGGCCGTCCAGGATCCGCGCCGCGCAGCTGGCCGCACTCGTCAGCGACGGCGCCGCGGTGCTCGGCACCTCACATCGCCAGGCGCCGGTGCGAGGGCTTGTCGGCCGCGTGCGCACCGGGCTGCGCGAGCTCTTCTCGCTGCCCGAGGACTATGTCGTCGCGCTCGGCAACGGCGGCGCGACGGCGTTCTGGGAGATCGCCGCCTTCGGGCTGGTCAGCGAGCGCTCGCTGCACCTCGTCAACGGCGAGTTCTCGAGCAAGTTCGCCGCCGCCACGAAGCTCGCGCCCTTCCTGGCCGACCCGATCGTCGTCTCGGCCGAGCCCGGCACCGCCCCGCAGCCGGTCGGCTCGCCTGACGCCGACGTGATCGCCTGGGCCCACAACGAGACCTCGACGGGCGTGATGATCGACGTGCGCCGCCCGGCGGATGCCGGCGACGCGCTGGTCGTGATCGACGGGACCTCGGGCGCCGGCGGGTTGCCGCTGCGCCCGCTCGAGGTGGACGCCTACTACTTCGCGCCGCAGAAGAGCTTCGGCTCCGACGGTGGGCTGTGGCTCGCGCTGCTGAGCCCCGCCGCGCTCGAGCGGGCGGCGCAGATCGCGTCCTCCGGCCGTTTCATCCCGGCCTTCCTCTCGCTCACCGACGCGATCGACAATTCGCAGAAGAACCAGACCGTCAACACGCCGGCGATCGCCACGCTGCACCTGATGGCCGAGCAGCTCGACTGGATGCTGGCCGCGGGCGGGCTCGACTGGTGCGTCGCGCGGACCAGCGAGAGCTCCGGCCACATCTATGAGTGGGCGGAACGCGGCGCCGTCACGACGCCGTTCGTCGCCGACGCTGCGGCGCGCTCGCTGGTCGTCGCGACGATCGATTTCGACGACTCGGTCGACGCGGCCGCGCTCGCGGCGACGCTCCGGGCCAACGGGATCGTGGATGTCGAGCCCTACCGCAAGCTCGGGCGCAACCAGCTGCGGATCGCCACCTATCCCGCGGTCGAGCCCGACGACGTGCGGGCGCTGACCGCGTGCATCGACTATGTGCTGGAGCGTGTGGCGTGAGCGCCCGGGTGCTGGTCCGCGAAGACGTCGGCGAGTCGGGTCTCGCCCTGCTGAGCGAGCATTTCGAAGTGGAGACCGGCTTCGACTGGTCGGTCGAGCAGCTGGGCGAGCGGATCGGCGAGTTCGATGCGATCCTGATCCGCTCCGCGACCAAGCTGACCGCCGAGCTGATCGAGCGCGGTGAGCGGCTGAAGGTGATCGGGCGTGCCGGCGTGGGCGTCGACAACGTCGACGTCGAGGCGGCGACGCGGCGCGGCATCGTCGTCGCCAATGCGCCGCAGTCGAACGTCGTCACCGCCGCCGAGCACACCATGGCGCTGCTGCTGGCGCTCGCGCGAAACATCCCGCAGGCGCACGCCTCGCTGACCGCCGGTCGCTGGGAGCGCTCGAAGTTCTCCGGCGTCGAGCTGTGCGACAAGCAGCTCGGCATCGTCGGCTTCGGCCGGATCGGGCAGCTCGTCGCGACGCGCGCGCGCGGCTTCGGCATGCGCGTGATCGCGTTCGACCCGCTGGTGTCCGCCGAGCGCTACCGCGAGCTGGGGGTCGAGAAGGCGGCGAGCGTCGACGACGTCTACGCCCGCGCCGAGTTCCTCACGGTGCATCTGCCGGTCACCGACGAGACGCGCGGGATCATCGACGCCGCGGCGATCGCGAAGATGCGCGATGGCGTGCGCATCCTCAACGTCGCGCGCGGCAAGCTGATCGACGATGCGGCGCTGCAGGCGGGGCTCGACAGCGGCAAGGTCGCCGGGGCGGCGCTGGACGTCTTCCCGAGCGAGCCGATCACCGACTACCCGCTGTTCACCGGGTACCCCAACGTGGTCGTGACGCCGCACCTCGGCGCCTCGACCGCCGAGGCGACCGATCGCGCTGGCTTCCAGAGCGCCGAGCAGATCGTGCTGGCGCTGACCGGCGGCGCCGTCACGACGGCGGTCAACATTCCGTCGGTTGGCGCCGAGGCGATGGCGCAGCTGACCCCCTTCCTGCCGCTGGCCGAGCACCTCGGCCAGCTGGCGATGGGCTTGGCGCAGGGCAGCTCAGTGGAGCGAATCGAGGCCGCCTTCCTGGGGCGGATCGCCGATCTGGACACGCGGCTGCTGACGCTCGCGGTGGTCACCGGCGCGATGCGCGGCCGCACCGAGCAGAACGTCAACTACGTCAACGCGGCTGCGTTCGCGGCCGAGCGCGGGATCGTGATCGAGGAGACCACGAGCCGCGAGGCGCAGGACTTCAACGAGCTGATCCGCGTCAGCGTGGTCGCCGGCGGTGAGCGGGTGGCCGTGGCGGGTACCGGCATCGGCCCCTCTCACGTCCCGCACCTCGCGGAGGTCTGGGACCACCGCTTCATGGTCGAGCTGGCGCAACACGTCTCCGTATTCCGCTACCGCGACGTTCCCGGCATGATCGGTCATGTGGGCACCGTCTTCGGGCGCAACGCCATCAACATCTCCTCGGCGGCGGTCGGCCGCCAGGCGGACGGCCACGATCGTGACCATGGCGGACTCGCGGCGATGGTCGTGACTACGCACGAGCCGGTGCCGGACGCCGTCGTGGCGGAGGTGCTCGCCGCGGCCGAGTTCGTCAGCGGGCGGAGCGTCACGCTGGCGTGAGCGCCGCGCGGCACGAGGCTGAAGCGTTCGCGCGCCACGATCCGTTCTGGCCGGCGCAGCTGACGGTGCTCGCCGCGATCCTGCTGAGCCTCGACCTGCCCAGCTACCTGACGGTCCATTCCGTCTGGCTGATCCCGGCGATCGAGGGCGTGCTGCTCGTGGCGCTGGTCGCGCTGACACCGCGCAGGGGGCAGACCGGCTCGCGCCGCCGGCACCTCGCGCTGACGCTGATCGGCCTGGTCAGCGCCAGCAACCTGCTGAACCTGATCCTGCTCGTGCACAGGCTGCTGGACGGCCCGAACACCGCCGGCCGCCCGCTCGTCCTGGCCGGCGCCGAGATCTGGATCACCAACATCCTGCTGTTCGCGGTCTGGTACTGGGAGCTCGACCGCGGTGGGCCGCAGGCCCGCCGCCAGCAGGTGCTGCGCGCGCCGGACTTCCTGTACCCGCAGATGACCGACGTTCACCTCGGCGGAATCGACTGGCGCGCCGGTTACGTCGACTACCTGTACACGTCGTTCACGAACGCCTCCGCGTTCAGCCCGACCGACACGATGCCGCTCTCCGCGTGGGCGAAGATGCTGATGCTGGTGCAGTCGCTCGCGTCGCTCGTGACGATCGGCATGGTCGTGGCGCGTGCCGTGAACATCCTGCAGTGAAGCTGCGCGCCAGCCGTGGCGGCGGCCGGCGCCTTTCACTAAGCTTCTGCGCACATGATGTTCCCGAAGTCTCTCCTGCTTCTCCTCCTCCCCCCTCGGGGGGAATAGCGCGTGGCGGCCGCGTAGCCGCAAACTCAGCCGAGACGAAGCCGCAGGAGAAGCCCGAAAGGAAGAAGGAGCATCATGGATTCCGCACCTGACCGAGTACTGATCTTCGACACGACGCTGCGCGACGGCGAGCAGTCGCCCGGCATCTCGCTGAACGCCTCCGAGAAGCTCGAGATCGCCCAGCAGCTCGCGCGGCTCGGGGTGGACGTGATCGAGGCCGGTTTCCCGATCGCCTCGCCCGGCGACTTCGAGGCGGTCCAGGGGATCGCCCGCCAGGTCCAGGGCCCGGTGATCGCCGGCCTTGCGCGCACGCACTTCGCCGACATCGAGTCCGCGGCGAACGCGGTCGCCGATGCCGAGCGCCCGCGCATCCACACCTTCATCTCGACCTCCGACATCCACATCGTCCACCAGCTGCAGACGACCCGCGAGGACGTGCTCGGACAGGCCCGCGCCGCGGTCGCGCATGCCCGCGAGTTCGTCGAGGACGTCGAGTTCTCGCCAATGGACGCGACGCGCTCCGAGCTCGAGTTCACCGCGGAGGTCGTCGCCGCCGCGATCGAGGAGGGCGCGACGACGATCAACATCCCGGACACCGTCGGCTACGCGATGCCGCACGAGTACGCCGCATGGTTGGAGCGTCTGTACGAGCTGGTCCCGGCCCTGGCGGGAGTGGTGCTGTCGGTGCACTGCCATGACGACCTCGGGCTCGCCGTGGCGAACTCCTTCGCCGGCGTGCGCGCCGGCGCGCGCCAGGTGGAGTGCGCGATCAACGGGATCGGCGAGCGCGCCGGCAACGCATCGCTGGAGGAGATCGTGATGCTGCTGGCGACACGCGCCGACGACATCGGCCTGCACACCGCCGTCAACACACGCGAGCTTGCGCGCACCAGCCGGCTCGTGTCACGGCTGACCGGTTACGCCGTGCCGCCGAACAAGGCGATCGTCGGCCGCAACGCCTTCGCCCACGAGTCGGGCATCCACCAGGACGGGGTGCTGAAGGAGCGCACGACCTACGAGATCATGGAGGCCACGAGCGTGGGCCTCGCGACCAACTCGCTGGTGCTCGGCAAGCACTCCGGGCGCCACGCGCTGCGCCAGGCGCTCGAGAACCTGGGCATCGAGGTCCAGGGCCAGGCGCTCAACACGGCCTTCCGGCGCTTCAAGGAGATCGCCGATCGCAAGAAGGTCGTGACGGCGATGGATCTCGAGGCGCTCGTGACCGACGAGCTGCGCGAGAACGTGGCCGGCTTCGCGCTGGAGAGCTACGAAGTGTCGGCGGGCAGCGATCGCGAGCCGCAGGCGAGCGTCACGGTGCGCCTGCCGGCGGGGGAGAGCGCCAGCGGGCAGTGCAGCGGCGACGGCTCGGTGGATTCGGTATTCGGCGCGATCAACGCGGCGACCGGCGTCGACGCGCGCCTGCGCGAGTTTCGGATCGACGCGGTGACCGAGGGTCAGGACGCACTCGGCGAGGTCTCCGTCGTCGTCACGCTCGGTGAACGTTCGGCCTCCGGCCAGGGCGTCGCGACCGATGTCGTCGAGGCGGCGGCGCGCGCCTACCTGCGCGCGCTGACGACGCTCACGCGCGGCGAGGAGACGGCACCCACGGCGGCCGATCTCGCGCCCGCGCCCTGAGCGGCGTCGCGGCCGTCGCGTCGCGGCCGCACCGTCGTGCCACGACGCTGGTGTCCGTGATAACGTACACGTGTATGGCGTTCGCCGCCGACCACGACCACTACGACGCCACCGCCGTGGGGCCGCGGGTGCGCGCGCTGCGCGAGGCGATGGGACTTTCGCTGCGCGAACTCGCGCTGCGCTGCGGCGTCAGCTCGGCGATGCTCTCGCAGGTCGAGCGTGGCGAGACCAGCCCGACGCTGCAGGTCGCTGCGAGGATCGCGACCGGCCTGGAGCTGCGCCTCTCGCAACTGCTGCGCCTCGACGAGAGCGGCTCGGTGACGATCGTGCGCAGCGGCGAGCGGCGCGTCGAGGGCAACCCGCGGCGCGGTCATCGCGCCGAGGTGCTGACGCCGCCGATCCCCGGCCAGCGAGCCGAGCTGTCGCTGCACACGCTTGCACCCGGCGCTGTCACCGGCGGGTCCGACGACCCGCCGATGCACGAACCGGGGAGCAGGGAGACCGCGCTGGTGGAGGACGGCGAGGTGTTGCTGCTCTGTGACGGGCGCCCCTATCCGCTCGCCGCCGGCGACTGCGTGACCTTCGACGCCGATCTGCCACACCACTTCGAGAACCCCGGACCGCTGCAGGCGCGGCTGCTCGCAGTCGTCTCCGCGGGCCTGCGGCGCAGCTAGTAGGAGAGCGAAGAGATGCCAAAGACACTGCTCGACAAGATCTGGGACGCCCACGAGGTCACGCCCGGCCTGCTCTACATCGACCTGCACCTGGTGCACGAGGTGACGAGCCCGCAGGCCTTCGAAGGTTTGAGGCTCGCCGGGCGCAGCGTTCGCCGCCCGGACCGCACGCTGGCCACGGCCGACCACAACGTGCCGACGGACGGCACGCCGCGCGCTGCCGAGATCGTCGACGAGCTATCGCGCGTCCAGGTCCAGACACTCGAGCGCAACTGCGAGCAGTTCGGGATCCCGATCTACTCGGTCGGTTCCGAGCGCCAGGGGATCGTCCACGTGATCGGACCCGAGCTCGGGGTGACGCAACCGGGCATGACGATCGTCTGCGGCGACTCGCACACGGCGACCCACGGCGCATTCGGCGCGCTCGCGTTCGGCATCGGCACGAGCGAGGTCGAGCACGTGCTCGCCACGCAGTGCATGGTGCAGAGCAAGCCGCGCTCGATGCGGATCAGCTACAACGGGCGCCGCGGCTTCGGCGTCACGGCCAAGGACCTGATCCTCGCGACGATCGGCCAGATCGGTGTGGACGGAGCCGTCGGACACGTCGTGGAGTACGGCGGCGAGGCGATCGAGGAGCTTTCGATGGAGGGCCGGATGACGGTCTGCAACATGACGATCGAGGGCGGCGGGCGCGCGGGCATGATCGCGCCGGACGACGTCACGTTCGAGTGGTTCGAGCGCGGCGGTCGACCCGGAGCAGGCTCCGGTGGCGCGCTCGAGCGGGCGATCGATGGTTGGCGCGAGCTGCGAAGCGACGCCGGCGCGCGCTTCGACTCCGAGGTCGCCGTCGATGTCGCCGTGATCTCACCGCAGGTCACCTGGGGCACCAATCCGGGCATGGTGGTCGGCGTCGCCGAGCGCGTACCGTCGCCGGATGACTTCGCCTCGGCCGCCGATCGCGACGCGGCTGAGCGCGCGCTCGAGTACATGGGTCTCGAAGCCGGCACGCCGATCGAGCAGATAGCCCTCGACCGAGTGTTCATCGGCTCCTGCACGAACTCGCGGATCGGCGACCTGCGTGCCGCGGCCTCGGTGATCCGCGGACGCCGCGTCGCCGAGCACGTCAAGGCGATGGTCGTCCCCGGCTCGGCACAGGTCAGTGCCCAGGCCGAGGCGGAGGGCCTCGACGCGACATTCCGCGCCGCCGGCTTCGAATGGCGCACCGCCGGCTGTTCGATGTGCCTGGGAATGAACCCGGACATCCTCGCGCCGGGTGAGCGCTGCGCATCGACCTCGAACCGCAACTTCGAAGGTCGTCAGGGGCGCGGCGGGCGCACCCACCTGGTCTCACCGGAGATGGCGGCGGCGGCCGCGATCGAAGGCCGTTTCGTCGACATCCGCACCTGGAGCTGAGCAAATGGAGCCGATCACGGTCATCGCCGGGGGAGTCAGCGATCTCGACCGCAGCGACGTCGACACCGACCAGATCATCCCGAAGCAGTTCCTCAAGCGGATCGAGCGGACCGGCTTCGGCGCGTTTCTCTTCTACGACTGGGCCAAGCAGCCCGGCTGGGAGCTGCCGCGCAACCCGATCCTGACCAGCGGGCGCAACTTTGGCTGCGGCTCATCGCGCGAGCACGCGCCATGGGCGATCGAGGACTACGGCTTCCGCGCCGTGGTCGCGCCGAGCTTCGGCGACATCTTCTACAACAACTGCATGAAGATCGGCCTGCTCGCGGTCGTGCTGGCGGAGGCCGACGTGCGCGCCCTGGCGGCGGCGGGCGAGGGCGAGGTCGACCTCGATGCGCAGGAGGTCCGCTTCGCCGGCCGCAGCGTCCCCTTCGAGATCGACCCCGAGATCCGCCGGCGGCTGCTCGGCGGCCTCGACGACATCGCGCTGACGCTGCAACTGGACGACGCGATCGCCGCCTACGAGTCCGAGCGAGAGCGCCTCGGGCCGGTCACCACGGCGCTCTGAGCGGGCCTCGCAACCCCGCTGCTACGGTCCCGTCTCGATGACGCTGATCGCGACGCTGCCCGGAGACGGGATCGGTCCGGAGGTGCTCGCCGCGGGCCTCGAGGTGCTGGCCGCCGTGGCCGAGGTGGACGTCGAGGCGCACGTCTTCGGGGGCGCCTCGATCGATGCGAACGGCGTGGCGCTGACCGACGAGGTGCTGGCGGCCTGCCGGCGCGCCGATGCGGTGCTGCTCGGGGCGGTCGGGGGACCCAAATGGGACACCACCGATCCGCACAAGCCGCGGCCCGAGCAGGGCCTCCTCGGGGTGCGCAAGGGGCTCGGCCTGTTTGCGAACCTGCGCCCCGTGCGCGCGATCGAGGCGCTGTACGGCGCGAGCCCGCTGCGTGAGGAGCGAATCGCCGGCACCGACCTGCTGGTCGTCCGCGAGCTGA
>CAZABN010000033.1:0-19673 GCA_964483345.1 uncultured Solirubrobacteraceae bacterium
TCGGCAAGGACGGGATCGTCTACGCCGTCTTCGTGCTGCCGGTGCCGCGCCAGCTGTCGCTCGACTCGGGGCTCGAGGCGGAGGAGGCGCTCGGGCGCTCGATCCTCGAGAGCGCGCGCATCCAGGGCCGCCGCGCCGGCATCAAGGTCCGCACCGGCCTGATCCGCGCGCGCAACCCCGGCGCCGCGCTCGCCGACGAGGCGCAGCGGATCAACGCCGACGTGATCTACCTCTCGACCCTGCACGCCCCGTCCAGCGAGCAGCGGATCGGCCTGACCGCCTCGTACCTGCTCGACCGCCGGCCGTGCCGGATCGTGATCGAGACCGACAGCTCGGCGACGCCCGCCCCGCTGGCGCCGGCCTGACCCGGCGGCCGGCTGCATCCCTGTGTTGACGGGCTGGTGCATGCACCAGCCCGCGGGATTGGCGCATGCGCCAATCCCCGGGGCGGCGCATGCGCCGCCCCGAAAAGCTCGGGGAAACGTCGTCGCGGTGCGGGTGGCGTGATGGGAAAGTGGATGCAAGTGGGGGAAAAGTGCCGAATTGTGTTGCAAAGTGGGGCGGATCTGGTACGGTCCGCGCAGCGAACCGGGGTGGATGGGTTCCTCCCGCCTCTTCCAGCCCGGTTCGACCAACTTTGCGAGCGCCGGTCATGGCATTCCGCGGCTACTACGACAACACCCTCGACGCGAAGAATCGGCTGACGATTCCGGCGAAGCTGCGCAAGGCGCTCGCCGACGGCGTCGTGGTGGCGCTGCAGCGCGACGCCCCCGAGTGCGTGGCGATCTGGTGCCCCGACGATTACGCGGAGTACGTCGAGAGCGTGCTGGCGGGCATCGACCGCCTCTCCGAGGACTACGGCAACATGGAGCGCTTCTCCAACGCCTACTCGCAGGAGCTGGAGCTCGACGCGGCGGGGCGCGTGATGGTGCCCTCGAAGCTGCTCGAGAAGGCCGGCCTGGGCAAGGAGGTCGCGGTGATCGGCGCCGGCAACCGCCTGGAGGTCTGGGACCGCGAGGCGTGGGGGCGTGTGAGCGAGCAGATCGTCAGCACCGTCAAGCAGATCGGAGCGGGATCGTCGAGTGGCCACACTTCTTGAGATGACGGTCACGCACGTGCCAGTGCTGGCCGGGGAGCTGATCGAGCTGCTCGACCCCCGGCCCGGCGCGGTCGCCGTCGACTGCACGGTCGGCGGCGGCGGTCACGCGCGGCTGATCGCCGAGCGGATCGGCTCGGCCGGCACGCTGATCGGGATCGACCGCGACCCCACGGCGCAGGAGCGCTTCGAGGAGCTCGCGCGCGAGGTCAGCTGCACGACCCGCTTCATTCGCGCGAGCTTCGCCGACGGCCTGGCGCTGCTGCTCGACGAGGGCGTCGCCGCCGACTGCGTGTACTTCGACCTCGGCACCTCGTCGATGCAGATCGACACCTGGGAGCGCGGCTTCTCCTACGCCTACGACGCGCCGCTCGACATGCGGATGGATCCCGACCAGGAGCTGACCGCGGCGGAGATCGTCGGTGAGTGGGATCAGCGGCGGCTCGCGCGGCTGCTGCGCGAGTTCGGCGAGGAGCGCTACGCCGCGCAGATCGCGCGCGCGATCGTCGCCGAGCGCGAGCGCGCGCCGATCGTCACCACGCTCGAGCTGGTCGAGGTGATCAAGGCCGCCGTGCCGGCGCCGGCGCGCTTCGCCGGCGGGCACCCCGCCAAGCGGAGCTTCCAGGCGATCCGGATCGCCGTCAACGAGGAGCTCGAGCAGCTCGACGCCGCGCTGCCGCTGGCGTGGGAGCTGCTGCACGCCGGCGGCTCGCTCGCCGCGATCTCGTTCCACTCACTCGAGGACCGCCGCGTCAAGCAGTTCTTCGCGGCCCGCACGCGCGGCTGCATCTGCCCGCCCGACCTGCCGGTCTGCGGCTGCGGACGGAGCCCCGAGGCGGAGCTGGCGCACCGCCGCGCGATCGCGCCGAGCGCCGGCGAGGTGGCCGCCAACCCACGCTCCGCCAGCGCGCACCTGCGCGTCGCCCGCAAGCTCGGAGTCACCGCATGAGCATGCCGGCCGCCACCGCCGGCGCCGCGCGCGCACGCTCGGCCCGCGCTCAGCCGGCGCCGCTTCGACTTCCGCCCGCGCCCCGCCGCGTCTCGGGCCCGAGCCGCCATCCGCGTGCCGCACCGGCGCGGCCGGCGGCCGCCCCGGGCCTGGTCGTCCGCGTGATCGACCATCCGTGGCTGGAGCGGCTGGTGCGCGGACGGGCCTGGATCGCGATCGTCGCGACCGCGCTGCTCGGGATCGTCGCGATGCAGGTCGCGCAGCTGCGCCTCGGCACCGAGATCGGCAACGAGACCACGGCCGTGAACGCCCTGACCGCGCAGAACGAGACGACACGGACCGAGATCGCCGTGATGGAGGCGAGCCACCGGCTGAGCACCACGGCCGGCGCGCTCGACATGGTCTACCCGGCCCCCGACGCCGTGACCTACCTCGCCGTCAACCCGGGCGACGCGGCGAGGGCCGCGCGCGGGATGACCGTCCCGTCGACTGCGGCGATCGCCGCCGCCGCGGCCGACGCGCACCGGATCGTGAGCTCCCCGCCGGCCGCGACGACCCCGGTGGCGCCCACCGCTCCGGCGACGACCACGCCGGCGCAGACCACCACGCCCTCGACCACGACGATCGCCACGACGACGCCGGGCACCGCCGCGGCGGGCGCGACCAGCACGACCTCCGCCGGCACTCCCGCGAGCACGACCGGGACGACCGCGGCTTCCGCCACGACGGGCGCCACGGCCACCACGCCGTCGAGCGCCACCACGGCGACGACCACGCCGGCGAGCGGCACGGCGGGAGCGCCGGCCACGACCACGCCGGCCACGACCACGCCCGCCACGACGACGGCGGCCACGACGACGGCGGCCACGACGACGGCGGCCACGACGACGGCCGGCGGCGCGACACCCCCCGCGACGACCGCCGCCGGCGGTACGACCCCGGGCGGGTAGCGGGATGGCGCTCAGTCAGCGCCGCGTCGGCTGGCTGCTCGCCGTGTTCGCGCTGCTGCTCGCGGTCGCGGCGGTGCGGGCGCTGCAGCTCGCGACGCTGAGCTCGGGCCGTCTCTCGAGCGTCGCCAACGCCGAGCACGTCACGACCGTGACGACACCGGCGCCGCGCGGCTCGATCGTCGACCGTAACGGCGACCTGCTCGCGGTCACGCAGGCCGCCGACGACATCACCGCGACGCCCAAGCAGGTGCGCGACCCCGCTGCCGCGGCGCTCGCCCTCGCGCCGCTGCTGCACGAGCCGGCCGCGACGCTCGAGGCCGACATCACCAATCCGATCGCCCCCGACTGGGCGCGGCTGGCGGTGCAGGTGCCCGCCGCGACGGCGGCGGCGGTGAGGAAGCTTGGGATCGCCGGCATCTACCAGACGGCGGACCCGCGCCGCGTCTACCCGGACGACTACCTGGCCGCCCAGGTGCTCGGCGGCGTGGGGACCGACGGCACCGGGCTCTCGGGCGTCGAGCTTCAGTACAACCGTCAGCTGAGCGGCATCGCGGGCCACCAGACCGTCGTCTCCGACGGCCAGGGGCAGCCGATCCGCGTGAGCGGCCCGACCGCCGTCGCCGGCAAGACCGTCGCGCTGACGATCGACGCGCCGCTGCAGCAGTACACCGATTCCGTCGTCTCGCAGACCGGCGAGGCGTTCCGCGCGGAGCACGCGACGGCGATCGTGCTCGACCCGCAGACCGGCGCGATCCTCGCGATGTCGAACTGGCCGCGCGTCAACGCGAACGACCCGGCACAGGTTGGCGTCGCCGAGAACTACGCGGTCGGGCTCGACTACGAGCCCGGCTCCACCTTCAAGGTCGTGGCGATCGGCGGCGCGCTGTCGGACGGGCTGATCTCGCCGAACACGCCGTTCACGATCCCGCCCTGCATCCAGGTCGCCAACTACTGCATCCAGGACTCCGAGGCGCACGGCACCGAGGTCCTGACGACGCGCGAGATCCTCGCCCGCTCGAGCAACATCGGCGCGATCAAGATCGGCGAGCTGCTCCAGCCGACCGGGATGTACGACTGGATGCGCCGCTTCGGCTTCGGCTCACCGACCGGCGTCGACCTGCCCGGCGAGGAGCCGGGGACGGTGCCGCCGGTCTCGCAGTGGTCCGGTTCGACGATCGGCAACGTGCCGATCGGCCAGGGCGTCGACGTCACCCCGCTGCAGGTCGCGACCGCCTACGCGGCGATCGCCAACGGCGGCCTGCTGCGCCCGCCGCACATCGTCTCGAGCGTCGGCGGCGTGCCGGTGGCGCTGCCCAGGGCGAAGCGCATCCTCAGCCCGACGGTCGCGGCCGAGCTGCGCAGCATGCTCGAGGGCGTGACCAGCGCGGGCGGCACCGCGGCGGAGATCCAGATCCCGGGCTACACGCTGGCGGGCAAGACGGGCACCGCCAACAAGGTCGTCGACGGGACCTACTCGCACACCGACTACTACGCGTCGTTCGTCGGCTTCGCCCCCGCGCAGGACCCGCAGCTCGAGGCGATCGTGATGCTCGACTCGCCGCAGACCGGCGAGATCTACGGCACCGAGGTCGCCGCCCCGGCGTGGCAGAAGATCATCGACTTCGCCCTGCCGCTGCTGAAGATCCCACCCGCTTGAGCGCCGTCCGCGGCGGCCCGTGCCCCCGGCGGCCCGCCGCCGCGTCATACACTGCGCCCGCATGTTGCTCTCGCAGCTGAGCGCCGGCGCGGCGCCGATCGAGATCACCTCGCTCGCCTATGACAGCCGGTCGGTGGTGCCGGGAGCGCTGTTCTTCTGCGTCCGCGGCGGGCGCAGCGACGGTCACGACCACGCCGCTGACGCACTCGCCCGCGGCGCCGTCGCGCTCGTCGTCGAGCGCCCGCTGGGGCTCGGCGTGCCGGAGCTCCTGGTGCCCTGCGCGCGGGTCGCGATGGCCGACCTCGCGGTCCGCTTCTACGGCGACCCGAGCGCGACGCTGCGGGTCGCCGGCGTGACCGGCACCAACGGCAAGACGACCAGCGTCTTCTTGATCGCCGCGCTGCTGGCGGCCGGCGGCGTGCAGTGCGGGCTGCTCGGCACGGTCAAGTCGGTGATCGGCGGAGCGGAGGGCCCGGTGATCCACACCACGCCCGAGGCGATCGACCTGCAGGCGAGCTTCCGCGCGATGCTCGACGGCGGCGACCGCGCCTGCGCGATGGAGGTCTCCTCGCACGCGCTGGCGCAGCACCGCGTCGACGGGACCCGCTTCGCGGCGGCGATCTTCACCAACCTGACCCAGGATCACCTCGACTTCCACGCCACGATGGAGGACTACTTCGCCGCCAAGGCGCGGCTCTTCGACGGCGAGGTGGCGCTGCGCGTGATCAACCTCGACGACCCCTACGGGCGCCGCCTCGTGGCGGAGCATCCCGACGCCGTGACCTTCGCGCTCACGCGGCCGGCCGACTACGGCGCGCGCGAGCCGAGCTTCAGCGTCGCCGGCGCGCGCTTCGTCGCGACCACCCCGGACGGCGAGCTCGAGCTCTCGAGCCGCCTGCCCGGGCGCTTCAACGTCGCCAACGTGCTCGGCGCGCTCGCGACCACGCACGCGATGGGCGTGCCGCTCGAGCGGATCGCCGCCGCGCTGCCCGAGATCGCGCCGGCGCCCGGCCGCTTCCAGGCGCTCGACGAGGGCCAGCCGTTCACCGTGCTGATCGACTACGCGCACACCCCCGACTCGCTCGAGAACGTGCTGAGGGCGGCGCGCTCGCTGACCGAGCGGCGCCTGCTCTGCGTGTTCGGCGCCGGCGGCGACCGCGACCGCGGCAAGCGCCCGCAGATGGGGCGGATCTCGGCCGAGCTGGCCGACCTCACGATCGTCACCTCGGACAACCCGCGCTCCGAGGAGCCGGCCGCGATCGTCGAGGAGATCCTCGCCGGCGTGGCCGGCGACGGCGCCACCGTCGAGGCGATCGTCGACCGCCGCGCCGCGATCGCGCGGGCGATCTCGCTCGCGCGGCCCGGCGACGTGGTGGTGATCGCCGGCAAGGGCCACGAGCAGGGCCAGGAGTTCGCCGGGGGCCGCAGGCTGCCCTTCGACGACGCGCAGGTCGCCCGCGCCGAGCTGGCGGCGCTCGCGTGAGGGACTGGGGCGCAGAGCGCGTCGCCGCGGCCGCCGGGGCGCGCGTGTCGAGCGGCGGCGGCGGCGCCGGCGGCGGTCCGGCGCGCGTCGTGGTCGACTCGAGGACGCTCAGGCCCGGGGACCTGTTCGTCGCGCTCGCCGGCGCGCACACCGACGGCGGGCTGTTCGCGGACGCCGCGCTCGCCGCCGGCGCGTGGGGCGTGCTCGCGACGCCCGGGCACCTCGAGCGGGTGCGCGACGCCGGCGCCGGCGTGCTGCTGGCCTGCCCGGACCCGCTCGCGGCGCTCGGGCGCCTCGCGCGCGAGTGGCGGCGCGAGCTCGGTGCGCGGGTCGTCGCGATCACCGGCTCGAGCGGCAAGACCTCGACCAAGGACATCCTCGCGGCGCTGCTCGCGCCGAGCTTCGCGACCGTCGCCAGCCCGCGCAACCACAACACCGAGATCGGCCTGCCGCTCGCGATCCTCGGCGCGCCGGCCGGCACCGAGGCGCTGGTGCTCGAGCTGGCGATGCGCGGCGCCGGCCAGATCGCCGAGCTGACCGCGATCTGCGAACCGGACGTCGGCGTCGTCGTCAACGTCGGGCCGGCGCATCTCGAGCTGCTCGGGACGCTGGAGGCGATCGCCGCCGCCAAGGGCGAGCTGCTGGTGGGGCTCGCGGACGGCGCGACCGCCATCGTGCCCGCCGGTGAGCCGCTGCTCGAGCCGTACCTGCGCGAGCAGCTCGAGGTCGTGCGCTTCGGCGAGGGCGGCGAGGTCGCGGTGATCGAGAGCGGCGCGGGCGGCGTGGTGGTGGCGCTCGGTGAGCGCCGGGTGATGCTCGAGCCGGGCTTTCGCTCGGCGCACCTGCTGGTCGACCTCTGTGCGGCGCTCGCCGCCGCGACGGCGCTCGGCGTCACCGTCGCCGACGGGCCGCTCGCGGTCGCCTTCTCCGCGCTGCGCGGGGAGCGGCTGTCGCTGCCCGGCGGGGTGCTGGTCATCAACGACTGCTACAACGCCAACCCGATGTCGATGCGCGCCGCGCTGGACGAGCTCGCGAGCACCGCCGCCGGCCGGCGCGTCGCGGTGCTCGGCGACATGCTGGAGCTGGGGGAGCGCGACGAGCGCCGCTACCACCACGAGCTGGGTGCGCAGGCGCAGGCGGCCGGCGTCGCGCTGCTGATCACCGTCGGCGAGCGCGCCGCCTGGGCCGCGGAGAGCTTCGCCGGCGGCGAGTCCGTCGCGGCCGCCGATGCGCCCGCCGCCGCGGAGCTGCTGCGCACGCGGCTTCAGCCGGGCGACACGGTGCTGGTGAAGGGCTCGCGCGGCGTCGCGCTCGAGCGTGTCGCCGAAGCGCTCGTGGGGCGCTGATGGCACGCGCGCTGCTGATCGGCTCGGCGTCGCTGGGAGCGCCGATGGCGCGCGTGCTGATCGGCGGGACGGCGGCGCTGCTGATCTGCATCTTCCTCGCGCCGAAGTTCATCGAGTTCCTGCGCCGGCGCGAGTTCGGCCAGCACGTGCGCGACGACGGGCCGGAGGGGCATCTCGGCAAGGCGGGGACACCGACGATGGGCGGGATCATCATGCTGATCGCGGTGGTCGTGCCGTTCGCGATCCTCTCGAGCTGGGACGACGCGCGGGCGGTCGGGGTGTTCGGCGCGACGCTCGCCTGCGCGGCGCTCGGTTTCGTCGACGACTACATGAAGATCGTCAAGCGGCGCTCGCTCGGGCTGCGCGCGCGCACCAAGCTGATCCTGCTGGCGGCGATCTCGATCGGCCTCTGGCTGCTCGCCCGCCACGCGCTCGGCTCCTCGAGCCTGCGGCTGCGCTACGTCGACTACACGGTGAACCTCGGCGTCTTCTACCCCTTCCTGATCTACCTCGTCGTGGCCGGCACGACCAGCGGCGTCAACCTCACCGACGGCCTCGACGGCCTCGCCGCCGGCTGCACGGCGATCGTGCTCATGGCCTACGTCGGGATCACCTTCCTCAGCGGCTCCGGCCAGGACATCGAGCTGGCGCTGCTGGCCGCCTGCCTGGTCGGCGCGTGCGTCGGCTTCCTCTGGTTCAACGCCTTCCCGGCGACGATCTTCATGGGCGACACGGGCTCGCTCGGGCTCGGAGGGGCGCTCGCCGGGCTCGCCGTGATGACGCAGACCGAGACGCTGCTGATCCTGATCGGCGGGATCTTCGTGATCGAGGCGGTCTCGGTGCTGATCCAGATCGTCGCCTTCCAGCTGTTCCACAAACGCGTCTTCCTGATGGCCCCGATCCACCACCACTTCGAGCTGAAGGCATGGTCGGAGACGAAGATCATCCTGCGCTTCTGGATCATCACGGCGATCGGCGCGGCGATCGGCTTCACGATCTACGCGCACTCGATCCGGTGAGCACGAGCCGTCCCGCGCCGCCCGCCGGGCCCTACCTGGTGGTCGGGCTCGCGCGCTCGGGCGTCGCCGCGGCGCTCGCGCTGCGCGCCCGCGGCGAGCGCGTGATCGGCACCGACCGTCGCGGCGGCGCCGCGCCCGCGGAGCTCGAGGACGCCGGCGTCGAGCTCGCCGCGGACACGCTCGCCGCGCTCGACGGCGTGCGCTGCGTCGTCAAGAGCCCCGGGGTCCCCGCCGGCGCGCCGCTGATCGCCGCCGCACGCGAGCGCGGGATCACCGTGATCGGCGAGCTCGAGCTGGCGTGGCGCCTGCTGCCCAACGAGTTCATCGCCGTGACCGGCACCAACGGCAAGACGACCACGGTCGAACTGATCGGCGAGATCCACCGCGCCTGCGGCGCCGCGGTCGCGGTCGCCGGCAACGTCGGCCGTGCGCTCAGCCTGCTGGCGACGCCACCGCCCGCCGGCGAGGCGCCGCTCGATCCGGCGGTCACGGTGGTCTGCGAGGCGTCGTCGTTCCAGCTCGAGGACACGCTCGCCTTCGCTCCGCACGTGGCGGTGCTGCTGAACGTCGCGCCCGACCACCTCGACCGCCACGGCGACATGGAGGCCTACCTGGCGGCGAAGCTGCGGCTGTTCGCCAACCAGGGCCCCGGCGATTTCGCGCTGCTGCCGGCGACCGGCGTCGGCGCCGAGGCGCCGGGCGCCGCCGCGCGGCTCACCTTCGGCACGTCGGCGCACGCCGATCTGCGCAGCGACGGGGAGTGGCTGTGGTGGCGGGGGGAGCGCCTGATGGCGCGCTCGGCGATCCGCCTGCGCGGCGCGCACAACGCCGAGAACGCGATGGCCGCCGCGGCGGCCACGCTCGCCCGCGGGCTGCCGGCGGCCGGTGTCGTGACGGCGCTCAAGCGCTTCGCCGGGGTGCCGCACCGTCTCGAGGAGGTGGCCACGCTGGGCGGCGTGCTGTTCGTCAACGACTCCAAGGGGACCAACGTCGCGAGCACGCTGGTCGCATTGCGCTCGTTCGAGCCGGGCAGCGTGCACGTGATCCTCGGCGGCCGGGGCAAGGGGGAGGACTTCGGCCGCCTGCGCGAGGACGTGGCGGAGCGTGCCCGCGCGGTCTACCTGATCGGCGAGGCGGCGGGCGAGATCGGCGCCGCGCTCGAGGACGCCGGCGTGCCTGTGGTGGACTGCGGCACGCTCGAGCGCGCGCTGACGGCGGCGCGCGAATCGGCCGGCGCCGGCGAGGTCGTGCTGCTCAGCCCGGCGGCAACCAGCTTCGACCAGTTTCGCGACTACGAGGCGCGCGGCGACGAGTTCAGGCGGCTCGTGCTCGCGTGAGCGCAGCCGCCGCGGCGGCGTGCGGGGGCCGGTGGGCAGGAAGGGGGTCCTGATCGCGCGTCGCACGCGGCACGCGCGCCCGGCGGTCCGGGCTGGGCAGGCATTTCGCGCTCCGTGTTGAAGGACCATCAATGGCTTCGGTTGCCGCAGAGCCCGCGCGTGTGCGCCGCGCCTCGGATTCGGCCGCCCGGGCGGCCAGGCCGCATTTGCCGATCGAGCACAGCCTGCTGCTGACGGCGACGCTGTGCCTGCTCGCCGGCGGCGCGGTGATGGTCTACAGCGCCTCGTCGCCCGCGGCGATCGACGGCAGCACCGCCGGCGGCATGAGCGCGCTCGTGCGCTTCGTCGTCTACGGCGCCGCGGGCCTGGTCGTGCTGCGCTACGCCTCACGCGTCGGCCTCGAGCGCGTACGGCGGTTGACCGGTCCGCTGCTCGGCCTGTCGTTCGCGCTGCTGATCGCCGTGCGCCTGCCGGGCCTCGGCCACTCGACGCTGGGAGCCGAGCGCTGGATCGGCGCCGGGCCGTTGCAGTTCGAGCCGTCGGAGCTGATGAAGCTGGCGCTGGTCCTCTACGCCGCGCACGTGCTGGCGCGCGGGCGGCCCGGCACGCGCAGCCGCACGACCGCCTTCAAGCGCGTCGCCGTCGTCGGCGGGGCGGCGTGCCTGCTCGTCGGCTCCCAGCCGGACATCGGCACGACCCTGGTGATCGCCTTCGCGCTGGCCGCGATCGTGCTGACCGCCGGCATCTCGATGCGGGCGTTCGTGCTCGTCGCGATCCTCTGCGCCGGCGCGGTGATCGTGTTCTCGATCGCCGTCCCCTACGCGGGGGCGCGCCTGACGTCGTTCCTGGACCCGTGGGCGCACGCCACTCAGAGCGGCTACCAGTCCGTCCAGAGCCAGGTCGCGATCGGCTCCGGCGGCCTGTTCGGGCGCGGGCCGGGCCAGTCGCTGCAGAAGGACTTCTACCTGCCCGAGGCGCCGACCGACTTCATCCTCGCGGTGATCGGGGAGGAGCTCGGCTTCGTCGGGATCGCCGTGCTGCTGGCGCTGTACGGCCTGATCGCCTACGCCGGACTTCGCGCCGCGCGCGCCGCGAAGGGCAGCTATGCGCTGCTCGTCGCGGCCGGTGTGACCTCGCTGATCGTCTTCCAGGCGGCGCTCAACGTGTTCGCGGTGCTCGGCATCGCGCCGGTCACCGGCGTGCCGCTGCCGTTCGTCTCCTACGGCGCCAGCAACCTGCTGGTGATGCTCGCGGCGATGGGGCTGCTGCTGAACGTCGCCGGCGGCGGCGCCGCGCATCTGCGGGCGGTGCGCAGCACGGAGCGCGAAAAACCGCGACGATCCGAGGATGCGCGAGGCACCGCGGATAGCGATCGCAGCCGGAGGGACCGCCGGGCACGTGGTGCCCGCGCTGGCGGTCGCCGACGCGCTGCGGGAGCGGGGGGCTGAGGTCGTCTTCATCGGCGGCGAACGCGCCGAGCGCCAGCTCGTGCCCGCCGCCGGCTACCCGTTCGAGCAGCTCGCGCTCTCCGCGCTGGACCGTCGCAACCCGCTGCGGGCGGCGCGCGCGCTGTGGCGGGCGGCGCGCGCGACGGCGCGCGCGCGAGGGCTGCTCGCCGCGCGGCGGATCGACGTGGTGATGGGCGCCGGGGGCTACGTCGCCGGGCCGGTCGCGCTCGCGGCCTGGACGCGGCGGATCCCGTTCGTGCTGACCGAGGCCGACAGCCACCTCGGGCTGACCAACCGCGTGCTGGCGCCGCTCGCACGGCGGGTCTGCCTCGCGTTTCCGGTCGCCGGGCGCCGCGGGCGCCGCTACCGCGTGACCGGACGCCCGGTGGCGCCACCGTACGCCGACCGCGACGGCGCACGCGCAGCCTTCGGGATCGAGCCCTGGGAGCAGTGCGTGCTCGTGTTCGGCGGCTCGCTCGGGTCGCGCACGATCAACGAGGCAGCGCTCGACGGCCTGGACGGCGCCAGCTTCCACGTCCTGCACGTGACCGGCGTGCGCGACTGGCCGGTGCTGCGAACCCATCCGCACGGCCCGCTCTACGACCTGCGCGAGTACCTCGACCGCGACCGCTTCGGGCAGGCGCTGGCCGCCAGCGACCTGGTCGTGGCGCGCGCCGGCGGCTCGATCTTCGAGCTCGCGGCCTACGGGCGCCCGGCGATCCTGGTGCCGTTCCCGGCGGCGAGCGCCGACCACCAGCGGACCAACGCCGCCTGGATGGAGCGAGCCGGCGCGGCCGTCGTGGTGGACGACCGCGACTGCACCGGGCCGCGGCTCGCCGCCGAGGTCGGGCGCCTGATCGGCGATCCGGCGAGACTCGCCGCGATGGGGCGGGCGTCGCGCGCGCTCGCGCGCCCCGACGCCGCGGCCGCGGTCGCGACGATCGTGCTCGCCGCGGTCTAGGCGGAGGACCGGCGCGTGGCGCGACCCACCATCTCAGAGGGTCCCTGGAGCGGGCGGCGGCTGCATTTCGTCGGCGTCGGCGGCGCCGGCATGAGCGCCTATGCGCGCGCGGCGCACGCGCTCGGCGCGGAGGTCAGCGGCTCCGACCGCGCCGACTCGTCGTTCGCCGCGGCGCTCGCCGCCGACGGCGTGCTGGCGGCGGCGATCGGGCACGCGCCGGCGAACGTGCCGCCCGGCGAGGATGTGGAGCTGGTCTGCTCGAGTGCGATCGCCGCAGAGAACCCGGAGCTGGTGGCGGCGCTGGAGCGCGGACTGCGTGTGTTGACGCGCGCGCAGCTGCTCGAGCAGCTGACCGCGCTGCGGCGCACGATCGCGGTGGCCGGCGCGCACGGCAAGACGACGACCTCGGCGATGATCGTGGCCGCGCTGGCGGCGGGCGGCGTCGACCCCTCCTACCTGATCGGCGGGATCCTCGCCGGCAGCGGGCGCAACGGCGAGTGGCGCGAGAGCGAGTGGCTCGTCGTCGAGGCCGACGAATCGGATCGCTCGCTGCTCTCGCTGCACGTCGAGATCGCGGTGCTGACGAACGTCGAGCTCGACCACCACGACCGCTTCGGCTCGCTGCACGAGCTCGAGGCCGTCTACCGCGAGTTCCTCGCCGGCGCCGCCACGGCCGTGATCTGGGATCGCCCGGCGCTCCTCGCGCTGCGTGCGGGGCCGGTGGCGCCCTACGACGTGCCGGCCGCGGCGAGCGCTCCCGGCGGGGCGCGCTTCCAGTGGGGCGCGGTGGCGGTCGAGCTGTCGGTGCCGGGGGAGCACAACGCGCGCAACGCGGCCGCCGCGATGACCGTCGCGGAGCTGGTCGGCGTCGGCGCCGCCGACGCGGCGCGGGGCCTCGCCGGCTTCCGCGGCACGGCGAGGCGCTTCGAGCGGCTCGGACGAAGCGCCGCGGGCGCCGAGGTCTATGACGACTACGCGCACCATCCGACCGAGATCGCCGCGACGCTCGCCGCCGCCCGGGGCCTTGCGCCGGGCCGCCTGATCGCCGTCTTCCAGCCGCATCTGTACTCGCGCACGCGAGCGCTCGCGCGGGAGTTCGGCGCGGCGCTCGCCGGCGGCGCCGATGCCGTCGTCGTGCTCGACGTCTACCCGGCGCGCGAGCGTGCGGCGGACTTCCCCGGCGTCAGCGGCCTGGCGATCGCCGAGGCGAGCGCCGACGCGGCGGCGGGGCGGCCGACCTACTGGCTGCCCGACGGCGAGCGCGCCGTCCCGATCGTGGCCGCGCTCGCGGGCGCCGGCGACCTGGTCGTGGTGATGGGGGCCGGCGACGTCGACCGCGTCGGCCGCGCGCTGGTCGGCGGCGGTGAGCGCGATGGTTGAGCCGCAGGCGGACTTCCCGCTCGCGCGTCTGACCACGGTGCGCACCGGCGGCGCCGCCGAGCGCTTCGCGCGGCCAGGCTCGATGCGCGAGCTGCGCGCCCTGCTGGAATGGGCGCGCGAGCGCGGCCTCGCCGTGCACGTGCTCGGCTCGGGGTCCAACCTGCTGGTGGCCGACGCGGGCGTGCGCGGGCTCGTGCTCAAGCTGGACCGCGAGCTCGCGCGGATCGAGGGCGACGGCGCCGGGCTGCGCTGCGGCGCGGGTGCGCGGCTGCCGGCGGTCGCGGCGCGGGCGGCCGCGCTCGGGCTCGCCGGGATCGAGTTCGGCGTCAACATCCCGGGCACCGTCGGCGGAGCGGTGCGGATGAACGCGAACGCCTATGACGGGGCGCTCGCCGAGGTGATCGAGTGGGTCGACATCGTCACCGTCGACGGTGTCGAGCGCCGCGGGCCGGGGGAGCTCGGTTTCGCCTACCGCAGCTCCGCGCTGCGCGCCGGCGAGATCGTCGCGGGCGCGCGCTTCACGCTGACGCCGGCGGCGCCCGATGCCGTTCGCGCGACGCTGTCGGCGATGCGCGAGCGCCGCCACGCGGCGCAGCCGAAGGGGATCAGGACGTTCGGCTCGACCTTCAAGAACCCGCCGGGGCACAGCGCCTGGGAGCTCCTGCTGGCGGCCGGCGCCGGCAAGCTCGCGGTCGGCGACGCGCGCTTCTCGTCCAAGCATGCGAACTTCGTCGAGAATGCCGGCGGCGCGAGCACGGCGGAGATCCTCGAGCTGATGGCCGCGGCCCGCGAACTGGTGCGTGCGCGCTTCGGCGTCGAGCTCGAGCCGGAGGTCCAGCTGCTCGGCGAGGTTCGCTTTCCCTGGTAGGGGTTTGCGCCCGGAGCGCGAAGCACTACGGGATGGCTCTGCGCCACAAGCTCGCCTGCGTTGCGCTGGTCGTGCTGGTCGGGTTCGGCGGCTGGGTCCTGCTGCGGGGCAGCTCGCTGTTCGCCGTCGACCAGGTCGACATCACGGGCCTCTCGCCGAACGCGCTGCCGGCGGTCTCCGACGATCTGATCGCGGCCGCCCGCACCCAGACGACGACCGACTTCTCGGTCGCCGCGCTGCGCGCCGCGGTCGGGCCGTACACGCTGATCGACGGCATCCGCGCGCAGACCCACTTCCCGCACGGCGTCAGCATCGAGGTGCGCGAGCGCCAGCCGGTCGCGCGCCTGCAGGTCGGCCGGCGCTGGTTCGCGCTGGCGGCCGACGGCGGCGTGATCAGCGGCCTCGCCTACGCCGGCCCGCTCGCGTCGGTTCACTCGACGCGGATGCCGGCCGGCGGCCGCACCGGCGACCCGTTCGTGCTGCTCGCGCTGCGCGTGCTGACCGACGCGCCGGCGCCGCTGCGGGCGCGTGCCGCGGCGGTGACCCACGCCGACGGCGCGCTGACGATCTACCTGCACCGCGGTCCGCGGCTGATCTTCGGCAACTACCAGCTGCTGCACGCGAAGTGGGACGCCGCCGCCGCGGTGCTGGCGAACCCGGCCTCGCGCGGCGCCAGCTACATCGACCTGACCGTGCCCTCACGACCCGCCGCGCAGGTCGCCGACGCGGCGACCAGCGACGCCGCCGCGACCGCCACCGGGGTGGTCGGCGGCACGCCCGCGAGCGCCAGCACGGTGGCGAGCGTGCTTTCGCCGGCCGTGATCGGACCCTCAAGCTCTACTTCAGGCTGAGCCCCCTCGGAGACCCGATTTCAGGTCGTGGTCGAGGGTTCCGCGATCTGCAACGAATGTTGCGATGATGCGGTTGCATTGACAATCGCCCGAAGCCCTGCATAACGTGGCTTTTGCGGCTCCTTCGCGGCGCCGGCGAAAAACCCTTCATTCTGACTCTAGGCTCGGATGTGAATATGGACGGCGGTAGCTATCTCGCAGTGATCAAGGTCGTCGGCGTCGGCGGCGGCGGCACCAACGCCGTCAGCCGGATGGTCGACGCGGGGCTCCGCGGAGTCGAATTCGTCGCAGCCAACACCGACGCGCAGGCGCTCGCGATGTGCGACGCCGACGTCAAGCTGCACATCGGCACCGAGCTGACCAAGGGCCTCGGCGCGGGCGCCAACCCGGAGGTCGGCTTCGGCGCCGCGGCCGAGTCGCGCGATGAGATCAAGGAGGCGCTGAAGGGCGCGGACATGGTCTTCGTCACCGCCGGCGAGGGCGGCGGCACCGGCACCGGCGCCGCGCCCGTGATCGCCGAGATCGCCAAGAACGAGATCGGCGCGCTGACCGTCGGCGTCGTCACGCGCCCGTTCGACTTCGAGGGCGCGACCCGCGCCCGCCAGGCCGAGGAGGGCATCCGCAAGCTGCGCGAGGTCGTCGACACGCTGCTCGTGATCCCCAACGAGCGGCTGCTCACGGTCGTCGAGCGGCGCACCTCGATCCTCGACGCCTTCCGCGAGGCCGACAACGTCCTGCGCCAGGGCGTCCAGGGGATCACCGACCTGATCACGATCCCCGGCCTGATCAACCTCGACTTCGCCGACGTGCGCACGATCATGACCGACGCGGGCACCGCGGTGATGGGTGTCGGCACCGGCACGGGCGAGAGCCGCGCCGCCGACGCCGCGAAGGCGGCGATCGCCTCGCCGCTGCTCGAGGAGGCGATCGACGGCGCGACGGGCATCCTGCTGAACATCACCGGCGGTCGCAACCTCGGCCTGTTCGAGGTCAACGAGGCGGCCGAGATCGTCCAGGCCGCCGCCGAGCGCGACGCCAACATCATCTTCGGCGCCGTGATCGACGAGCAGCTCGAGGACGAGGTCAGCGTGACGGTGATCGGCACCGGCTTCCAGCACCACGGCCGCTCGCGCGCGCGCGCCGGGATCTTCGACACCGGCGAGGAGCGCAGCACGCGCCGTCCGCGCTCGAGCCGTCCGGAGCGCCCGGCGGTCGAGATTCGCGACGAGGACATCGACGTGCCGCCGTTCCTCCGCTGATCTGAGGGGCTTCGCCGGCAGGGCCGGCTGCGCCTGATAATTTCGTGCCGCGATGGCTCAGCCGCCCGGTCCGAATGTCTTTGGCAACGAGTGGGAGCGCGAGATCGCGCACGGGGGCTTCGCGGTCCGCGGCAGCCGCGTCGGCGCGGCGGCAGGCGCGCAGCGGCTCGGCGTCTCGGTCTACGAGCTCGCGCCGGGCAAGCGCAACATGCCCTACCACGCCCACTTCGGGATCGAGGAGCTGCTGATCGTGCTGAGCGGGCAGCCGACGCTGCGCGAAGCGGAACGCGAGCGCGAGCTGGCGGCCGGCGAGGTCGTCGCCTTCCCGCCCGGGCGCGATGGCGCGCACCAGCTGATCAACAACACGCGGGAGCCGGCGCGCTTCCTGATGGTCAGCTCCTACGCGGAGGCCGATTTCGTGGAGTACCCCGACAGCGGCAAGCTCGGCGCCCGCGCCGGCGTCTTCGGCGCCCCCGGCGCGGTCGTCCACATCCTCTCGACCGCCGAGCAGCTCGGCTACTTCGACGGCGAGGGCGGCGAAGAGGGAGCCGGCCCAACAGCCTGACCGCGCGCTCACGCGCTAGGTTTGAGCGCGAGTGTCGACTGCGCTTCGCCAAACGCCGCTGCATCGGTCCCACGTCGCGCTGGGGGCGCGGATGGTGCCCTACGCCGGCTGGGAGATGCCGGTCCGCTACGACGGCGTGATCGCCGAGCACCTCGCCGTGCGCGCCACGGCCGGCGCCTTCGACGTCTCGCACATGGGGCAGATCGAGACGACCGGGCCCGCGGCGCGCGACCTGCTGGAGCGGCTGTGCACCAACGACGTCTCACGCATCGCGATCGGCGGCGCCCAGTACAGCCTGCTGCTGCGCGAGGACGGCGGCGTGCTCGACGACCTGTTCAGCTACCGCCTCGCGGACCAGCGCTACCTGACCGTCACCAACGCCGCCAACCACGAGCGCGACCTCGCCTGGTTTCGCGACCACGCCGCCGGCTTCGACGCGCAGGTGATCGACCGCGCCGCGGATTACGCGATGATCGCGGTGCAGGGGCCGCTGGCGCGCGAGATCGTGCAGGCGATCGCGAATTCGCCGCTGCCCGAGCGAATGACGATCGGCGAGCGCACGATCGACGGCGTGCAGATGCTGGTCGCCGGCACCGGCTACACCGGCGAGGACGGGGTCGAGCTGCTGCTCGACCCGGCGGACGCGCGCGCGGTCTGGGATGAGCTGCTGCGCCGCGGCGCCAAGCCGGCCGGTCTCGCGGCTCGCGACACGCTGCGCACCGAAGCCTGCTACCACCTCTACGGCAACGACCTCGACACGCGCCGGGGCCCGATCGAGGCGGGCCTGGGCTGGTGCGCCCGGGCCGGCGGCGGTTACATCGGGGCCGAGGCGGTCGCGGCCGTGCGCGCGGCCGGTCCGGCAGAGCTGCTCGTCCCCTTCGTGATCACCGACCGCGGCGCCGCGCGGGCGGGGGACCTCGTGCTCGGCGGCGGCATCGTCACCAGCGGCACCTTCTCGCCGACGCTCGAGATGGGCATCGGCCTGGCCTACCTGCCGGCGGCGATGGCGGTGGTGGGAACGGAGTTCGAGATCGACGTACGCGGCAAGCACCGGCGGGCACGCGTCGAGAAGCGGCCACTCCTCAAGGTGTGAGCGCCAAACCAATAATGTTGGAGGGAGCGAGCTGATGGCCGAAGCGTCCTATCCGCAAGATCTGCTGTATCACCCCGAGCACGACTGGGCGCGCATCGAGGGCGACGTCGCGACCTTCGGCATCACCTGGCACGCCCAGGACGCCCTCGGCGAGGTGGTGTTCTTCGACCCGCCCGCGGCGGGCGCGCAGGTGACGCAGCACGAGCCCTACGCGGAGGTGGAGTCGGTCAAAGCCGTCTCGGACGTGATCGCGCCGCTCTCGGGCGAGGTGATCGAGGTCAACGTCGCGCTCGGCGAGGAGCCGCAGGCGATCAACGAGGATCCCTACGGCGCCGGCTGGATCGTCAAGGTTCGCCTGTCGGACCCCGCACAGGCGCAGGCGCTGCTGGCGCGCGACGCCTACGTCGCGCTGCTCGCCTGAGGCCGCGATGAGCCGCTACACCGCCGTCACCGACTCCGACCGCCAGGCGATGCTCGAGACGATCGGCGTCGCCGGCGTCGAGGAGCTGTTCGGCGAGATCCCGGCCGCGGTGCGACTGGACCGCGCGCTCGATTTGCCGGCCGGGCTCGGCGAGGCCGAGGTCTACGCGCACCTGCGCACGCTGGCCGCGCGCAACGGCAGCGCGGAGGACGAGATCTCCTTCCTCGGCGCCGGGATGTACGACCACTACGTGCCGGCGGTGATCGACATGCTGCTCGGGCGCTCGGAGTTCCTGACCCCCTACACGCCCTACCAGCCGGAGATCTCCCAGGGCGGGCTGCAGGTGATGTTCGAGTACCAGACGGCGATCTGCGAGCTGACCGGCATGGACGTCTCCAACGCGTCGGTCTACGAGGGCCCGTCGGCGCTCGCCGCCGCCGGCTATCTCGCCAAGCTGACCAACGGCCGCCCGCGCTTCGTGATCTCGCGCGCCGTCCATCCGCACGCGCGCGAGACGCTGCGCACGCTGTCGGCCGGCTACGGCACGAGCGTCGACGAGGTCGCGCTCGCCGACTGTGTGACCGACACCGCGGCCTGGGCGCGGGCGCTCGACGACGACGTCAGCGCGGTGTTCGTGGCGCAGCCCAACTTCCTCGGCGCGGTCGAGGACCTCGCGCCGCTGATCGCCGCCGCGCGCGAGCACGGGGCGCTCGTCGTCTGCAGCGCCGACCCGCTCGCGCTGGGGATCGTCGAGGCGCCGGGCGTGCTCGGCGTCGACGTCTGCGTCGGCGAGGGCCAGACGCTCGGCAACCGGCTCGACTTCGGCGGCCCGTCGTTCGGCTTCTTCGCCACCCGTGACGAGCACGTGCGCCGGATGCCCGGGCGGATCGCCGGCGAGACCCACGACGTCGACGGCCGCCGCGGCTTCGTGCTGACGCTGCAGACCCGCGAGCAGCACATCCGCCGCGAGAAGGCGACCTCCAACATCTG
>CAZABN010000034.1:0-19511 GCA_964483345.1 uncultured Solirubrobacteraceae bacterium
CGGCGGTGGCGCCGGGCTGCTCGCTTCAGCAGGTGATCGGCAAGACCGACTTCGATATGTTCAGCCGCCCGCACGCCGCCGCGGCGTTCGCGGACGAACAGGCGATCATCGCGACCGGCACGCCGGTCGTTGCGAAGCTCGAATGCGAGACCTTCCTCGATCGCCCCGATGCCTGGGTGTCGACCACCAAGCTGGCGCTGCGCGACGAGCAGGGCGAGATCATCGGCACCTGGGGAATCTCGCGCGACGTGACCGCCCAGGTCGAAGCGGAACAGGCGCTGGAGGCCAGCCGCGAGCAGCTGCGTGCCAGCGAGCGCCACTACCGGCTGCTGTTCGAGCACAACCCGCAGCCGATGCTCGTCTACGACTGCGACACGCTGCAGATCGTCGCCGTCAGCAACTCGATGGTTGCGCGCTACGGCTACTCGCGCGAGGAGCTGCTCGCGATGACGATCGCCCAGCTGCGACCGCCGGAGGACCTGCCGGATTTCCTGGCACGCCAGGAGGAGCTGAGGCAACAGGACTCCCCCGGGCTCGCCACGCCGACCCGGACCTGGCGCCACCGTTTCAAGGACGGCACGATCATCGATGTTGAGATCACCAGTGACAATCTGACGCTCGACGGCCGCGCCTGCCGGATCGTGCTCTGCCAGGACGTCACCGAACGCAACCGGGCGCTGGCCGAGCTCGCTGTCGCGCGCGACCAGGCGGTCGAGGCGTCGAAGGTCAAGTCCGCGTTCCTCGCCAACGTCAGCCACGAGATCCGCACACCGATGAACGGCGTGATCGGCATGAACGACCTGCTGCTCGACACCGAACTCGACGACGAACAACGCTCCTACGCCGAACAGGTCGCCCGCTCCGGCGACCAGATGATGGCCGTGATCAACGACGTTCTCGACCTCTCGCGGATCGAGTCCGGGAAGTTCGAGCTGGACATCGCCGACTTCGACCTGCGCGAGACGATCGAGCAGGCCTGCGCGGCTGCCAGTTTCGAGGCCCGGGCCAAGGGTCTGCGGGTCGAGCTCGAATTCGCCGAGGAGGTGCCATCCCTCGCGCGCGGAGACGGCAGGCGCCTGCAGCAGATCCTGTTGAACCTGGTCGCCAACGCCGTCAAGTTCACCGCGCAGGGTGCTGTCACGGTGACCGTGACGAGCAGGCCCGGCCGCGAAGGCGGCGCCCTGGCCCGCGTCGAGGTGTCGGATACCGGCATCGGGATCGACCCGGCGGCGCTCGAGCGCATGTTCGAGCCGTTCGAGCAGGCCGACATCTCGACGACCCGCAACTACGGCGGCACCGGCCTCGGGCTCGCGATCGCGCGCGAGCTGATCGAACGCATGGGCGGGCACATCGGGGCGGCCAGCGAGCCCGGCGTCGGCAGCACCTTCTGGGTCGAGCTGGAGCTGGCAACGGCGTCGGAGCAGGCGGAGCAAGATCACGCCGCGAGCGGCCTCGCCGCGCAGTCGCACTGAACGCACGGTGGTCTCCGCTGCGATGCGCGTGGACGCCTTAGCGCGCACGACCGACGTCCTGCGCGAGCCGCGTGGGCGCCGGCGTTGGCGTGACGGCAAGTGCTGCCGCGAGCCGGGCGCGCGGTGATCGGCGCCCGCCGCACGCGCGCGTTGGGCCGAGCCAGAGAACGCCGGGCCGAGCGGGCGCTGCCGCAATAGCCGCGCCCCGCCGCGATCCGCCCCGCGCTGATCCCGCGCGCCGCGCAAATCCACGCGTTCACGCGTCAGCGATGCGCGCCCCAGGGACGCTCACGCACCGACGGTGCGGACGAGTAGCCCCGCCCGCGTCCAGGCCCGTTCAGGCGCTGCGACGGCGGCCGAAGCGCATCAGCAGGCCGGCGCCGAGCATCCCGCCCGCGACACACAGCAGGACCAGGAGCCACCAGGAGGGGCCGCTCGACAGCGGGGTTGTCGCGGCGACGCTCTGCGAAGCGCCGGCGGCGGCTGTCGCGGGCTGCGTGAGGGTGTACGTGGCGGCGGACGCCAGTTTCTCCACGGAGCCGCAGCCGGTCGCCGTAGCGGCGACGTCGTAGTTGCCCTCACTGAGCGCTCCGGGCCATCTGAAGGGATAGGCGATCTTGTCGCCGGGAAGGATCGTGCCGAGCGTCTGGGTGTCCGTCGTCGTCCCGCTCCCACCGGTGATCGCGAGCTTCAGCTGGGGATGGCAGAGCAGGTGGCCGTCATCCTCGAGCGTGACGACGACCGAGGGGACGTCGGTTCCGGGCAGCGGCGCGAGCGCGAGCGAGTAGATCCGCAGGTGCTTTGTCGCTTGGCCCGGCACCTCGATCTCGACGCCGACGACCGTGCGCACGTTCACGGTCACCGCGAAGGTGCCGCCCGAGGTGGTCGGATGCACCGCTTCGAACGCGAGTCCGGCGAGGTGATCGCCGCGCGTCGCGTACCGGGGCACCCGGACGACGAAGCCGACGTCGACCGAGGCCTGCGGCGCCACCGTGATCAGCCCCGTCGCGGGGGTGAGCCATGCACCGGCGCCAACGCTCGCCGTGTCACGGTTGGCGTAGACGACGCCGGAGGTGACCCCGGTCAGCCCGTCGACGGCGTTTACCTCGAGCGTCAGCGGCGTCGCGTTGTCGTTCGTCACGACGGCGTCCTCGTGAAGCGTGCTGCCGTCCCGGGCGTGGATGATGAAGTAGGCGCGGGTTGCCAGGTTGTTCGGGTCGTAGTTCGCGGGACGCACGCCGAAGCCGCCGATCGTCGCGGCCGACGCGGGGAGCGCCGCCACGGCGAGGCCGCTGAGCGCCGCGCAGGCGGCGATCAGTGCGGTCACCCGAAGGGATCCTGGCCCGCGACGCATCGCCTACGGCCCGCTGACCAGCGAGAAGGTCCAGGTGGACGTGTAGGCGGTGCCGCTGGCGACGGCGTTTGCCGGAATCGCGAGCGTGAAGGTGGGCGTGAACGACTGGTCGCCCATGCCGGTGTTCGCGGACGCGTCGAAGAGCTTGGTCGCAGTCGGTGCCGTCGTTGCGGCTGGAAGCGTATAGGGGAAGCTGACGGTGTTCGTCGCCGTTGTACATCCCGTCGCGCCGGCGTCACAGCTCGCCGTCGGAGCGCTCTGAACCGTCGTCGCCGTCGTCGGCAGCGTGTGGCTTCCCGAGGTGAAGGTCGTCGAGGTGGCGGTCACGTTCCAGCCGGAGCCGGATCCCGTGGCGTCGCCGATGTCGAACGCGAGCGTGGAGGTGATCGACTGGTTGGTGCCGTTCAGCGTCGTCGTGGGAAAGGTCAGCGTCGCCGCCGGGGTGCTGTTGATGAACGCGAGGCTGCCGGCACTGAGCGTCACCGATGCCGTCGTGGCTCCCTGCGAGGCTGCCGGCAGCGCGAACAAGCCGACTCCGGCGAGCGCGCACAGCGCGCCCAGCCACCTCCATCGCTTCCTTACGATATGCATCGTTCGACTCCTCATATCTTCAAATCGTGTTTGATTCCAAGCGACCTTTTGAGCCCTCTCGACATCCGCGTCGGCGATCCTGAGCAAGGAAAGGCGTCTTGCAAAAGCCGGCACCGGCGCTGCCCCGGACATCCGCGCGGCAGGCGATTCGCGGCCGCGGTCGCGACCGCCACGGTGTTCGCGCTGCTGACGATCGGCGCCTCGAGTGCGGCGGCGGCGATCGCGAAGGTCCAGGCCGGGACCTACCTCTCGCAGGCTGCCTCGACCTCGATCACGCCGACGCTCTCCAGCGCGAGCACCGCCGGCAACCTGCTGGTCGGGATCGTCACGACCGGCGCGAACACGACCGTCACCGCGCCCACCGGCTGGGTCAAGGCCGCCGCCATCTACACCTCCGGCGTCGGATCGACCCAGATCTGGTACTACCCGAACAACGCGGGCTCGATCACGAGCGTCAAGTTCTCGCTTTCGGCCTCCGACACGGCGGTCGCGCAGCTGAGCGAATGGTCAGGCGTGGACAAGGTCTCGCCGCTCGACGGCAGCGGCACGGCGACCGTCACGACGTCGACCAAGACACCCGCGGTGTCGGCCACCGCGGCTGACGGCAACGAGCTGGCGATCACGGCCTTCCGCGCGAGCACCGGCAGCAGCGGAAACACCTTCACGACCGGCTCTGGATGGACCAACCTGATGCCCGCCCACACCGTGTCGGTCACCGGGGACTACGAGATCGGGCCTGCCGCCGGCACGGTCAGCGAGACCGAGACGGCCGCGACCACCGCGACCTGGTCGGCTGCGATCGCGACGTTCTTCGGCGGCTGCGGCGGCGGCTCGCTCGGGCTCACCCCGCCCTCGACCGCGCCGTTCGGGAGCCTCACGCTGAACGGCAGCAACCAGAGCTTGACCGCGAACCTCGCCTTCACCCCCAGCGACGCCACGGGCAGTTCGAGCGGATGGAACCTGGACGGCACCTCGACGACCTTCACCGCCGGCACTCACACGCTGCCGACGACGGCGACGACGGTCACCGCCGCCTCGGTGGCCGCGGCCTCCGGCACCTGCCGCCTGCCGACTAACTCGATCGCCTACCCGGTCACGCTCCCGGCGGCCGCGACCGCGCCCGCCGCGGTCAAGCTCTACGATGCGGCGGCGAACACGGGCCTCGGCACCTCCACGCTGACGCTGACGTTCAAGCTCAGCCTGCTTCCCAACGTTTTCACCGGCGCGTACAGCTCAACCTGGACCTTTACGATCGCCAGCGGACCGTGACGGTCCGCATCCACGGATCCAAATCCGCAGCAACGTGCGGCAGTCCATGTGAAACGCATGTAACACGACCGGGCGCTCAGCTACCCTTTTGGGCATGGAGGCTTCCGGCGGCGAGTGGGTCGCTCCGAGCACCGCGAACGGCAACGTGCGCGCCGACCCCGTCTATGTCGTCAAGGCCCGCCTGTTTCGCACGCTCGGCCATCCCGTGCGGATCCGCATCTTCGAGCTGCTGCGCGACGGTGAGCGCAGCGTCAGCGACCTCCAGATCGAGCTGAACCTCGATTCGAGCGGCACCTCGCAGCACCTCTCCGCGCTGCGCCAGCTCGGGCTGCTCGACAGCCGCCGCGTCGGCACGAGCGTCTTCTACCGCATCGCGGACCCACGCGTCACGGACCTCCTGGCAACCGCCAAGCAGATCCTCACCTCCGCGCTGACCGTGTCTCACTCGCTGCTCGGCGGCCTCGCGGCCGTGCCGCGCGAGGACGCCCCGGACCAGTAGCGCTCACCGGCCCCAGTCACGCGCACGCACCGCGCCCGGCCGCCCCGGCCGGCGACGCGCGGCGCAGACTGTCAGAGTTCGCCCCCCGGCGGCGGCGGCGGGCTTTCAACGTTGAGCAAGTCAAACCGATACCAGGCCGGTCGGGACGCGGCGGATCGCTCGGGTGCGGGGACCGCCGCGACGGCGCCGCCGGCGGCCAGGCGCGGCAGCGCACCGCCGGAGCATCGGCGTGTGGGCAAGCACGCCGACGGCGGGCATGACCTCAGCGTCACCGGCGGCCTCGCCGCCCTCAGTCTCGACGCGCTGTCGAGCGTCGCCTACGGCCCGGAGGCGATGGTGCTCGTGCTCGCGGCCGCCGGCTCGGGAGCGCTGCGCTTCACCGTCCCGCTGACCCTGGTGATCACCGGGATGCTGGCGCTGCTGGTGATCTCCTACACGCAGGTGATCGCCGCGCACCCCGAGGGCGGCGGCGCCTACGCGGTCGCGAAGGTCAACCTCGGCCGCGTCCCGGCGCTGCTCGCGGCGGCGTCGCTGGTCGTCGACTACGTGCTGACCGTCGCGGTCAGCCTCGCGGCCGGGGCGGCGAGCCTCGGCAGCGTCTTCCCGGCCCTCGCGCACCACCTGCTGTTGGTCAGCCTGATCGGCCTGGCGCTGCTGACCGCGGTCAACATGTTCGGCATCGCCGAGTCGGCGAGGCTGCTGATGCTCCCGACCGCGGTCTTCATCGTGAGCATCGTCGCGGTGATCGTCGTCGGGCCGTTTCATCCCCATCCGGTGGCGACGATCGGCACGAGCCTCGGCCCGATCCGCCCGACGACCGCGCTCGGGATCGTGCTTATCCTGAAGGCCTTCGCCTCGGGCTGCTCGGCGGTCACGGGCGTCGAGGCGATCGCCAACGGCGTGCCCGCCTTCCGGGTGCCGCGCGTGCGCGCCGCTCAGCGCACGGAGATCTCGCTCGGCGTGCTGCTCGGCGTGATGCTGGTCGGGCTCGCGCTGCTGATCCGCGCGCACCACGTGGTGCCCCGCGGCGGCGTGACGATCCTCGCCCAGATCACCGCCGGCGCGTTCGGGACCGGCTGGCCCTTCTACGTCTCCAACCTCGCCGTCACGCTCGTGCTGGCGCTCGCCGCGAACACGAGCTTCGGCGGCCTCCCGGTGCTGATGAGCCTGCTCGCCAAGGACCATCGCCTTCCGCACCTCTTCTACCTGCGCGCGGAGCGACCGGTCTACAGGCACGGGATCGTCGCGCTCGCGCTCGCGGCGACGCTGCTCCTGATCGCCGTCGACGCCCAGACCAGCCGGCTGATCCCGCTGTTCACGATCGGCGTCTTCATCGGCTTCACGATCAGCCAGCTCGGGCTCGTCCGCCACTGGCGCGGCCTGCGTCCCCCGCGCTGGCGCCTGCGGGCGGCGGTCAACGGGACCGGCGCCGCGATGACCGCGGTCGCCGTGCTCGTCTTCCTGTCGACGAAGTTCCTCGCCGGCGCCTGGGTCGTGACGATCGCGATCCCGCTGCTGATGGTGCTGTTCTGGCAGACCGAGCGCTACTACGCCGATGTCGCCGTCGACCTGCAGCTCGGCCGCACCCCCGCTCCGCCGCGCCGGCGCAACAGCATCGTCGTCGTTCCCACCTCGACCGTGACGCTGCTGACCCAGCGCGCGTTGACCGCCGCGCTGTCACTCGGCGACACCGTCGTCGCGGTGGCGGTGGCGGGCGACGAGCAGGAGAGCGAGTCGATCAGGCGCGCATGGCAGCGGTGGAACTGCAGCGTCCCGCTGGAGGTGCTGCTCGACCCGCACCGCTCGCTCGTGCGCAGCGTCCTGCGCTACGTCGAGTCGATCGACGCGGACGCGACGATCACCGTCCTGATTCCCCAGATCATCCCGAGCAAGCGCCGCCACGAGATCCTCCACAACCAGCGGGCGAGGCTGCTCGAATCGGTGCTCAAGGCGCGCACCGACGGCGTCGTGATCGCGACGCTGCCGTTTCACATCAACGACTGAGACGCCGCCGCGCAGCCCCGCCGCCGCGCGCCCGCCTAGCCCTTGGCGAGCGCCTCGAAGTTCTCGTACAGCCGCGGCTCGCCGAAGCGTTCGCGCTGCTTCAGCGCGGCCGGGCCGACCCGCGACCAGATCCCCTCGACCCACAGCCAGTCGTTGACGAGCTCGGTGTTGAGCAGGCCATGCTTGGTCAGCGTGCCAATCGACTCGCCGAACATCAGCATCGTGCGCACCGCCTCGTCGTTCATCGCGTCGGCCCCGCTGGGGTCGAAGTCGTCGGCGAAGACGTGCGGCATCGCGTCCTGGAGCCCGAGCGAGGTTCCCCACTGAGCGATCTGGATCATCAGCTGAGCGTCCTGCACCGTTGGTGGCGCCATCTCTCTCTCCTCGGTCCGTATTGATCTTTAGGGCGCCGGCATTGCCGGCGATGGAGGCCGAGCGCGAGCGGCGCGGCCGCTACTGCCAGATCTTGACGGATTGCAGCTGCAGGGACGAGGGAAACGGTGTCGTGGAGTCCGGCGCGCCGCCCCACACCGAGCTTCCGGCCGCGAGGTCGGCGACGATGTAGTAGCCGCTGCCGTCATCCATCACCCAGGGGTAGCCGGCGGCGAGCGCCTCGGCCTGGTCGTATTGGGCGTAGGCGACACCGTCGAGCGCCCAGGTGAGCAGCCCGGGCTGCCAGATCAGCTGGTAGTCGTGGTAGCCCGCCGAGGCATCGGCTGACATGTGCGTCGCCTGCGTCTCGCCCCAGTCGGAGGGCGCCCAGCCGTGCAGGCTGCCGTAGACGGTGTGGGTGTCGGCGAGCAGCATCTCCTGGACGTCGATCTCGCCCCACGGGTTGCTCCCGTTCGGCTGGTCCAGCCACAGTCCCGACCACAGGCCCTGACCCGCCGGCATCTTCGCGCGGAAGTCGATCATGCCGTGGTCGAACGCGTAGCCGCCCTCGGTCGAGATCCAGCCCGATTGGTAGGCGTAGCCGTCGGCCGCCTGATTGCTGACCGAAAGCGCGACGCTCGAGCCGGTCATCGCGACCTCTGAGGAGTTGAAGATCGTGCCGGCGAAGCCGTGCGTGTTGTCGTTCGAGGCCGTCCAATCGGCCGGCAGGCTCGAACCGGTGAATTCGTAGTCCTCGACCAGGTTCGTGTACGTCGCGACCGGCGCGAACCCCGCCGGAAGCGTGATCGCCAACGAACCCAACGCAACGCTGGAAGCAGTCGAACCGGTCGAACCTGTCGAACCTGTCGAGCCTGTCGAGCCGGTGGACCCCGTCGACCCACTCGAGCCCGAGGAGGCGGTGGTCTTTCCGGCCGGGGCAGGCCGACGGGGACGGATCCGCGAAATCGTCACGGTCAGCGCCGTCTTGGCCCGCTTCGCGTGAGCGCGAATGGTGAGCGTGCCCGTGTTGACCACGATGTTTGCGCTGAGCCTCGCCCGGCCTCGGCGGCCGGTCGTGACGCGACGCGAAAGCGTGCCGATCCGCACCTCGATGACGTTCCCGCGCGCGCCGGGGCGCCCGGCGAAGCGGGTGGTGATCGCGACATGGACGTCGTAGCGGCCAGTCGATGCCACATGGCGGTGGAGCACCGTGGCGGGCGCCCTGTGCTGCGCGGCCGAAGCCGGCGCCGGCAGCGCCGCGGCGGTGAGCAACAGCGGGGCGCTTGCGAGGGCGACGGCGGCGATCGTCTTCAGCGCGCGGCGAGAGAGGTTCATAACACTGCTATCGGGGACCTCCCTGCGCGCCGCAATGAAACTTGCAGAACCCGGACGTTCGTACGAGCGCCTAGAACGTCCGCCGAAAACGGCGTCGCATTTGGCGCGTGCGAGCTCGCCCTACCCGCGCTCCACGTTCGCTACAGGTCGCTACATGAGTAGTGAAGCTGTCCGAATCGAGTCAGGAACGCTGCGCGCGCTGCGCGAGCGCAGCGCGCAAAGTGGCGAGCCGATCGTGCGCCTGGCGCAGCGCTACATCAGCGAGGGAATGCGACTCGACCGCCATCCTGGGATGTCTTTCGCGACGGACCTGCGGGACGACGTGCCGTCGTCATTGGCGGGCCCGACGTGTGGGAGGTGGTCGCCGCCGCGCGCGCGGCACCCGAGCGCGGCGCGGAGTTGGTCCGCGCGCTGGCTGCGCGGATCGGTACGTCCGTCGAGAGGGTCCGCACGGCGGTTGGCTACTACGGCGAGTTCCCAGAGGAGGTCAACAGCTTCATCGCGGCAAACGAGCGGGAAGCAGAACAACTGGAGCGGGCGCTCGAGAACGAGCGGCGCCTACTCGGATGAGCTGCTGCTTGACGAGATGTACACAGGGGTCGTGGCCGAGCAGCTGAGAGCACGCAGCCACGACGCCGCCTCCCTACACGATCCGAAATACCGCGCGCTGGAAGGTGCGCCTGACGAGGATGTCTGGGCCGCCGCATCGCCGACGGCCGAGCGCTGGTGACAGAGAACGTCACGGACTTCCGCCGCATCGAGGCACGGGCACTCGCGGCCGGCGAGCGCACCGCTCAGCTCATCCTGACCACCGACCGCCGGTTCCCGCGCGGCGATCCGGGAACGATCGGGCGCCTCGTGCTCGCCCTCGACGAGCTTCTCACGGCGTCACCCGACACGACCACGACGCTCTTCGTGACCCCGATCACGAGCCCATCGAGCCGGACCTGACCGGCCCAGAAACGCGCGGGGCCGAGCATCCCGGACGCCGCGGCGGCGGACCCGAGCACGGTGGTCTCGATCGACGGCGCCGTCTTCCTCCTCCCAGCCTCGATCAACTCCGATGCGCCCGCGTTCGTGAAGGCTGCGGCGAACTGCGGATTGCCCTACGGTGGAGGAAACGGGCCGCGACCGGCGGCTGACGCGCCGGGAGGCCGCGAACCGCAAGCACCACAATGAGCACACCGAACCACGAGACAGCGCCTCCCACGAGACCCGGGCCAGTCCCAGCCGATGACGACCAGGCGGTCACCGGCGCGGGCGGTGGGGTCGGCGGCAGCGCAGGCGTTGACGTGCCGGTCGCGCCGTCTGGCGGGGCCGAGGAGGCGCCGTGGTCGCGATCGCCTCTGCGCGGCGCGCTGGGCGGGCGCGGGCGCCGGCGCGCGGCGTCCATCGTGGCGGTGCTGGTGGTGGTCGCGGTCGTGGTCGGCGTGGTCCTCGCCACGCGGTCCTCGCCCACCACGCGCGCGAGCACCGTGGCCGTCAATGGCGCCGCCACGGTGCAGCGGCGCGATCTGGTGGAGACCGATACCGAGCCGGGGACGATCGGCTACGCCAACCCGCAGACCGTCTACGACGAACTGGGCGGGACGCTCACCTGGCTGCCGAGCGTCGGCCAGCTGATCAAGCCCGGCCAGCGGCTGTTCGAGGTCGACGGCCAGCCGGTGATCCTGATGGACGGGACGACTCCCGCCTACCGCGATCTGACCGCCGGCGATGCCGACGGCCAGGACATTCTGGAGCTCAACCGGAGCCTCGTGGCGCTCGGGTTCAACCCGGACGGGATCGTCATCGACGATGCCTGGCAGCCGGCGACGAGCGCCGGCGTCAGGGCGTTCCAGGCGTCGCTGGGAGAGACCGCTACCGGCAGCCTGCCGCTCGGTCAGGTCGTGTTCCTGCCGGGCGACCAGATCGTCGGGGCGGTCGACGTCAACCTCGGCTCGAGCAGCGGTGGTGGCGGCGGCGCAGGCCCGTCGTCGTCGGCGTCCGGCGCCGGCGGGAGCGCCACGCCGACTCTGCAGACGACCTCGGCGAACCTGATCGTGACGGTCGACCTTCCGGCGAGCTCGCAACGCGAGGCGCGGGTCGGTGAGCAGGTGTCCGTGGAGATGCAGGCGGGGAACGTGGTCGATGGCGTGATCACGGCCGTGAGCTCGGTTGCCGCCAGCAGCCCGGGCAGCGCCAACGGTTCGCCCTCCTCGAGCTCGCAGGCGACGATCCCGGTGACGATCAAGCTGAAGGGGCATATCAGTGGAGCGGGGCTTGACCAGTCGGCCGTCAGCGTGAGCTTTGCGCAGGCGGTCGCAAACAGCGTGCTCTCGGTCCCGGTCACCGCCCTGCTGGCGACCGCGGGCGGTGGCTTCGTGGTGCAGGAAGCTGTGGCGCCACACAGGCTGATCGCGGTCACGACGGGACTCTTCGCCGCCGGCTACGTGCAGATCTCCGGCCCTGGGATCCACACCGGCCTGCAGGTCACGGACTCGCAGGGCTGATGGTGATGGCTGTCGAGCTCGGACCGACCGGCGCCGGCGCGAGCAAAGAGGTGCGGTTGGACCGACCCGCGCCGGCGGGCGGCATTGCGCTCGCGCTCGACGGCGTGGTCAAGGAGTACCCGGGCGGGGTGTTCGCGTTGCGCGGCGTCAGCGTCGAGATCCCCGATCGCGATCAGGTGGCGGTGGTCGGCCCGTCGGGGTCGGGCAAGACGACGCTGTTGACGATCATGGGCACGCTCGAGCGACCGACCGCCGGCCGCGTGCAGGTCGCCGGCCATGATGTGGGAAGCGCGTCAGACGGCGAGCTGGCGGGGCTTCGCGCGCACGAGATCGGGTTCGTCTTCCAGGAGTTCCACCTGCAGGAGGCGATGAGCGCCACCGACAACGTCGCGCTCGGGATGCTGTACACCGGGGAGCCGCTCGGCCGTCGCCGGCGGGCTGCAAGGGTCGCGCTCGAACGGGTCGGCCTGGCGCACCGGCTCGACTTCAAACCGAAGCAGCTCTCCGGCGGGGAGCGTCAGCGGGTCGCGATCGCGCGTGCGATCGCTGGGCGCCCGCGGATCATCCTCGCCGACGAACCGACCGGCAATCTCGACCAGGCCTCCGGCCGCGAGGTGATCGGGCTCCTGCACGCACTCGCCTCCGAAGGCGCGACGCTCGTGCTGATCACGCACGACCCCACCGTCGCCGGCACCTTTCACCGGCAGGTGCAGATGCGCGACGGCGAGATCGTCGCCGACCAACGGCAATGAGCGCCGATGCCGCCGGACGCGTCGAGACGCTCCCGCGACGGGACAGCATCAGCCGCTCGCGCCTGCCGGCGCGCGAGCTGCTCGGGACCGCGCTGCAGGGCTTCGGCACGCGCCGCCTGCGCGCGGCGCTGTCGGCGCTCGGGATCGCGATCGGGATCGCTGCGATGGTCGCCGTCGTTGGTGTCTCAGCCACCAGCGAGGCCAACCTGCTCGCCGAGATCGACGCGCTCGGCACGAACCTGCTGACCGTCGCGCCCGGCCAGAGCTTCCTCGGCCAGCAGCAGGCGCTGCCCGACACCGCCGTGCCGATGATCGACCGCATCAGCAACGTGCTCGATGACGCCGCGGTCTACCAGGTCTCGCAAAACGTGTACCGCACGGCGCTCGTGCCGGCGGAGCAGACCGGCGGGATCGGGGTCGACGCCGCCGGTGAGAACCTGCCGCAGGTGATCGGGGCGCGGATGCTCTCCGGGCGCTTTCTCGGCGCGGTCGCAGACCGCTACCCCGAGGCCGTACTGGGCTCCGAGGCCGCACAGGTGCTGCAGATACCCAAGGCCGGCGGCCACATCATGGTCTACCTCGGCAGCAGGTGGTTCGACGTGATCGGGATCATGAGCTCCGCCACGCTCGACACCTCACTCGACTCCCAGGCGTTCATCAGCCTGCCGGTCGCCGAGCGCGTCTTCGGCGTGCAGCCGAACCCCAGCACGATCTACGTGCGCGCCAACCAGAACGACGTCATCGGCGTCTCCAACCTGCTCGCCGCCACCGCGGACCCCCAGGAGCCCTCCGGCGTCGAGGTCAGCCGCCCCTCCGACGCGCTCGAGGCGCGTGCGGACGCCAAAGGCCAGTTCACCACCCTGCTGGTCGGGCTCGGCGCGGTCGCGCTGCTGGTCGGCGCGATCGGAATCGCGAACATCATGGTCATCTCGGTACTCGAGCGGCGCGGAGAGATCGGGCTGCGTCGCGCACTCGGCGCAACCCGCCGCCACATCACGCTCGAGTTCCTGGCCGAGTCCGCGCTGCTCGCCGCGATGGGCGCGGTCGCCGGACTGATCCTCGGCGCCGGAGCGACCCTGATCTACGCCCATGCCAAGAACGAGCCGTTCGTCGTGCCGCTCTACGCGCTGATCGCCGCACCCGCAGCCGGCCTGCTGATCGGCGCGATCGCCGGCCTCTATCCATCGATGAAAGCCGCGCGGCTCAGCCCCACCGAAGCGCTCCGGGCGACCTGAAACGGAACCTGCTTGAGATCGGTGATCCGTGTCGCCGGTCCTCGGCAGACTCAGCGAAGAAGTCCGAGATCGGGCTGGTAGCCGCGATCAGCATTGGCGTCGGCGGAATGATCGGCGCCGGGATCTTCTCGATTCTCGGGGTCGCGGCACCGATGGGGACAGATGACGCTCGTGCCTTCCCGCGAGGATGAGCACCCGCCCGCCATGCCCCGCATCCGCATCGCTGTCGGGTTTGGCCAGCGGCGGGGCTGGCGGCCGCGCCGGCAGCGGCCGCAGCTGGCGCGGGCTCGTTACAACGCGACACCAACCCAGCAGCACCCTCCCCCTACGGGAGCGACGGGACTCGAACCCGCGACCTCCGGCGTGACAGGCCGGCGCTCTAACCGACTGAGCTACGCCCCCAGACGTTGGGCCCGGGAGTATGGCAAGCGGGCGCCGGCGGCGTGCCCGTGGAGGCCGGAGGAGACCGAGGGCCGCCGTCGCGTGCCTGCGGTGGCGGCCCTCGGTGGTGCGCCTGCGTCCGTGCAGCCACAGCGAATCTAGTTGCAGGGTGGCTGTGGCGCGATCCCCGACAGGTGTCGCGTCGGCCACCCCGGGCCATCGCGTCGGCGAGTGTCGAGGCTCAGCGGTCGAGCTGGCGCAGATCGTCGTCGATCGCGGTCGAGTCGACATCGTCCGGACGGCGGCCGCGGTCGCCTGACGCGAAGCGCCCGGTGCTGGCCACGAACCTCATTGCGCCACCCGCGTAGTGGCGCGTCAACCAGCGGCGCGCGAGCGAACGGGTGGGCGGAAGCAGCAGCACCACGCCGAACGCGTCCGTGACGAAGCCGGGCGCTACGAGCAGGAGGGCGCCGATGAAGCCGAGCACGCCGTCGAGCGCGGCGCGTGCGGGGGCACGGCGCTCGGAGACCGCCTGCGACACGCGTTCGATCGCCGATCGGCTCTGGATGCGCAGCAGCTGCGCTCCGAGCACCGAGAAGGCGAGCAGGATGACGACGGCGGGAAGCCAGCCGATCGCGCCGCCCACCTCGATGAAGGCGAGGACCTCGACGACCGGCCACGCGATCAGGAGGAGCAGGAACATCGCAGGCTCAGCGCAGGAATGCTGTCCGCTGCACGCGGGGGTCGCTCAGTCGAACAGCCCGCCGGCGCGGACGCGGGCGGCCATCGCGTCGGACTCGGCGCGGTAGGCGTGGCCGTCCTCGAACTCGATCACGGGCAGCCACTTCTGGCCGCTCAGCGCTTCCACCTTGGGCCGTGCGCCCTTGCCGAAGCCGTGCTTGACGACCTCGTAGGAGATCCCCTGCTCGTCGAGTGCGCGCTGCACCTTCCAGCACGCGTCCAGATCGGTGTGCAGGAAGGTCCAGGAGCATCGGTGCAGCTTGACCGTGGCCACGAACCGAGTCTAGCGGTCGCCGCTAGCCGGCCGTGGCGACCGGCAGCTCGTCGCCGGCGCTCAGCGGGCTGGCCGGCGAGCGCTTCGCGGCCGCGATCTCCTCGGCGGTGACCTCCTGTGGGAAATGGCAGGCGGCGAGGTGTCCGTTCGCGTACTCGGTCAGCTGCGGCTCGACCTGTCTGCAGATGTCCATGGCGCGTGGACAGCGCGGGTGGAAGCGACAGCCGGTCGGCGGGTTGATCGGGTTCGGTGGCTCGCCGGTGACCAACGGCCGCTCGCGGGTGCGATTGTCGGCCGGGTCGGGGATCGGGATCGCGCTGAGCAGCGCCGTGGTGTACGGGTGGATCGGCTTGTCGTAGAGCTCGTCAGCCGGCGAGAGTTCCACCAGCTTGCCGAGGTACATGACGACGATCCGGTCGGAGACGTGGCGCACGACGCTGAGGTCGTGGGCGACGAAGATGTAGCTCAGGTGGAACTCATCCTGCAGCTCCTCGAGCAGGTTGATCACCTGCGCCTGGATCGAGACGTCAAGCGCCGACACGGGCTCGTCGAGCAGAATCAGCCTGGGGTCGACGGCGAGGGCGCGCGCGATCCCGATCCGCTGGCGCTGTCCGCCGGAGAACTCGTGCGGGAAGCGGTTGAGGTGCTCCGACTGGAGGCCGACCTTGGTCAGCAGCGTGCGTGTCTCGGCCTCGACCGCCTCCCTGGCGACCCCGCGCAGGCGCAGCGGCGTCGCGATGATCTGGTTGACGCGCTTTCGCGGGTTCAGCGAGGCCTGCGGGTCCTGAAAGACCATCTGCATCTCGCGGCGGATTGGCGCGAGGGCCTTGCGCGAGGCCCTGGTGATGTCCTGGCCTCGAAAACGGATCGTGCCGGCGGTCGGGGCGGTCAGCCGCACGAGCGTCCTGATCAGTGTGGTCTTGCCACAACCCGACTCGCCAACGATCCCGAGCGTCTCACCCTCGTTGAGCGTGAATGAGACGTCGTCGACCGCGTGGACGTGCCCGACGGTCCGGTCCACCACGATCCCCTGCTTGATCGGGAAGAGGACGCGCAGGTGCTCGGCCTCCATCAGCGGCAAGCCGTTGGCCTCCCCGGCGGCCTTGCGCGCCATGGTGTCGGCGGCGATTTGGCTCGCCGGCTCGGGCATCTCGGCCTCGCCGTTCACGAGATCACCGGCTCGGGGCTCGCCAGACCGATCTCCCCAGCGACGATCCGCAGGCCGCGCTTGCGCTCGAGCTCGAGCCAGCAGCGATCGCGGTGCTCGGGCTTGTCAGCTATCGGGGCGGTGAGCTGAGGGTCCTCAGCGCACTTGTCAAACGCATGCGGGCAGCGCGGGCGGAAGTGGCAGCCCCGCGGCACGTTCATCAGCGACGGCGGCATCCCGGGAATCGCCGGCAGGACCCGCGAGCGGTCGCGATCGACGCGCGTGATCGACCCCAGCAGACCCCACGTGTATGGGTGCAGCGGGTCGTAGAACAGCTCGTCGAGCGTGCCCTGCTCGACGACCTGGCCCGCGTACATCACGACGACGCGATCGGCGATGTCGGCGACCACCGCGAGGTCGTGGGTGACGAGGATGATCCCAGCGCCGGTCTGGTCGCGCAGCGTTCGCAGCTCGTCGAGGATCTGCGCCTGGATCGTCACGTCCAGCGCGGTCGTCGGCTCGTCGGCGATCAGCAGCTGCGGCGAGCACGACAACGCCATCGCGATCATCACCCGCTGGCGCATGCCGCCGGAGAACTCGAACGGGTAGGAGCGCAGCCGCTCGGCGGCGCGCGGAATCCCGACCCGCTCCATCAGCTCGACCGCGCGCTCCATTGCGTGCGCCCTGCTGATCTTGCGATCGTGGGCGCGGATCTGCTCAACGATCTGGTGGCCGACCCGCTGAACCGGGTTGAGCGAGCTCATCGGGTCCTGGAAGACCATCGCGATCGCGGCGCCGCGGATCCGCTGCAGCTCACGCTCGGAGGCCGACAGGAGCTCGGTGCCGGCAAGCGTCGCGCGACCCGAGATGCGTGCGTTGGGCCCGCGCGTCAAGCCCATCAGCGTCATCGCCGTGACCGACTTCCCGGAGCCGGACTCGCCGACGATCGCCAGCACCTCGCCCGGCGCGACCGAGAAAGAGACGCCGTCGACGGCACTCACGACGCCCTCCTCGGTCGCGAAGGAGACCCGCAGATCGTCGACCTCGAGCAAAGGCGCGACGAGCGTCACTGGAGCCGGATCCGCGGGTCGAGGAACGCGTAGACGATCTCGGTCAGCGCGCCGATCACGACGACCGCGAGCGCGGTGAGCATCACGACCGACAGCAACGTGACCGTGTCGAGGCGTGTCACCGACTGGTAGACGAGGTAACCGATGCCGTGGAGGTTGTAGACCGACTCGGTCAGGATCGCGCCGCCACCGATCACCTGCGCCAGGTCGAGCCCCCACAGCGAGATGATCGGGACCAGGCTGTTGCGCAGGATGTGGCGCACGAGGACCTGACGCTCGGAGAGACCCTTGGCCCTGGCGGTGCGCACGAAGTCGTCATTGATCGTGTCGAGGATCGTCGAGCGCAGGATCCTCGAGTAGATGCCGATGAACAGGACGGAGAGCGTGAACCAGGGGGCGAGCAGGTGCCAGAGCCACTGAGTCGGACTCTGCGTGATCGGCACATATCCGGAGATCGGGATGATCCCCGCCTTGTAGCCGAGGAAGTAGATCAGCACCGCGCCGAGGAAGAAGACCGGCATCGAGACGCCGACCATCGAGAGGACGGTCAGCACGCGGTCGGTGTAGCGGCCCGCCTTGATCGCCGCCAGCGTGCCGACGACGATCGAGCTGAGCAGCCAGATGATCCCGGCACCGAGCGCCAGCGAGAGCGTGGTCGGGAATCCGGCCTCGATCTGCGAGAGCACGTTGAAGCCCGACTGGTAGGAGTAGGCCGACCCGTCGAAGATGTTCGCCATCGTCTTTACGTACTGGACGTAGACCGGCTTGTCGAAGCCGTATCTGACGCTGATCAGGTGGACCTCGACGGGATTCGCGAGACGCCCGGCGATCATCGCCGCGGGGTTGCCACCGGGCAGCACGACAACGAACGCCAGGAAAGTGACGAGCGAGATCGCGAACAGCAGCGCGACCATCACCATCAGGCGGCGGACGACGAAGCGGGCCATCAGTGGTCGGCTCCCACGTGGCTACTCCCTCGCCAGGCGGATCTTGGCCCGCGGGTCGAGCGCGTCGCGCAGGCCGTCGCCGAAGACGTTGACCGACAGCACCGCCAGCACCAGCATGATCCCCGGGATCAGCACGTTGCTGAACGAGGCGGGGATCGTGCTGATGCCGTCGGAGATCATCGTCCCCCACGACGGATTGGGCGGCTGAACGCCGGCGCCGAGGTAGGTCAGGCCGGCCTCGGTGAGGATCGCGTTGGCCAGCATCAGCGGGATGAAGACGATGATCGTGCTGGCGACGTTCGGCAGGATCTCGCCGACGATGATCCGAAACGGCCCGAGCCCCTGCTGGCGCGCGGCGTCGACGAACTCGCGCTCGCGCAGCGCGAGCGCCTGGGCGCGAATCGGCTTCGCGACGTAGGGGATGTAGACGAAGCCGATCACGACCGCCGTCGTCATCAGCGTCGTGCTGTGGAACGGGCCGAGGCCGCGGACCTCGATCACGGTGCCCAGCGTGATCCCGAGCAGATACACCGGGTAGGCCCAGATCACGTCGAGCACGCGGCTGATGATTCCGTCCGTCAGGCCCCGGAAGTAGCCGGCCAGCAGGCCACAGATCGTGGCCAGAAGCATCGTGAAGATCGTCGCCACCACGCCGATCTCAAGCGAGTTGCGCCCGCCGTAGAGCAGGCGCACCGCGACGTCGCGGTTGTTCTCGTCAGCGCCGAGAAAGTATGGGCCGAGCTGCCAAGTGGGTCCGATCGGGATCCCGACCGAGTTGATGACGTACTCAGTCTTGCCGTCGATCTTGAAGGTGTAGTTCTCCGTGTCCGCGCCGGTGTGGGCGATGTCGTGCGAATAGACGGGGGCCAGCAGGCAGAGCACGACGATCAGCAGGAACAGGCCGCCGAAGGCGAGCGAGACGCGGCTTCGCTTCAGACGCCGCCAGGCCAGCCGGTAGGGCCCGATCCCGGGCGGCAGCTCGTCGGCCTCCGTGGGCGCCTCCACGTCCTGCCGCAGGAACTCGTCCGGCGGCGCCGAGAACTCCCCGCGTTGGTTCGGGTCAAAGATCGCCATGACAGGAACACCGATGCGGGCCGGGCCAGACTAGCTGGCCCGGCCCATCGGTTGATCGCTACTTCAAATCGAACGACGTGAAGTCCCAGCCCCAGATCGGCTGGAGGATGAGCTTCGAGTAGATGATCCGGTCAGAGGTGAAGAACGGGAACTTCTGGTACCCGAACACCGCCACGTAGGCCTTCTTGGCTGTGTACTCGTCAAGCGCCTGCCACTGCGAGACGACGCTGCCGAGCTGCGTCGTCGGCGTCGTGCCGAGCTGCGAGACCACCGCATTGATGTGCGGGTCGTTCGTTTGACCGAAGTTCTCGTTGTCGGTCGGCAGGATCGAGTTCCCGTCCAGCAGAACCCCGTAGAAGTCGACCGGGTTGGGGAAGTCCTGGTTCCAGTCGGCGAAGCCGGTCTGGGGATGCAGGGTCTTCGACTCACCGATCGTCGTGAAGTACGTCGCGTCGGCGATCACCTTCTGCGTCGCCTTGAACCCGATCGAGTTCAGGAACGA
>CAZABN010000035.1:0-18771 GCA_964483345.1 uncultured Solirubrobacteraceae bacterium
CGACGGCGGCTACGACATCTCGGACTTCAAGGCGGTGCACCCCGACTACGGCACGGTCGAGGACGCACGCGTCTTCATCGAGGCCGCGCACCAGCGGGGCATCCGCGTGATCGCCGACCTGGTGATGAACCACACCTCGATCGAGCACCCCTGGTTCAAGGCGTCGCGCTCCTCGCCCGCCTCGCCGAAACGCAACTGGTACGTGTGGTCGGAGGACCCGACCCGCTACCCGGACGCGCGAATCATCTTCCTCGACAGCGAGCTCTCGAACTGGACCTACGACGAGCAGGCCGGCGCCTACTACTGGCATCGCTTCTTCCACCACCAGCCGGACCTCAACTACGACGAGCCGGCGGTGGCGGAGGCGATGCTCGACGTGCTGCGCTTCTGGCTCGACCTCGGGCTCGACGGGTTCCGCCTCGACGCCGTGCCCTACCTCTACGAGCGTGACGGCACCAACTGCGAGAACCTGCCGGAGACCCACGCCTTCCTGCGCAAGGTCCGCGCCACCGTCGACGCCGAGTACCTCGACCGCGTGCTGCTCGCCGAGGCCAACCAGTGGCCCCAGGACGTCGTCGAGTACTTCGGCGACGGCGACGAGTGCCACATGGCGTTCCACTTCCCCGTGATGCCGCGCATGTTCATGTCGCTGCGCCGCGAGCAGGCGGCGCCGATCCTCGAGATCCTCGCGCAGACGCCGGCGATCCCCGGCAGCGCCCAGTGGGGCCTGTTCCTGCGCAACCACGACGAGCTGACGCTCGAGATGGTCAGCGACGAGGAGCGCGACTACATGTACTCGGAATACGCGAAGGACCCGCGGATGAAGATCAACCTCGGGATCCGCAGGCGCCTCGCACCGCTGCTCGACAACAGCCGGGCCGAGATCGAGCTGCTGACGGCGATCATGTTCTCGCTGCCCGGCAGCCCGGTCCTCTACTACGGCGACGAGATCGCGATGGGCGACAACGTCTATCTCGGCGACCGCGACGGCGTGCGCACACCGATGCAGTGGTCGGGTGACCGCAACGGCGGCTTCAGCCGAGCCGATTTCGCGCAGCTCTACTCGCCGCCGCTGATGGACCCGGTCTACGGCTTCCAGGCGGTCAACGTCGAGGCGCAGCTGCGCACGCCGACGTCGTTGCTGCGCTGGCTGCGGCGCTTCATCGCCCTGCGCAAGGAGCACCCGGTGTTCGGCCTGGGCAGCTACGAGCCGCTGCACCCGGCCAACCCGCGAATCTTTGCCCACGTGCGCCGCTACGAGGACGACATCGCGCTCTGCGTGCACAACCTCGGGCGCTCCGCCCAGGCTGTCGAGCTCGACCTCGCGGCCTACGAGGGTCGCTTTCCGCAGGAGATGTTCGGGCGGACGCTGTTTCCGCGCATCGGCACGCTCCCGTACCTGCTGACGCTCGCCCCGCGCGGCTTCTTTTGGTTCCTGCTCACCGCCCCCGACGAAGAGGACTCCCCCGATGACGGCAGTTGACCTAGCCCGCGCCATCAGGGCCGGCGATGCCGGCGCGTTGCCGGAGGACGCCCTTGCGTCGTGGGTCACCGGGCAGCGCTGGTTCAGCTCCAAGCTGCGCGACGTGCACGAGTTCCGCGTGCTCGACCTGGTCGCGCTGGAGTCGGAGGATCCCGTCGTCGCGATCGCGATCGCCGAGGCCCGCTACGGTTCCGGCCGCCACGAGGTCTACCAGGTGCCGATCGCCGTTCGGCCGCTGCGCTCCGGTTGGAGCGAGGGCGTGATCTTCGCGAGCGCCGATCACGTCGTCTATGACGCGCTGGCCGACGAGGCGGCGGCCGCGGTGCTCGCCGCGCAGTTCGCCGCCGCCACCACGATCGAGCGCCCCGCCGGTCGCGTCCACTTCCACTGGGATCCCGCCGCCGCGCCGCCGTCGGCGACTCCGGCAACCCGCACGATGGGGGCCGAGCAGTCGAACACCTCGGTCGTGCTCGACGAACGCCTCGCGCTGAAGGTCTTCCGGCGCATCCAGCCGGGGGTGAACCCGGAGCTCGAGATGCTCCGTTTCCTCGCCGTGCACGGGTTCGGCAACATCGCCGAGCTGGCCGGCTGGTGCGTCTACACCGGAGCGCTGATGGACGCGACGCTCGGCGTCGTGCAGCGCTACGTCGGCGGCGCCCGCGACGGGTGGGAGGTCGCGCTCGACGCCCTGGTCGCCGAGGACCGGTCGTTCCTCGACCGGCTGGGCGAGCTCGGCTCGGTCACCGGACGCATGCACGCGACGCTCGCCTCCGACGCCGACGATCCGGACTTCGCCCCCGAGGAGCCGACGGTCGAGACGCTCTCGCTGCTGATCGCCACGATCGACGAGCAGATCGAGCGGGCCTTCGACGATCTGCCGGACCTGCCGGTCCTCGCCGCGATCGCCGGGCGCGGCGAGGAGGCGCGCGACCATCTGCGATCGCTGTCGCACATCGGCGTTCGCGGCCGCCTGATTCGCGTCCACGGCGACTACCACCTCGGTCAGACCGTGTTCGGCGCCGACGGCTGGGTGATCCTCGACTTCGAGGGCGAGCCCGCGCGGGCGCTGCTGGAGCGCCGGCGCAAGCGCTCCCCGCTGCGTGACGTGGCCGGCATGCTGCGCTCCTTCGCCTACGCCGCCTCCGCGGCGGAGTTCCTGCGCGGCGCACACGTGCCCGCGGGCTGGGAGCAGGAGGCGCGCGCCCGCTTCCTCGACGGCTACATGGCGACCGCGGATCCGGCGATCCTCCCGATCGGGGCGTCCTCCGTCGAGAAGCTGCTGGGAATCCTCGAGCTCGAGCGGGCGATGTACGAGCTCGCCTACGACCTCAACAACCGCCCCGACTGGGTGCCGATCCCCGTCGCGTGCATCGCGCGGCTGCTCGCGGGCGCCGACGCGTGATCGCTCCGCGCACGCCGAGGTGACCGCGATGGGATCGCAGAAGGACGAGATCGAGCGGATCGCCGCGCGCGACCACCCCGACCCCCACCACATCCTCGGCGCGCATCCGGCGCGCACGGGCGTGCGAATCACCGCCTACCGCCCCGACGCCACCGCCGTGCTCGTGCACACCGAGGCGGGCGAGCCGCAGCAGCTGCGACGGCTTCACCCGAGCGGACTGTTCTCCGCTGTGGTCAAGGGCGCCACGCTGCCGCTGCGCTACGAGCTGGAGGCCCGCTACGCCGATGGCGGCAGCTTCCGGCTGCGCGACCCCTACGCCTTCCTCCCGACGCTCGGCGATCTCGACATCCACCTGCTGGCGGAGGGCCGCCACGAACTGCTCTACGAGCGCCTCGGCGCGCACCCTCGCGAGATCGACGCCGTCAGCGGAACCTCCTTCGCGGTGTGGGCGCCGGCGGCGAGGTCGGTCAGCGTGGTTGGCGATTTCAACTCCTGGGACGGGCGCCTGCACCCGCTGCGCTCGCTCGGCGCCTCGGGCGTGTGGGAGCTGTTCGTGCCGGATGTCGACGAGGGCGCGCATTACAAGTACGAGATCCGCACACAGAACGGGCAGCTGCTGCTGAAGGCGGACCCCGTCGCGTTCGAGGCCGAGCTGCCGCCCGGCACGAACTCGATCGTGCATCGCGCCCACCACAGCTGGAGCGACGGCGACTGGCTGCGCCGCCGCGCGGCGAGCGATCCGATCGCCGGCGCGACGACGATCTACGAGGTCCACCTCGGCTCCTGGCGCCTGAACACGCTCGAGGGCAACCGTCCGCTGAGCTACCGCGAACTGGCCGACGAGCTCGCCGCCTATGTCGGCGAGCTCGGGTTCAGCCACGTCGAGCTGATGCCGGTGATGGCACACCCGTTCAGCGGCTCGTGGGGCTACCAGGTGACCTCCTACTACGCTCCCTCGCCGCGCTTCGGCTCGCCCGACGACTTCCGCGCCTTCGTCGACCGCCTGCACGGCCACGGCATCGGCGTGCTGCTCGACTGGGTGCCGGCGCACTTCCCTCGCGACGACTGGGCGCTCGCGCGCTTCGACGGCACGGCCCTCTACGAGCACGCCGACCCGCGACGCGGCGCCCACCCCGACTGGGGAACGCTGGTCTTCAACCTCGGGCGAAACGAGGTGCGCAACTTCCTGATCGCCAACGCGCTGTTCTGGCTGCGGGAGTATCACGTCGACGGGATCCGCGTCGACGCCGTCGCCTCGATGCTCTACCGCGACTACTCGCGCGCGCCGGGCGAGTGGGTGCCAAACGAGTACGGGGGGCGCGAGGATCTCGAAGCGGTCGCGTTCCTCAAGGCGCTCAACGAGGTCCTCTACGGCCGTGAGCCGGGCATCGTCACGGTCGCGGAGGAGTCGACGGCCTGGCCCGGCGTGTCGCGCCCGACCTATCTCGGCGGCCTCGGCTTCGGCGCGAAATGGAACATGGGCTGGATGCACGACACGCTCGACTACTTCGAGCACGAGCCGATCCACCGACGCTTCCATCACGACGAGCTGACCTTCAGCCTGCTGTACGCCTTCAGCGAGAACTTCATCCTGCCGCTCAGCCACGACGAGGTCGTCCACGGCAAGGGGTCCCTGCTGGCGCGGATGCCGGGGGACCGCTGGCAGCAGCTCGCGAACCTGCGCGCCCTGTACGGCTTCATGTGGGCCCACCCCGGCAAGAAGCTGCTGTTCATGGGCCAGGAGTTCGCCCAGGAGGCGGAGTGGAGCCACGAGCGCTCGCTCGACTGGCACCTGCTCGAGCAGCCCGGGCACGCGGGCATCCAGTCGCTCGTCCGTGACCTCAACCGCGTCTACCACGACGAGCCGGCGCTGTGGCTGGCGGACAACGTGGCGGAGGGGTTCCGCTGGCTCGAGGGAGGCGATGCGGCCGCCAACGTGCTCGCCTTCATGCGCTTCGGCGACGGGCGCGTGCTCGTGTGCGTGGCCAACTACTCGCCGGTGGTCCGCGAGGGCTACCGCGTCGGGCTGCCGCACGGCGGGCGCTGGCGCGAGGTGCTGAACACCGACCGCGCCCTCTACGGCGGCTCCGATGTGGGCAACGGCGGCTGGCTGCCCGCCGACGAGCTGGCCTGGAACGACCAGAGCCATTCGGTGGCGCTGACGCTGCCCCCGCTCGCGGTGCTGTGGCTGGTTCCGGAGACGCAGGACGCGGCGGGCGTCCGCGCCGCCATGCCCTGACGGAATACGCTGCGACTTCGTTGCCGCGCCGCTCGAGCCACCGATTGAGGATGCACCGCACGTGCCAGCCATGACAGACGCCCCCGCAGACACCGGCCGTGGGCGTTCCGGCTTCGCGGCGAGCGCCGAGGCGCCGGCGCCGTGACGGTCGCCTGGCGCGGACAGCCGTTCCCGCTCGGCGCGACCTGGGACGGCCGGGGCACGAACTTCTCGCTGTTCTCGGAGCGCGCGGAGAAGGTCGAGCTGTGCCTGTTCGACGACGACGACAACGAGGCGCGCGTCGTGGTCGAGCATCACACCGCGCACAACTGGCACACCTACCTGCCGGGCGTCGGGCCGCGCCAGCGTTACGGCTACCGCGTCCACGGGCCCTACGCTCCCGCCCAGGGTCTGCGTTTCAACCCGGCGAAGCTGCTGCTCGACCCCTACGCGAAGGCGATCGTCGGCCAGCTGCACCCGGAGGCGGCCAACGTGTTCCCCTACGTGCCGGACCCCGCCAACCCCGACGCCGATCTCGAGCCCGACGACGAGGACTCCGCGCCGGCGATGCCGCGCTGCGTCGTCGTCGACGAGAGCTTCGACTGGGAGGACGATCGCCATCCGCGCCGGCGCTGGGCCGAAACGGTGATCTACGAGACGCACGTGAAGGGGTTCACGAAGTGCCTGCAGGAGACCCGCGAGGATCTGCGCGGGACCTACGCCGCGATGGCGTCGGAGCCCGCGATCGCCCACCTTCGCGAGCTGGGTGTCACCGCCGTCGAGCTGCTGCCGGTGCACCACATCATCGACGAGACCTTCCTCGCCGAACGCGGCCTCTCCAACTACTGGGGCTACAGCTCGATCGGTTATCTCGCGCCGCACGCCGGCTACGCGGCGACCGGAGCGCACGGCGAGCAGGTGAACGAGTTCAAGGGCATGGTCAAGGCGCTTCACCGGGCCGGGATCGAGGTGATCCTCGACGTCGTCTACAACCACACCGCCGAGGGCAGCCACCTCGGCCCGATGCTCTCGTTCCGCGGCGTCGACAACCCCGCCTACTACCGCCTGATGCCCGACGACCCGCGCCACTACATGGACTTCACCGGCACCGGCAACTCGCTGAACCCCGTGCAGCCGACGGTGCTGCGTCTGATCATGGACTCGCTGCGCTACTGGGTGATCGAGTGCCACGTCGACGGCTTCCGCTTCGATCTCGCTGCGGCGCTGGCGCGCGAGTTCTACGACGTCGACCGCCTGTCGGCCTTCTTCGACATCATCTTCCAGGATCCCGTGCTCTCGCAGGTCAAGCTGATCGCGGAGCCCTGGGACGTCGGCCCCGGCGGCTACCAGGTCGGCAACTTCCCGGTGCTGTGGTCGGAGTGGAACGGGAAGTACCGCGACACGATGCGCGACTTCTGGCGCGGCGACGCGAGCGTCGCCGAGTTCGCGTCGCGCTTCACCGGCTCGAGCGACCTCTACCAGTCGGACGGACGCCGACCGTTCGCCTCGATCAACTTCATCACCGCCCACGACGGCTTCACGCTGCGCGATCTCGTCTCCTACAACGAGAAGCACAACGAGGCCAACGGCGAGTCGGGCCGCGACGGCACCGACGACAACCGCTCGTGGAACTGCGGCGCCGAGGGGCCCACCGACGACCCCGCGATCGCCGCGCTGCGCGAGCGACAGCAGCGCAACTTCCTCGCCACGCTGTTCCTCTCCCAAGGCGTGCCGATGCTGCTCGGCGGCGATGAGTTCGGCCGCAGCCAGGACGGCAACAACAACGCCTGGTGCCAGGACAACGGCATCTCGTGGTACGGCTGGGAGCACGAGGAGTGGCAGCGGCGGCTGCTGGAGTTCACGCGCCGGCTGATCGAGCTGCGCCGCGAGCATCCGGTGTTCCGCCGGACCCACTTCCTCGCCGGCCGCGAGCAGGAGGGCTCGGGCCTGCCCGACGCCTGGTGGTTTCGCACCGACGGCCGGCGCATGACCCAGCGCGACTGGTCAAACAGCGGCGCCGGCACGCTCGGCGTCTTCCTGAACGGCGACGAGATCACCGAAACGACCCGCGACGGCCAGCCGATCGTCGACGACTGCTTCCTGCTGCTCTTCAACGCGCACTTCGATGACGTCGAGATGCGCCTGCCCAACCAGAGCTTCGGCGTTGAGTGGGAGCTCGAGCTTTCGACGCTCGACCCGGAGCTGCAGCCCGGCGCCCGGCGCTTCCAGGCTCGCTCGCCGGTGAACGTCGCGGCGCGCTCGCTGCTGCTGCTGAAGCGCTCGCGCCCGCAGCGACGCCGGAAATAGAGCGGCGGACGCGGCGGGGCACGCGCGGCGCGCGGGGGGACGCGCGGGGCGCGCGCTCAGAGCGGCTCGACCGCCTCCTCGCGCCAGCGCCGGAAGAGCTCCGCGAACTCGTCGCGCATCTGCGGCGAGAAGTCCTCCGGCACGAGCCGCCCGGTCAGCGCGATCGTCTCGCGCATCTGCACGAGGTACTCGGTGCAGTGCGGGCAGCCGGCGAGGTGGCGTTCGAAGCGGCGGCGCTCACCGCCGGAGAGCGCTCCTTCGAGGTAGTCGCTGACCAGTTCGACGACCTCCTGACAGGCGATCGCGCGTCTGTGTAGCAGCATCATCCGCCGCCCCCCGCCGCCAGGACGGCTTCGAGGGCGCGCCGCAGCTGGCTGCGGCCGCGGTGCAGGAGCACGCGCTGGTTGGCCTGCGAGAGCGAGAGCACCGCGCAGACCTCGTCGCTGTCGAGGCCGTCGACGTCGCGCAGCGTGACGACGGCGCGCTGACGCGCCGGCATCTGCTCAAGCGCCTCGTGGATGTGCGCCGCGAGCGCCGCGGCGCCGAGACGCTCCTCCGCGTCCTCGACCCACTGCTCGGGCGGCGAGGACCAGGCGCCGGAGACGTCGAAGCGCGCACGGTCGACCGCCGGCGTCGCATCGCCCACGGCGATGCTGCGCGCCTCGCGCACGCCGGTCGTGCGCGCCCGGTTCACCAGGATCGCCAGCAACCAGGTGCGCAGCGAAGATCGTCCCTCGAAGCGGTCGATGCCGCGCAGGACACCCAGCCAGGTGTCCTGGACGACCTCTTCGGCGACCGCCCGCGAGGGGACGAAGTTGGAGGCGAGACGGAGCATGGCATCGTGATGAGCAGCCACGAGGGCGCCAAACGCCGCCTCGTCACCTGCCCGCAGGCGTTCGAGGAGCCGCTCATCGTCGTCCACCGGCGTAACGGTACGGGGATCGCGGCTTCGGCGGCTCGCGGCCGCTGGCTTCGCCCGAAGAACGGGGCCTCCTGGGATGGGTTCGCTGCGTGCATCGCATTGGTCCCGCCCGGCGCACCGCCGTTACACGCGAGCCTGGGCCGCGGCGTAGCATGCCCGCGATGGAGCGTTCGATCGACGACCCGCCGCTGCGAGCGCTCGCCCAGACAGGGCTCGGCCACGAGGTCGCCTATGAGCTGATCAGCAGCGAGCTGCTGCTGGACGGCAGCGCCCGGCTGAACCTCGCGACCTTCGTGACGACATGGATGCCGAGTCAGGCGGACCGCCTGATGGCGCAGACCGTCGAGAAGAACATGATCGACAAGGACGAGTACCCGCAGACCGCGGAGATCGAGTCACGCTGCGTCGAGATCCTCGCCGACCTCTGGCACGCCCCGCCCAGCGATCGGGCGACCGGCTGTTCGACCACGGGGTCGAGCGAGGCGGTGATGCTCGGGGCTCTCGCGCTGAAGTGGCGCTGGCGCGAGCGGATGCGCGCCGCCGGGCGCCCGACCGACCGCCCGAACCTGGTCGCGGGCATCAACGTGCAGGTCTGCTGGGAGAAGTTCTGCCGCTACTGGGACGTCGAGCCGCGCCTGGTCCCGATGGAGGGTGAGCGCTACACGCTCGGCGCCGCTGAAGCCGCGGCGCAGTGCGACGAGAACACGATCGGCGTCGCCGCGATCCTCGGCTCGACCTTCGACGGCAGCTACGAGCCGGTCGGCGAGATCGCCGCGGCGCTCGACGCGCTCGAGCGCGACCGGGGCATCGACGTCCCGATCCATGTCGATGCCGCCTCCGGCGGATTCGTCGCGCCGTTCATCCAGCCCGACCTGGTCTGGGACTTCCGCATCCCACGCGTGCAGTCGATCAACGCGTCCGGGCACAAGTACGGGCTCGTCTACCCGGGCGTGGGCTGGGCGCTGTGGCGCGACCGCGACGCGCTGCCGGCCGACCTGATCTTCGACGTCAACTACCTAGGCGGTCACATGCCCACCTTCGCGCTGAACTTCTCGCGGCCCGGGAGCGAGGTGGTCACGCAGTACCTGATGTTCGCGAGCCTCGGGCACGACGGCTACCGGGCCGTGCAGCAGCGCTCGTCCGACGTCGCCCGCTACCTCGCCTCTGAGATCGCGACGATCGGCCCCTACGAGCTGATCAGCGACGCCGCCGACCTGCCCGTGTTCGCCTTCACGCTGAAGCCCGAGGTGACGAACTACACGGTGTTCGACGTCTCCGACCGCCTGCGTGAACGGGGTTGGCTCGTCCCCGCCTACAGCTTCCCGGCCAACCGCGAGGATCTCTCCGTGCTGCGGATCGTCGTGCGCGCCGGGATGAGCCACGAGATGGCCGACCTGCTGCTGCGCGACCTGCGCGCGCACACCGCCGCGCTCGAGGCGCTCAGCGCGCCGCTGCCGGCGTCACGGCCGCAGGTGGCGGCCTTCGCGCACTGACCGCGCCGCGCCAGGCCCCGGTCGCTGCTTCGCGCCGGCCGGGCGGTCACGTATGCTCCGCGCCTGGATTTCGCTACCCGGAGGCACTGATCTGTCGGCACAGCGTGGAGTTCGCGTCGTTCCGGCCGCGCTGGCGGTCGCGCTGGTGCTCGCGGCTTCGCTGGCGCTGCCCGGGTCAACCGGCGCCCAGACGGCCTCCGGCCCGACCGCCGCCAACGGCCAGCCTGTGCAGATCGTCGCGCAGTACGTCTACACGCCCACATCGTTCGCCTGGGGCGACGGGACGATGTTCATCGGCGAGGGACCGTCACTGCCCAACTACGGCCCCGGCGGTCTGGTCACCGTCGCGCGCGGCGACGTGAAGGCGGTGCCGAACGGTCCGACGGACGTCTACGGCCTGGCCTGGGAGGGCAACTCGCTCTACGTCTCGACCGGCCCGACGATCATCGCACTGAGCGGCTGGAACGGCACCTCGTTCGCCAGCGACAAGACGATCTATGCCAACCCCTCACCTTCATTCAACGGCTTTGGCGGCATCGCCTTCGGACCCGACGGGCGCCTCTACGCAGGCCTGTTGGCGAAGGAGCCGGCCTACGACCACACCAAGGACCCCTTCCCGCTCTCCCAGGCCGTGGTCTCCATGAAGGCGAACGGCAGTGATCTGCGGATCGTCGCGCGCGGCTTGCGCCAGCCCTTCCAGCTGCACTTCCCCGCGGGCTCGCGCTACCCCTACGTGAGCGACCTCGGCGCGGACTATGGCGCTCCCGCCACGATCCCGCGCGATCAGATCGTCGTGGCCAAGCCGGGCCAGAACTACGGCTTCCCCAGCTGCATCTGGATGCCGGCGCAGGCCAACGTTTGCCGGAAGTTCAACAAGCCGCTGATCTTCCTGCCGAAGCACACCTCGCCGATGGGGATCAGCTCGATCGCGAAGACGCTCTACGTCGCGCTCTACACCGGCCTCCCCGGCGCCGGCCCGGAGGTCGTCACGATCCCGACCTCGGGCGGGCCGGTGAAGCCGTTCGTGACCGGGTTCGACTCGCCGATCATCAGCCTGGCCGTGCAGGATGGCTACGTCTACATCGGCGAGCAGGGCGGCACGATCTACAGGGTCTACTCGTAGCGGACGGTGTTCGCGGCGCGACCGCGAGCACCGCCAGGCCCTCCCGCCCGGCCTTCGTGGCGGCGGGCGCGACTGAGGAGGATCCTGGATCGCGGGCGCGGGCGCGCCCGAGGCGGACCGCCTGGAACTACGGATGCCGGGCATTTCCGCTCGCCCTAGCGTTCGCTGCGTGCCGGATCTCCGCCATCGGCAGGCATCGTTCCCGGCTCTGACCCGCGGCAGCGGCCGACGCCGATCCACGGCCAGCCCGAGAGCGGCGGGCGGCGTGGCACGCGAGACGCGTCGCTGGGCGGCGCTGGCGGTGCTGTGCGTCTCGATCCTCGTCGTGAACCTCGACAACACGATCCTCAATGTCACGCTGCCGACCCTGGTGCGCAAGCTGGGGGCGACGTCCAGCCAGCTGCAGTGGATCGTCGACGCCTACGCGATGGTCTACGCCGGGCTGCTGCTCGTCGGCGGCAGCCTCGCCGATCGCTTCGGCCGCAAGCGCCTGTTCCTGACCGGCCTGACGATCTTCGCCGGCGGCTCGGTGGGCGCGGCGTTCTCCGGCTCGGTTGTCGCGTTCGCCGCGTTTCCCGCCCGCCCCGGCCCGCCACGGGCGTAGGGGGACGCCTGGCAGGCATGACGCCGGATCGATCGCGGTCGCCGGGCGTCCCTTTGTGTCGCGCCCTCGCGCGGAGTACAGTGAGTCGTGAAGGGCATCCGGTGAGGTCGGCTCACAGAGCGTGGGCGGGCAACACCAATTGACTTTCCGAGGTCCTGCTCTGACGAGCCCGGAGGTCGACATGCCCCACCAGCTGGTTCCCACCGATTCGCCTGCGCGCCGCGCGCACGTGCCCGCGGGCGCCTCGCGCGGCGCCGCGCAACTTGCTTGGACGACTGCACGACCGCGTCGCGTGGTCGCATTCATCGGCTCCGATAAGACCGCCGGCGCCGCCGCCCTGTCGATCTCGCAGGGGCTCGGCCTCACGGCGCGTGCCGCGATCGCCGCCGCGCAGGCTTCCAAGGACTTGCCATGACCGAGCCAGCTCCCCGTCGGCGGCGACCGGGACGCAGCAGCCGCGAGCGCCCATCCGGGCGCTCGCCGATCCGCGATCAGGAGGATTGATGACCGACAAGAACATCGACAAGGCGAAGGGGCGCGTCAAGGAAGCTGCAGGCGCACTGAGCGGCAACCAGCGCCTGAAGGACGAGGGACGCGTCGACCAGGCCAGGGGTTCGGTGAAGGACAGCGTCGAGAAGCTGGCCGACAAGCTCATCGACGCGCGCAAGCGCTAGCCAGTCATAGAGGGTCCGCAACCAACCGCTTGACCTTGGGAGGTGCCATGCTCGTCACGATTCTGCTCATAATCGTCATCGTCCTGCTGCTGAGCGGCTACGGATACCGCTCCAACCGCCGCAGCCGCCGCGGCATGTAGCGACGTCGTCCAAGGATGGCGCCCGGGCGCCGCGCTCGGGCGCGCCCGGCGTGACCGGCTGGCGACGCGGAGCCGCGGTCTTGCACGCCGGCGCGCGGGCTTTCGCGGGTGCCTGAACGGTCGCGGGACCGCGGAGGGGACCCGTCCGCTCAGGCGGGCGAACCGTTCGCGCTCTCAGGTCGACACGGGTACCCTCCTGTCGGGGCGCCGTGATGGTGGTGCCACGGGCTCGTAGTGCGTTCGTTGAACACGAGGGAGCGCTTGTGCCTGACGTTCGAATCACGGCGGTGCTCGGAGCCGGTGCGCTCGGGGCGGCGATGGCGTCGCGGCTCGGCGAAACCGGCCATGACGTTCGTCTGTGGAATCGCACGGAGCAGCGGGCTCGCCTGGCCGCAGCGCAGGCGCGAGGCGTCACCGCAGTGGCAACGCTGGAGGAGGCGGTCCGCGGCGCGTCCGTCGTCATCACGGTGCTTCGCGACGGCGCCGCCGTCGCCGAGGTCATGGCCGATGCGATCGCCAACGTCAAGGGCGATGCCGTCTGGATCCAGGCGAGCACCGTGGGTCCGCGCAGCGCCGGGGCCCTTGCTGAGCTGGCGCGCGAGCACAGCATCGCCTACCTCGACGCACCGGTCTCCGGCAGCACGACGCCCGCGCGCGAGGGAAAGCTCGTGTGGCTCGTCGCCGGGGAGGCCGCCGCGCTGGACCGTGCGCGTCCTGTGCTGGACGCCCTCGGCTCCTCCGTGCTGCACGTCGGGAGCGGGGTCGAGGGTAGCGCCCTCAAACTCGCGGTCAACGCCTGGATGACCGCGGCGACGGTCGCGATGAGCGATGTGCTCGCACTCTGTGACGCTCTCGGGATCGACCACGCGACATTCGTGACGGCGCTCGAGGCTGGTCCGCTGGCGATGCCCTACGAGTTGCAGAAGGTGCGTTCGATGGACGCCGGCGCCTACGCGGCCGGCTTCGCTGTGCAGCTCGCCCTCAAGGACATCGATCTCGCGGCGGAGCTTGCGGCCCCGAGTCCTCTGCTCCAGGTCGTCCACGACCGCCTCGAGCGAGCGGTCGCAGCGGGGCACGGCGGCGAGGACCTTGCCGCGGTCGACTTTCTGCGCAGGAACGTCTGACCACGACGCGCCGACGCGAGGCCGATGCCGCTGAGCACGCCTAACACCACCAGGGTCAGTAACAGGAACCGGTCCGGCCCGAGCGCCACAGTCTCCGGATCTGCCCGCCCGGCTCGATCTCGAAGATGGCGTCCGCACAGCCAGGACGGGCGACTATGAAGTCCTGATCGACGTAGATGGTTCCCTCGCGACCGATACCGATTCCGACACCCGGCCAGGCAAACTTTGCGCCTGGGACAAGGTTGGTCAGCTGACGCTGGGTTGCGATCGTGGTGAGCCCGTTCGGTCCGACGCGGACGATTGCGTGGTTGTGGATCGCGACGACGGTTCCGTCGGAGGCAGACATGGCATCCGACTGCGAACCGAGATCCGGATAGTTCTCGCCGCTGCCGTTGGATCGGACAACCATCAGTCTTGGACCCCGGCCGGCACCGGAGTCGCACCCAAACGCGACGAATCCGGGGCCGGGAACTCCAGGCCCGCAGAAACCCGAAGTCTCTTTTGGAACTCGAATTGAGTCGGCCGACATTCGGACAAGCTCCGCAGAGGAGGTCAGCCGGACGAAGTTCCCGAGATGGAGGACGTTCGGACACACCGTCGTCGAGACGTCGAGCAGGCCGTCACTCCCGATCGTGAGCATTGCACCGGAGAAATCGGCGGACGCCGCAGGCACCGAGATCGAGTTCGACGGCACGACGGCACAATTCGGATCCTGGCCGATGACCGTTGCGATCCTTCCGTCCGGCGTGACCTCCCGGACCACGGAGTGCATCAGGCGCGAGGGAGACTTCGTGCGACCCGTCTGCGCGAAGTAGAGGGCTCCGTTGGAACCGATCGCCAAGCTGCCGGGCGCCTCGATCTCGGCCGCAGTAGCAAGGCCGCCATCGCCGGTGTAGCCGGCGACGCCGGTTCCAGCCACCACCACGAAGCGTCCATCCGCCAATCGCCGGAGAATCTGGTTGCGTCCAACGTCGGCGAGATACAGCTCTCCGTTCGGTCCGGCCGCGAGAGAAACCGGCTGCTCGGGGACAACAGTCGCACCGTTCGCAAGCGTGGATGCGAGAGAAGACGGCGACGGCGATCCGCCGGTCCGGTGCGTCGCAGGAGAACCCGAGCCGGTGATCGCGATCAGGCCTGCCACGAGCGCGGCCGCCACCACGACGACGACAAGGTTTCTGAGCCGGCGACGCCGAGCGCGCCGGCGGACCTCGGGGATCAGATCCTCGATCGGCTCAGGAGACAAGCCGGCCGGTTCGCTCGTCGCGAGATCGTCCGCACGGCTCGTCGTCAGTCCTCCAGCCACGGTTGCTACGCGATCTGCTCGAAGAGGCGGGCGAGCTCGTCGGGGCCAACGCCCTGCGAGCGCGCGAACAACACCAGTTCCTTCGCGCGAGCAACCACCAGGCCTCGCTCGGGTGCACCAGCGACGGTGATGCCCTTCCCTCGCCGGAATTCCAGCAGCCCCTCGTCGCGAAGCTGATGGAAGGCGCGAAGCACAGTGTTCGAGTTCACGCCGAGCTCCGCGGCGAAGTCCTTGGCAGGCGGCAGCCGATCGCCCGGCCTCGCCTCGCCCGCGGCAAGCGCGCGTCGAAGCTCGGCGGCGACCTGCTCGTGGAGCGTCGTCTGGTCCGAATGGTCGATGCTCACCGACAGCATGGTCATAACGATACTACTACCATACCGACCATCGTTTACGCAGTGGGGAACACCTCGATCGCGGCTGCAAGTCCGCGCCTGGCTCTAGCCGCGGAGGTTCTGGCCGACGGGTCCGAGGTTGCACGTGACCTCCGCCTGCGCGAACGCCGGTGTGCGCATGGCGGCCGCGGACGGGAACACCAGGACCACTCCGCCCATGTCGGCGATCACGCCGCGGGCCGCGAGGTTGGACGGGATACCAGAACTGGGGTCGGGGAAGTCGCTGATGCCGTGCCTGCGCATGCACCGCGAGATCTTCAGCATCTGCGCGAGGGCCTGTGCGGAGGGGTGTGTCGCCGAGCCGGGGGCCGGGAAGCCCCCACCGGGCAGGAGCTTGTGGCACCTCGCCTGCGCCGCCACGGACGCGGGCGAGGTTTGACCCGCGGGCACCGGGATTCCCCCACTGGCGGTCGGGTCCGGGAAGTTGGGCACGCCGTGCTCCCTCATGCACGCCGAGTACTTGAGCAGTTGGGCCATGAAGCCAGGGGATCCCGGGCCGACCGAACCGGCGCTGGGGGAGCCGGAACTGGCTGTCGAGCTGGCCGCTCCGCCTTGGTGCGCCACACTCAGGCCGCTCGAGCTGCCGCCGCAAGCTACGAGCAGCAAGGCGACGGCAACCGTGATGACGGAGGTGGGGAGGAGTGTGCGGCGCATTGCGGTCGTCGTTTCGGTCGGGCTACCCATGCCCTGCTCGGTCGCGTTCAGGGCAGGACGCTCTGAGCTTACGCCGCACCGCGTCACACCCCGGCAACGGTCCGTGTTATGCCGCTGTCGCCCGCGCGGCGGCCTCGTTGGTCCCGCAAGAAGCCGAGGCTCGACCTGCCACGTTGGGTTGTCCACCAGGAGGTGCCACTGGCCAGGCACTCCCCAAGCCGACGCCCGGACTCGAACCGGGGACCCCTTCATTACGAGTGAAGTGCTCTACCAGCTGAGCTACGTCGGCGAGGGCCGTTGATCGTATCGGGCCGTCGGCGCGGTCGCGGCCAGCGTCGGGCGCCCGCGCGCCGCTCGCGCGGAGCGCCCTCGCACGGAGCGCCCTCGCGCGGAGCGCCGCTCGCACGGAGCGCCCTCGCGCGGAGCGCCCTCGCGCGGAGCGCCCTCGTCCGATGTGCTCGCGCTCCGCCCTCACTCCTCGATCCGCCACCACGGGACCACCAGGCGTTCGACGGCGCCGACGGCCGCGAACAGCGCGACGCCGATGACGGCCAGCACGACGACCACCGCGAAGACGTCGGCGGTCTCCGTCTGGTTGCTGTAGTCGAGAATCAGGACCCCGAGGCCGCTCGTAGACCCGACCCATTCCGCGAACACGGCGCCGATCACCGCGAAGGCGGCCGAGACCCGCAGGCCGGAGAACAGGTAGGGCAGCGCGTTGGGCACGCGCGCGATGCGCAGCACCTGCCGGCGGCCGGCGCCCAACGTGCGCAGCAGGCCGACCAGCTCCGGATCGGTGGCGCGCAGCCCATCGATCGTGTTCACGGCGATCGGGAAGAACGTGACGAGCGCGACGATGATCAGCTTCGGCCGGATGTCGAAGCCGGTCCAGAGCACCACGACCGGCGCCAGCACCGGGATCGGGATCATCTGCGAGCCGACGAGCCACGGGTAGATCGCGCGCTCGGCAAGGCGCGAGCTCGAGACCACGACGGCCAGCCCGACTCCCACCACGATCGCGATCGCGTAGCCGAGCAGCACCTCCGAAAGCGTCGTGCCGGCAGCCGACACCAGCAGGCTGCGGTCGCGGACCAGCGCCCGGGCCACCTCCAGCGGCGACGGGAGGATCCCCTCGTGGACGCCCGACACCGCGACGTATCCCTGCCAGAGCGCCACGAGCGCGACGCCAAGCACGAGCGGCGGCACGACCTGCGCGACGAGCCCGCGCCCCCGCAGGCCGGCTCGCGGCCGCGGCTCCAGGCGTCCGCCCAGCGCCAGCGCGAGTCGGGCGCCCGGCGTGCTCACGCCGAGGCCCCCAGCGCCGCTCGCGCCTCATCGCGCAGCGGCGCGAGCAGCCGCTCCTTCAGCTGCGCGAACGCCGGCGTCGCCGTCAGCTCGAGCGTGCGCGGGCGCGGCAGCGCCACCTCAACCTCCGCACGCACGCGCCCCGGGCGCCCCGACATCACATAAACGCGGTCGGAGAGGAAGACCGCCTCCTCGACGTCGTGGGTGACGAGCAGGATCGTCTTGCGGTCGGCCTCCCAGACGCCGAGCAGCCACTCGCGCATCGCCTCGCGGGTCAGCGCGTCGAGCGCGCCGAAGGGCTCGTCGAGCAACAGCACGTCACGCCCCGCGAGGAACGTTCGCAGCAGCGCGGCGCGCTGGCGCATCCCGCCGGAGAGCGCCGAGGGGCGGCGATCCTCGAAGCCGGCGAGGCCGAAGCGCCCGACCTCGGCCATCGCCCTCTCACGCGCCGAGCCACGCTCGACGCCGGCCAGCTCGAGGCCCAAAGTCGCGTTGGCCAGCGTCGTGCGCCACTCCATCAGCAGATCGCGCTGGGGCATGTAGCCGATCGCGCCGAGCAGCCCCCCGGCCGGCGCCGCGCCGTCGACCGTGATCTCCCCCGCGCTCGGCTCCGTCAGCCCGGCGAGGATCGCCAGCAGCGTCGACTTGCCGCAGCCGCTTGGTCCGACGATCGAGACGAACTCCCCCTCCGCCAGCTCGATCGAGACGTCGGCCAGCGCCTCGACGTCGCCGCCGGCAAACGTCTTCGCAAGCCCACGCGCCGCGAGCCTCACGGCAGGAACGCGTTCGTGCCGAAGCGCGCGACGGCGACGGGCCGCGCGACCAGGTGGTTGCGCACGAGCCAGCGCGACAGCGCCGCGATCCTCGACGCGACGAGCGTGCCGTCCGGGACGCCGCCCGCGTCGAAGATCGGCAGGTAGGCCGCGAGCGACGCGCGCGCCAGCCGGCGTGAGATCGACGGGTTGGCGGCGAGCAGGTCGGCGAGGCTCCGCGAGGGGTCGCGCAGGGTGTCCTCGTATCCATGGACGGTGGCGCGCACGAACGCGCGCACGAGCCCAGGGTCGCGCTTGATCAACGAGCGCGTCGTGAACGCGACGAGCCCCGGGTAGGCGGGCCCGCCGCCCGCGTCGAGCTTGAAGACGGTGATCGGGTAGCCGCTGACCTGGAGCGTCACGCCGTCGTCGGGCCAGTAGCCGGTGAACGCGGCGATCCGGCCGGCCTCGAGGTAGGCGACGCCGTCGAAGCCGATCGTCACGGTCCGCACCTTCGCCGGGTTCCCGCCGGCGTGGGCGACCACCGTGTCCAGCACCGCGAGGTCCGACGGCACCCCGGTGACCCCGACGGTCTTGCCGACCAGGTCCGCGGCCGAGCGCAGATGCTCGCTCGCGAGGGCGATCGGCGCGCCGAGCGGACGCTGGACGATCGCCATGATCGCCTCCGCGTCGCGGCCCATCGCGATCTGCTGCGCCACATCGATCCCGTCGGCGAGGCCGAACTGGGCCTTGCCGGCGTCGATCAGCTCGAGCGTCGTCGAGGTCGAGCTGGGCGGGATCACGGTCAGGTCGATCCCGGCGCGGCGGTAGTAGCCGGCCGCCAGCGCGCGGTAGATCCCGGCGTGCACGGCGTT
>CAZABN010000036.1:0-18764 GCA_964483345.1 uncultured Solirubrobacteraceae bacterium
GCCGCGTGGCCCTCGCCGACGTCGGCGGAGAGAATCAGCACGCGTCGCGGGCCGGGGGCACGCGGAACGGTCAGATCGTGTTGGCGGCGGAGACGCAAGGCGATGTTTGGCGGCCCGTTTGCCGCCGTCCCGCGCGAGATCGAACGCCGACGGGTACGTCAACTGTACCGGTCGAGGAGGCGAAACGTAAGAAATTGATACGAAGATTCACATCCCGCCGCGCCCGGCGCAGCGGTGCCGCTCGATCGCGGCGCGGGCGCCGCCACGCCGTGCACGCGGTTACACGCCTACCGTGAGGCCGCCCGGATCGCCGAGCCGGGATGATGCTCCCGTGGCTACCAGCACGCTGCCCCGCCCGCGCCAGGGCACGGACCTCGAACATCCGTCCACGAGCGATCTCGAGCGCCGCGGCGGCGATCCGCCCGAGGTGACCCGCGATGGCGGGCGCGCGGGCGCCCTCGGCACGCTGGCGCTTGCCGGGCTCGTCGCCGCGATGGCGCTGCTCGCGATCGCGACCGCCTCGGCGCCGTCGCGCGCCGTCGCCGAGGCGGGGCCGCACTTCTTCCCCGACTGGCTGGCTGGACCGCTTCACGGTCTCGGGCTGGAACTGTCGACGGGTGGCCTGGAGCTTACGGTCGTGGCGATCTGCGCCTGCTACCTCGTCGCACTCCGCTGCGCGGCGGCGGTCTCGTCGCGCCGCCTGTGGGGCGCCATCGTGCTCGCCCACCTCGCGGCGCTGCTCGCGCCACCACTTTTCTCGGGCGACGTGTTCGGCTACATCGGCTTCGCCCGCCTCGATGTGCTGCACGGGCTCAGCCCATACGTCCACACGCCGGCGGCGGCGCCTGCGGACCCCGTCTACCACCTGCTCGGGTGGCCCACGCTCACGACCCCCTACGGCCCGCTGTTCACGCTCTTGAGCGACGCGCTCGTGCCGCTCGGGATCGCCGGCGGCCTGTGGGCGCTGAAGAGCATCGCGGCGCTGACGAGCCTCGCCACGGTCGCGCTGATCTGGCGCGCCGCGCCGCGCCTGGGGCGCTCACGGCGCGGCGCAATCGCGTTCTACGGGCTGAACCCGCTCGTGCTGGTGTTCGCCGTGCCCGGGGCCCACAACGAGGCGCTGATCGGGATGCTGGTGGCGGCCGGGGCGCTCTGGATCGTGGCGGGCGCGGAGCTGCGCGGCGGCGCCTCGCTTGTCGCCGCGAGCGCGATCAAGGCTTCGGCGGCGCTCGCCCTGCCGTTCGCCCTGCTTGGGGCGAGGCGGCGGGGCCGCGCCGCCGCCGCGATGGTGATCGCCTCGGTGGCGGTGACGGTGATCGCCGTGATCGCCTTCGGCCCGCACCTGTTCGGGCTGGCCGGCGCGCTCGTCACCCAGCAGGAGAAGGTGGCCGGGCACAGCCTCCCCGCCGAGCTCTCACAGCTGCTGGGCCTCGGCCAGCTCTCGCCCACGATCCGGATCGGCTTCCTTGCGCTGTTCGGCTGCGTGCTGGTCGTGATGCTCTGGCGAACCTGGGGCGGCGCGCACTGGCTCGACTGCTACGGCTGGACGACGCTCGCCTTGCTGGCGGCGACGGTCTGGCTCGTCCCGTGGTACGGCCTGTGGGCGCTGTTGCCGGCCTCGCTGAGCTCGAGCCGCAGGCTGCGAATCGCCACGCTGATCGCCTGCGCCTACCTCGTCGCGATCCGTCTCGCGGTCCACGACCCGCTGTCCGCCGCCTAGGCGCCGCCCCCCGCGACGACAACAGGGCGGGGCGGTTAGGCGGCCACAGGTCCCCGCCTGCCGGTCAGCTCCAGCTTCGTTACCACGGCGGCGGGGGCGGCGCGGGCGGGTCGCTACTTCGCGCCGGTCGCGCCCGTGGCGCCGGTCGCGCCGGTCCCAGCGCAGGCCGGCGGGACCAGGGAGATCCTGCAGTTCGGCCGGATGCCCCAGGATGCGAGCGTGTTGGCGAGCACGTCATAGCCCGGGCGCGGCGCGCCCGTGTAGGAGATCAGCGCCGTGTCCCAGCTGTCCTCGGGGGTCTTGGCGTCCCACTCGTAGAGGTAGATGCGCTGGATCCGCGGGCTCAGCGAGCCGATCTTGTTGAGGATGTAGCTGTCGACCTTCGCGGCGTGTGTGGCGTTCTGGGGGAAGCCGGCGTTCTTCACCTTTGGGCGATTGACGATGCCGCCAGTCTCGGCGAGCCAGATGTTGCCGCGAACAAGCCCCAATAACTGGCGCGTCTCCGTGCTGACCAGGTGGTTTGCATCCTCATAGTCGTTCAGCCCCCAGTACCCCGGTTGGAAGCCGAGATCGCGGTCGAGCGTGGACACCCAGGTGCTCATCGGCACCGCGTAGTGCTTGTCGACATCCAGGAACTCGGCCGCGAGGATCGTGCACGACGGGCACGCCGAACGCAGAGCGCGGTAGAAGCCCGCGATCTGCGCCTCCTTGTCGTAGGTCACCTCGCAATAGCAGTTCGTCTCATCCCAGGTCGTGAAGTCCTTGACCCAAGGGAAGTCCTTGCGAAAGGCCTTGAACGCCTTGATGTACTGCGCCGTCGACGGCAACACCCGCGTCTGGCTGAAGGCCTTCCGCTTCCACTTCCCGTGCACCTTGACCCGCCTGTAGATGATCCGATCGGAATGATCGATCGTGACCAGCACGCTCAACCCTTCCCGGTGCGCCGCATCCATCCAGCTCGTGACCTCCTGACGCTGATAGGTCACCGACAGCGCATCCCACGACATGTCGTAGCGCACCGCCTTGACACCCAGCGCGACGAAGCGCGGATCCGCGAACATGTCCGCCTTGTCGTCACCGATGCCGATCACCGGGTGATGCTTGAGCTTCGCGGCCGGGCTTGCGGACGCCGCCGCGGAAACGAGCGGGATCGCGAGGCCGAGCGCGAGCAGGCACAGCAGTGGTCGTGTGATGCGCGACATCAGTTGCTAGACCATCCGGGAGTCGAGAAGTTGCGCTGACTGCGCGAAACGCGCGCTCGGGGTGCTCGCTGTCACGACGCGCGCGACGCGCGCCCATTCTGGCACACGCCGCGGCCAACTCCACCGACACTAGGCGGATGTGGCACTCAGTTGTGCTCGTCGCCGCCGCCGTGCGTGACTGGTGAGGGCTCGCCCGCCGGACGCTGGTCGGGCTGGCTCGCCTCCAGCGAGCGCACGTCATCGGCGGCGTCCGGGCGCGGCTTGGGCAGGCGTCGCAGCGTGACCCAGCGGAAGATCTCGAGTACGTAGATCAGGTAGACGCTCGCCGCCAGCACGATCAGGCCGAGCACGCCGACGAGGATCGACCAACCGAGACGCAGGTGCCCGTGGCCGTCGGAGTATGGGATGAAGCGCAGCGCGACGGCGAGGCCGGCCAGCAAAAGCGTCCAGCCGTAGAAGAACAGCAGCGTACGGCGCACGCTGTAGCCGATCCGGGCCATCCGGTGATGCAGGTGCTCCTGGTCGGCCGCGTACACGGGGCGGCCGTACTTGAGCCGCTTGAGCACGACGAAGGTCGTGTCGAGAAACGGAACGGCGAGCAGGATCATCGGCAGCGCGAAGGCCACGACCGCGGAGGTCTTGAGGTCACCCTCGACGGCGACGCAGCCCATCAGCAGCCCGAGCAGGTTCGAGCCGGCGTCGCCCATGAAGCTCGACGCCGGTGGAAAGTTGTGGAACAGGAAACCGAGCGCTGCGCCTGCGGTGATCGCGGCCAGCACGCCGCCCGCGTTCCACCCGAGGTTGAAGGCGATGAACGCGAACGCCACCGCGACGATCGCGCAGACCCCCGCGGCAAGACCATCCACGCCGTCGGAGAAGTTGACGACGTTCATCATCGCGACCAGGCCGATCACCGTGAGCGTCGGCCCCGCCTGAGGGAACTGGAGCCCACCTACGAACGGCAGCGTGATGTAGAACACGTTCACGCCGCCGCGCACGGCGATGATCGCCGCGGCGATCTGACCCAGCAGCTTGGCTGCGGGATGGAAATCAAAGCGGTCGTCCAGCGCGCCGACCAGCGTTATCAGCGCGCACGCGGCGAGGATGCCAAGCCAGGGGAAGTGAGTCGGGACGGCATGGTGGCCGAGCAGACGACGGATCGCCGGCGGCTCCCTGGGAAGGCGCGCGTTGCGCAGCCAGATCTCCCCAGCCACCGCCACCGCGACGAACATCGCGAGCCCGCCCAGCAGCGGCGTCTCGCGGTTTGAGAGACCGCGCTCGCGAGGCTGATCGACCGCCCGCACGCGGCGTGCGAGCAGCATCGTGAGGGGCGTGAGCAAGGCCGCCATCGCGACCGCCGCCAGGAACGCGTAGAGGGCGTCGAGCTCCGAGGGATTCATCGCCGCCCGTCAAGCATCGCACGACCGCCGGGGGTCCGGCGGTCCGCCAAGGACTACGCGGGCCCCGGCGCGACGGTGACGGCGGCCGAGGTGCCGAGCACCGCGCCGTTCGAGCCGAGCGCTCGCACGGCCACGTACGGCCCGGACGTTGCGGCGGTGATCAGCGTTTCGAACCCGGTGCTCGCGACCGGGGCTCCGATCGGCGCCAGCGCAGCGGCGCTCGCGCCGGCCAGCACCTGCCAGTCCGCGACGCCGGTCGCGCCGTTCCAGCTGGCCGCGATCGCGGTCGTGCCCGCGGCGCTTCCGGCGGTGGCGACGAGCGCGGGTGGTGTGGCCGGTACGGCGATCCACGGGAAGCGGAAGTCGCGGTAGGACTCGACCAGTGACGGGAGGCTCAGCTGGAAGGTCAGCGCGCCGCTCGGCGAGGTCTCGGACACCAGGCCGACCTGGCCCCAGCCGACCAGCTGGTCGGAGTTGGGGAGGGTCTGCACGTCGCCCTGGCTCGCCGAGAGCACGTTGCGCGCGGGGTCGACGTATTCGTGTTCGAGCGTCGCGGATCGCGTCATGAAGTTCAGCGCGACGTCGATCCCTCGCGAACGCGGTTCGATTCTCGGTGTGTCCTCGTTGTCGAAGATCTGGACCCCCCCGTCGGGGAGCCGCGACGCGTCGTGCTGCCAGGCGAAGCGCACGCCGGCACCGAGCGCGAAGGAGCTGTGGCGTCCGCCGAGCGTCCACAGGATCTCGCCGAAGGTGTGCCCGAGCTGGTAGACGGCCCACGTGTTGCGGGCGCTGATCAGGATGTTCTGGTTCGACTCGACGTCGAGCGAGTTGATGTGGAACCAGTCCCACGGCGAGGTGGGGTTGGGCGAGGCGTGACTGTATGAGTCCGTCAGCGGCACGTGTCCGATCGCGTGCCACTCGAACATCACCAGCCCGGTGCGCACGTCGATCTCCTGGATCACGCAGTCTTCGATGATCCCCCTGGAGGCCCCGCCGTAGGCGCTGAGGTTCATGTAGACCGGCTCGAAGATCGTGACCCAGGCGACGCCGCCCGGCCCCAGTACGAGGTCGTGGAGGTCCATCGACAGGCCGTTGCCGGCCTGAACCTGCGCGACGCGGCGGTAGGCGGTGTTGTCGATCACGCCGACCCCGTCGATCCCGTGACCGAGCGCGATGCGGCCCTGCCAGTAGGTGAGCACGGTATGACCGAGGTAGTTCTGGACCTTCATGTCCTCCACCTCGTCCCCCGGCGGCGCGGGGCTGAACCAGACCAGCTGCCCGGCTGGGTTGACGATCATTGCGCCCGGTTGGTAGGAGCCCTCGGCGGGCGTCATGAACACGTCACCGAGCGCCGGATCTGCCGCGGGCGTGATCACCGCAACCGTCGGCGGGTGCAGCGCCGGCGCCGACTCGAAGCTCTGGAAGGCGGGCGCCGAACCGCTCGTCCCGGTCGTGCCCGTGGCGCCGGTAGCGCCGGTCGCACCCGTCGCGCCGGTGGCACCTGGGTCGATTTCCGACGCTGGGACGACGTAGAGCGAGCCGACCGTGAAGTTCGTGCTGATGTTGCGGTGCGCGTCTCCGACCGTCTCGACGGCGGTCACGTTCACCTGCTCGCCGACCGCGAAGGCCCTGTACGGCAGGTAGCTGGCGCCGGTGCCGGTCGCGTACGGCTCGAACTTGCCGCTGTGCGTGCCGCTCTGTGAGCCGCGCACGACGATGTCCGAGATGTCTGACGCCGGCACGCCCAGGAAGCTGATCTGCGTGGTCGGCGTGGCGTCCTGGGTGCCCGTCAGGGGCGAGATCGTCACCCACGGGATCGTCGGTGCGTCGGCCGCGTGCGCGGCGGCGGACAGCGACCAGACCACGGCCACAAGGGCCACCGGCAGCGGCGCCAAGAAGCCGCGAGATCTGCTCGTGAGCATCGTCACACCTCTAGCCCACCAGCTCAAGAATTGTCAAAGAGTTGCGCACGTCGCTCCGGGTGCCGTGAGTGTGGTCGAGGTTGGACAGGCACTCCTTGGAACGTCCGTCAAGCTGAGCGTGGCTCCGCGGCGCTTGCGGGGCAGGCCCGGCGGCGGCCGGCGCCGAGACGGGTACCCGCAAGGTGCCGGGTGACGATCCAATGCCGCCATCCGAGCGCGGTCCGGATGTGCCCTCATGGCAAGAGCCGTTCTCAGGCCACCGTCGGCGTCGAGAGCTCGGCATACAGCGGGTATCGGTCGACGATCGCGCCAACTCGATCGAGCAGCTCGTCGCGGCGGGCCTCGAACGCGGGGCCGAGCGCCACGCCGATGATCTCGCCGATCTCGAGGAAGTCGTCGCGGCCGAGTCCGCGCGTCGTCAGCGCCGGCGAGCCGATCCGCAGACCGGAGGTCACGCGCGGCGGCCGCGGGTCGAAGGGCACCGCGTTGCGATTGACGGTGATCCTGATCGCGTGCAGCCGGTCCTCGGCGTCCTGGCCGCTGCACTCGCTCTCGCGCAGGTCCACCAGCACGAGGTGCACGTCGGTCCCCCCGGTCAGCACGTTGATCCCGTTGCCGGCGTCCAGAAGCGACTCGGCGAGTGCCTGCGCACCTTCGATTGTGCGCCGCTGGCGCTCGCGGAAGCCCTCGCTGGCGGCGATGCGCAGCGCCACCGCCTTGGCGGCGATCACGTGCTCGAGCGGGCCGCCCTGCTGCCCGGGGAAGACCGCGGAGTCGATCTCCTTCGCATAGCGCTCCTGGCAGAGGATCGCCCCGCCGCGCGGACCGCACAGCGTCTTGTGGGTGGTGGTCGTCACGACGTCCGCGCCGGCTTCGACGGGGCTTGGGTGCAGCCCCGCGGCGACCAGGCCCGCGAAATGCGCCATGTCCACCATCAGCAGCGCGCCGACCTCGTCGGCGATCTCGCGAAAGCGGGCGAAATCGAGCTTGCGGGGGTACGCCGACCAGCCGGCCAGCAGCAGCTGCGGGCGATGCTCGCGGGCGATCGCAGCGACCGCGTCCATGTCTATCACGCTGGTCTCGCGGTCGACCTCGTAGGCGACGATGTTGTACAGGCGCCCGGACACGTTCTTCTTCATGCCGTGCGTGAGGTGGCCGCCGTGCGCGAGCGAGAGCCCCATGATCGTGTCGCCGGGCTTCAGCAGCGCGTGGTAGACGGCCGTGTTGGCCTGGGCGCCCGAGTGCGGCTGGACGTTGGCGTGCTCGGCACCGAACAGCGCCTTGGCGCGGTCGATCGCGAGTTGCTCGACGACGTCGATGTACTCGCAGCCGCCGTAGTAGCGCGCTCCCGGATAGCCCTCGGCGTACTTGTTCGTCAGCACGCTGCCCTGGCATTCGAGCACCGCCCGGGGAACGAAGTTCTCAGAGGCGATCAGCTCGAGTGTGTCCTGCTGGCGCTCCAGTTCGAGCGCCAGCGCCTCGGCGATCGGGGGATCGACGTCCGCCAGCGGTCGCATGAAGTAATCAGCCGGAAGGTCGTCGCTCATTGGCCCACGAGCCTAGCAGCGCGCTTTCGACCGCCGACCGCGTGCAGGCTCCTTCACGCACGATACGCCAGTGGCCGGTCGACTCCAGCTCGCCCAGGTGGACGACCGTCGACGCGGTGCCCGGGAGGACGCCGTGGTCGAGCGACAGATCGACGCCGGCGAGGATCTCCGCCGGCACCGCCGCGAGCGTGCGGGCATCGCGCCCGCCCGCGAGGTTGGCGCTGGTCAGCAGGATCGGCCGTCCCGCGTCGATCGCGATGTCGATCACGCGCACGCCCAACAGCTCGCCGCCGCCGCACAACGGGAAGCGGCCGGACCGGTTGGGCACGAGCAACGTCAGCGCTCCCGGAAGCAGCGCGCAAACGGCTGCGCGGGTTCGCTCGCCCAGCTCCGGCAGCGCGTCGAGCGCCGCCTCCAATGAGCGGAACGCCACCGCCGTGGGCTTGCCGGACGGCCGGCGCTTGAGCTTCTCCAGGCGCTCCACCGCCGCCTCGTTCTGCGCGTCGCAGCAGAGGCCGTAGACGGTGTCGGTGGGGATCACGGCAAGGCCGCCCGCGGCGATCACGCCCGCAAGGGAGGCGGTGGTCGACGGCTGCGCCTTCATCGCCGCGCACTGACCGCCCGCGCGATCCGCGCGAGGTCGTGATGGTGGGTGACGTGGGCGTAGCCCGCCGCACGGCACAGCGCGGCCACCGCCTGCTCCTGCCGGCGACCGTGCTCGACGATCAGCGTCACGGCGCTGAACCTCGACGCCTGCTCGATCAGCCGGGCGAGCGTCTCCAGGCCACTCGGGCCGCCGTCGAGCGCGTGCCGGGGCTCGTGGCGTGAGACCTCCGGTTCGAGCGTCGGGATCGTCGCGCGCTCGACGTACGGCGGGTTGGCGACGATTGCGTCGTAGACATCCGCCAGGCCGTTCAGCAGGTCGGCCTGGTGCCAGGCGACCTCGAGGCCGAGCCGGGCCGCGTTCGCCGCGGCGACCGCCAGCGCGTCCGCATCGATGTCCGATCCGGACAGCTCGAGGTCCGGCCGTTCGTCCTTCAGCGCGAGCGCGATCGCGCCGCTGCCGCAGCAGCAGTCGAGCACGCGCGCGCCGGCCGGCAGCGCGAGCGCGAGCTCGACGAGCAGCTCCGTCTCCGGGCGGGGGACGAGCACGCGGGCGTCGACGGCAAGGTCGAGGCGGCGGAAGGCGCGGTGCCCGACGATGTAGGCGACCGGCTCGCGGTCGACCGCGCGGCGGCGCACGTGCGACTGGAACGCGCGCACGGCCGCACCGCGCACGGCGGCATCGGGATCGCTGTGCAGCCGCTCGCGTGTCGTCGCCAGCGCGTCGGCGAGCAGCAGCTCGGCGTCGAGGCGCGGACTGGTCGAGCCCGCGGCGCCGATCGCCGTGACGGCGCCGTCGAGCGCGTCGCGCACGCTGACGGCGTCGCGCGAGGTCATCCCTCGGTCTGCTGCTCCAGGCGACGACGCTTCTCGTCGGCCGCCAGCGCAGCGGTCAACTCGTCGAGCTCGCCCTCGAGGACCGCGTCGAGGTTGTGGAGCAGCAGGTTGACGCGATGGTCCTTGACGCGTCGCTCGGCGTAGTTGTAGGTGCGAATCTTCTCGGCCCGCTCGCCGCTGCCAACCTGTGAACGGCGGTCGGCGGCGGTCGCCGCCTGCTGCTCGGCGAGCGCGCGCTCGTACAGCCGTGCGCGCAGCACGCGCAGCGCCTTCTCGCGGTTCTGCAGCTGCGACTTCTCATCCTGCATCGAGACCACGATCCCCGAAGGGCGATGCGTGACGCGCACCGCCGAGTCGGTCGTGTTGACCGATTGGCCGCCCGGCCCGCTGGAACGATAGACATCGACCTGCAGGTCGGCCGGATCAACGTTGATGTCGACCTCCTCGGCCTCCGGCAGCACGGCGACGGTGGCCGTCGAGGTGTGGATGCGCCCCTGCGATTCGGTCGTCGGCACGCGCTGCACGCGATGGGTTCCGCCCTCGAACTTGAACACCGAGTACGCCCCGTCGCCCTTGATCGCGAAGGTGTACTTGCCGTCGCCCACCTCGAGCGGTTCGACGGCGTAGCCGAGCCGCTCCGCGTAACGGCTCAGCATGCGGTAGACGTCGCCGGCCCACAGCCCGGCCTCCTCCCCCCCGGCACCCCCCTGGATCTCCACCAGCACATGCTTGTCGTCGTTGGGGTCGCGCGAAACCATCGCCAGGCGGAGCTCCTCCTCGAGCACGGCGATCCGCTCGCGCGCGGCCGCCAGCATCGCACGCAACTCCTCGTCGTCGGCGCCGTCGGCGAGCAGTTCCTCGGCGCCCGCGGCGTCGTCCTGGGCGTGTCGCCACTGCGCCGCGAGCTTGGCCGCCGGCTCGAGCTGGCGGTAGGCCCGGCCGACCTCGGCGTTGCGCTGACGATCGGCGATCACGGCGGGGTCGACCATCTGGGCGCCGAGTTCGCTGAAGCGCTCCTCGATCTGCGCGACCAGCGCCTCGATCACGCGACCACCTCGAGGCCGACAAGGTCTGCCGCGGACCGCTGATCGGCGGCTTCGATCTCGAGCACGGAGCGCAGCGCGGCGATCGCGACGGCGAGCTGTGAGTGGTCAGGCTCCCGTGTCGTCAGCCGCTGCAGCGCCAGCCCCGGCGCCATCACCGCGCGCACCCAGGCGCGGTCGCGGTGGCGCGCGGCGAGCTTGATGATCTCGAAGGAGATGCCGGCGATCACGGGCACGCCGAGGATGCGGGTCGCGAGCAGCCAATACCAGGCCGGCAGGCCGATCGGCGCGAACACGAAGATCGCCACGATCATCACGACGAGCAGGAAGCTCGTGCCGCAGCGCGGGTGCAGGCGCGAGCAGCGGGCGGCGTTCTCCGGTGTCAGCTCCTCGCCGGCCTCGAGGCACGCAATCGTCTTGTGCTCGGCGCCGTGGTATTCGAACACGCGGCGCAGCTCCCGCAGGCGCGAGAGCAGCAGCAGATAGGCGAGGAAGATGGCGGTGCGCACGACCCCTTCGATCAGCCAGAACAGGGTCGAGGAGTGCAGCTGCGACTTGATCAGGCTGACGAGCCCGACGGGCACGACGAAGAACAGTCCGACGGCGAAGGCGAACGAGACGATCAGCGCGCCGGTCCAGGCGACGCCCGAGAGCGCGTCACCGCCGCCGCCTCCCTGCTCGCCCTGATCCGACTCACCGGCGAGCTCGACGCCACCCATCTGCGCGTTGGCCGAGATGTTCAGGGCGCGCAGTCCGATCGCCATCGAGCCGCACAGCGCGACGACGCCGCGCAGCAGCGGCAGCCTCAACACACGGTGGCGCCGCAGCGCCGACGAGAAGGGGAAGGTCTGCACCGCGATCTCGCCAGCCGGGATCTCGCGCTCGCCGCGCGCAAGCTGCTCGGCGGTCGGGGCTCGCACGGCGACCGACCACGTGCGGATGCCGCGCATCATCACGCCCTCGAGCACCGCCTGTCCGCCGATCGGCGCGTCGCGCCCGCGCGCAGCCACGCGCGTGACCTACTTGGTCGCGGCGGCGCGCTGACGGCTGCGGGCCACGCGACGCTGGAAGCGCTCGACGCGACCGCCGGTGTCGATCAGCTTCTGGCGACCCGTGTAGAACGGGTGGCAGTTGGAGCAGATCTCGACGCGCAGCTCCGGCTTGGTGGAGCGGGTCTCGAACTCGTTGCCGCACGTGCAGCGCACGGTCGCGGTCACATATTCAGGATGAATCTCGGCCCTCATCGGACATGCAGTGTAGCGATCCGCGATCGGCGGCCCGCCAGGGCGAGGCCGGTGCGGGTCAGCGCGTGCAGGCGAACGACCGGCTGCGCGCCGGATTGGCCGGCTCGACGACCGCCCCACCCGGATCGGCGACGGCCGTGAGCGTGGAGCCGGCGGTGCAGGCCGGGCCGTCGAACTGCACGACCTGCGCGGTGTCCGCGGCGAGGCTCGCCACCGCGACCTCGGGGAGCGCGACGCCGTTGACCGTGAGCGAAACCTGGAACGCCCCGGCCGCGACGGCGCCGCTGTTGAGCACCTGAACGCTGTAGGTCTCGGTGCCGGCCTGCGCGCCTGGGCCCCGCCGCAGCGCCGCGATCGAGAGGTTCGGCGTCTCGAGCGGCTGTGTGCAGACCGGCGAGAGAAGCTGATCGCGGCGGATCACGTGACGGTGGCGGTCGAGCCAGCGCGCGTGCACCAGCACGCGGAACGCCGCCGGTGCCGGCAGCGAGGTGACCTCGTGGTTGTAGGTGTAGATGCCGACACCCGGCTGGGAGGTGATCCAGGCGTCGAACCCCGGCGCGGGCACCGTGACGAACGCCGCGCTGCCCGCACTGCGCTCCTGCAGCGAGAACTCGACCGACATCGTTCTGGTGTCGGGGACCGCGGTCAGCTGGGCGGCGAAGATCGCGTAGCGGTTCGCCTGCAGCGGATCGGCGTGACACGCGAGCACGCTCGCGGTGACGGTTTGGAGCGAACCGGTCGGGCCGGTTGGTCCGGTGGCACCGGTTGGCCCGACGAGCGGCGTCCCCTTCGCGGCAACGGAGCCGGGGGCGAGCAGCGTGAGCGCAACGAGCGCGCCGACCAGGAGCGGCGCGAGCAGACGGCGAGTCAGGGTCATCACGCCCACATCAACACGCTGGCGGCGCGGATGTTGCGCTGCCGGCACGACGCCTGGACGCTGAGCCGCGCTGCGTCTCAAAGCTGCTGGTACAGCGGTCCGTCGCCGCCCTCGGGGGTGGTCAGCCGTCCGCCCTTGGCGGTGATCGCGCCGCACTGGACGCAGTTGGTGTAGTTGACGATCACGTCCACGTCGCCGTGCGCCGGCGCGTCCGCGGCGAGTTCGTAGACGCCGGCCGGGCACATCCACCGCCAGGTCTCCGCCAGCTCGCGCGGCACCCGGCGGCGCACGCGGATGTGGTTGGGAGCGTCGTCGCGCGTCGCGTTGCCGCTGAGGTAGACGGAGGACAGCTTGTCGAAGGTGTAGCGACCGTCCGCCTTGGGGTAGCGGCGCGCGGTAGACCCGACGAACATCGGCGTGTCGTCGTCGCGATGCCAGGCAAGCCGGCCGGCCGGCAGCCTCCCCCGGGTCGCGATCGCGAGGTTGACGAGCGGCGCGCCGCGAACGAAGCCCTTCTGAAACGGCTGGCGGGCGTTGCGCACGCGATACAACTCGCGGCCGGTGCTCGACTGCTCGAGCGCCTGCTCATAGGCTTCGAACGAGTCGCTGCCGCGCGCGAGGCTGGCGTGGATCGCCTCCGCGGCAAGCCGGCCGGAGGTGATCGCGTGGTGGACGCCCTTCAGCGCGACCGTGTCGACCAGCCCGCCGGCGTCGCCGACGATCACGGCGCCCGGCATCGACAGCTTGGGCATCGACCACCAGCCGCCGCCGGGGAGCGCCTTGGCGCCCCAGCCGACACGCTCGCCGCCGTCCAGGATCCCGCGGACCAGTGGATGGCGCTTGAACATTTGGAGCAGGTCGTGGGCCGAGGTCGTCGCGTCGCGGTAGTCGAGATCGATCACGAAACCGATGCTGACGAGGTGCTCGCCGCTGCGCTCGTCGCGCATCGGGTAGATCCAGCTGCCGCCGATCTGGCCGTAGCGCGAACGCAGCGCGAGCGGCCACGGCCCGATCGTGTGGATGACGCGGTCGAGCGGCCGGGGCACCTTCCAGACCTCCTTCACGCCCAGCTCCCAGACCTGGGGCTCGCGGTCGGCGGCCAGCTGGAACTCCCTGATCGCGGCGCCCGTGAGGTGCCCCCAGCTGCCCTCGGCGAGCACGGTCGCCTGCGCCCTGATGTCGGTGCCGGGCTCGAACGTGCGCAGCGGCTCGCCGTCGCGGCCACGGCCCTTGTCGCCGGAACGCACGCCGAGCACGCGTCCGTCGGCGACGATCAGCTGCGAGGCGGCGGTCTCGGTCAGCACGTAGGCGCCGGCGTCCTCGGCGCGGCGCTGCTGAAAGCGTGCGAGCGCGGCGACCGAGATCACCTCGGCACCATGGTTGCGAAACGGCGGCGGCGTGGGGATGCGCAAGCGGCCGCGGGGGCCGGGAAGCATGTAGACCGCCTCCTTCGTGACCTCGCCGAAGGCGAAGCCCTCCGCGCGCCACTGCTCACGGCTCAGCTCGGGGAACAGCTCGAGCAGCGGCGCGGGGCGCATCACGGCGCCCGACAGGCTGTGACCACCACAGACCTTGGCCTTCTCGATCACCGCGACCGGCACCTCACCCAGGCGCTCCGCGGTCTGGGGATCATCGGCGAGCAGCGCCAGCAGCCGGTTCGCGCAGGCGAGCCCGGCGGTGCCGCCGCCGACGATCGCGACACCGACGTCGATGCGGTCATCCTCGGCGTCGATCTCGCGGCGGATGAACTCCGCACGGGAGTCGACCGCCGGCGGGTAGGCGGCCGGGACGACGCCGGCGCGGCGGCGCATCTCAGCCCTCCCTGCGCGCCCGCAGCGCCGCGCTGAGCTTCGGCAGGATCCGGTTGAGGTCGCCAACGATGCCGAGATCGGAGAACTCGAAGATCGGCGCGTTGGCATCCTTGTTGACCGCGACGATGTTCTCCGAGCCCTGCATCCCGACCTTGTGCTGGATCGCGCCGGAGATGCCGGCTGCGAAGTAGAGCTTCGGCGAGACGGTCTTGCCGGTCTGGCCGATCTGCCCGGCGTAGGGGTACCAGCCGGCATCCACGACGGCGCGCGTCGCCGCCACGGCGCTGCCCGGGCCGAACGCCTTGGCCAGCTCGGTGCACAGCTCGAAGCTCTCGGCCTTGCCGAGGCCCCGTCCGCCGGCGACGAGGATGTCAGCGCCCTCGATGTCGACGTCCTCGCCGCGCTGCTCGCCGCGGCGCAGCATCCGCGCCCGCGTCGAGAACTCCGAGAACTCGACCTCGACGTCCGTCACCGCCGCCTCGTTCCGGCTGGGATCCGCCAGCTCGAGGGCGTTCAGGCGGCCGATCACGATCCCCAGCTCGCTGCGGTATGAGATCTCGGAGATCGCCGAGTCGCCGAGGATCGGGCGCTCCGCCACGACGCGGCCGTCCTGCGCCCGCACCGCCGTGACCTCCATCGCGACGCCGGCGCCCAGCCGGGCGGCGAGGCCGGCCCCGATCTCGAAGCCGAGCAGCCCGCCGCCGAACAGCGCGTAGCCGAAACCGTGCGCCCTGACCAGCTGCGCCATCGCGTCGACGACCGGCTGCGCGAGCCCCTCGGGCCCTTCCACGCGATACACCGTCCGCGCTCCGTAGCCGCCCAGCGAGGCGCACAGCTCGTCGCTGACGCGCTCACCGAGGACGACCGCGTGGACCTCGCCGCCGAGTTCGGCCGCGAGCTTCGCGCCCTCCGACACCGCTCCCAGTGAGTTGCGGTTGAACGCGCCTTCGTAATGCAGCGCGTAGACAAGGATGTCGGCCATCAGATCAACTTCCTCTCATCGAGCCAGGCGACGATCTGCGCGACGGTCGCGTCGGTGTCCTCGTCCTCGATGATCGTCCCCGGCGGCTTGCGCGGCGGCTCCTTGGAACCCGTCCAGCGCGCCGCCGAACCCTCCGCGCCGACGCGCGCAGGGTCGATCTCGAGCGCGCCGAGGCCCAGCACCTCGAGCGGCTTCTTCTTGGCCCCCATGATCGCCTTCAGCGACGGGTAGCGGGGCTCGTTGATCGCGTCGCCGACCGAGACGACCGCCGGCAGTTCGACCTCCACGGTGTCGTAGCCGTACTCGGCCTGACGCTCGCAGCGCAGTCGCGCCGGCGCGTCGCCGGACGGCTGCTCGACGTCCAGCTTGATCACCTGGGTCAGCGACGGCATCGCCAGATGGTCGGCGACGATCGCACCAACCGTGTAGCACTCGCCGTCGTCGGACTGCTGGCCGAGCAGGACGAGATCGGGCGCCTCACGGCGCAGCGCCGCGGCGAGCGCGTAGCCGGTCGCCGCGACATCGGATCCGGCGAGGCCGTCGTCGCACAGGTGCAGCGAGCGGTCCACGCCAAGTGAGACGGCCTTGTGCAGCGCGCGAACCGCCCCCTCGGGGCCCATCGTGACGGCCACGATCTCCTCCACCTCGACCACTCCCCCCTCGCGGATCGCCATCGCCGCCTCGATCGCGTGGGTGTCGTAGGGGTTCAGCGTGCGCTCGCCGCTGCGGTCCATCCGCCCGGTCGCCGGATCGATTCGCTTGCGAACCGCGGCGTCCGGCACCTCTTTGACCAAGACGCAGATCTTCATCGGTGGAGCGCTCCTTCGGTGGGACTGGTGATTGGATGGCGCCGGCGTTCACGCCGCGCGCACCACGGCGGCGCGAATGAACTCGATCGCGGCGACGGTGGACGCGCCTGGCGTGAAGACCTCCGCGACGCCGATCGCCTTCAGCGCGGGTATGTCGTCTGCGGGGATCGTCCCACCAACGGTGACCAGCACGTCGCCCGCCCCCTGCTCGCGCAGCAGCTCGACGATCCGGGGCACCAGCGTCATGTGCGCGCCGGAGAGGATGGATAGACCGACCGCGTCGGCGTCCTCCTGGATCACCGTCTCGACGATCTGCTCGGGTGTCTGGTGCAGGCCGGTGTAGATCACCTCCATGCCCGCGTCGCGCAGCGCCCGCGCGATGATCTTCGCCCCCCGGTCGTGCCCGTCGAGGCCCGGCTTGGCGACGACGACGCGGATCTTCTTCTGGCTGGCGGATGCGGGCATGCGTGGAGGTACGCCTCGGGATCGTATAGCCGCGGTCGCCAAACGGCCTCAGACTCGCACGATGACGGCGTCGCCCTGCGCGCCGCCGGAGCAGATCGCGGCGCAGCCGAGGCCCCCGCCGCGGCGCCGAAGCTCCGCCACCAACGAGCCGAGGATGCGCGCGCCCGAGGCGCCGATCGGATGACCGAGCGCGATCGCGCCGCCGTTGACGTTGACGCGATCCTCGTCGATCGCGAGCATCCTGATCGACTGCAGCGTGACCGAGGCGAAGGCCTCGTTGATCTCCCACAGGTCGATCTGCGAGGCGTCGAGGCCCGCTCTCGCGAGCGCTTTGCGAGCGGCGAGCGCCGGCGTGCGCGCAAGGTAGGGAAACTCGTCGGCCGCCTGCGCGGTGGCGACGATCGTGGCGAGCGGCTCGCAACCGTTCTGCTTCGCCCAGTGCTCGCTGGCGACGACGATCGCCGCGGCGCCGTCGTTGACCCCGGGCGAGTTGCCCGCGGTGTGGCTGCCGCCCTCGATGAAGATCGCAGGCAGTGCGGCGAGCGCCTCGAGCGTCGTATCGCTCCGCGGCGCCTCGTCGCGATCGACCGCCACCTCTGCCCCGCGTGCGGTCACGCTGACGGTGACGATCTCCTCGGCGAGCCGGCCGTCGTCGATCGCGGCGATCGCCCGCTGATGCGAGCGCAGCGCCCAGCGGTCCATGTCGGCCCGCGTGATCTCCAGCTCCGCCGCCACCTCGGTCGCCTCGGCCGCCATGTGCTTGCCGCTCCAGGGGCTCAGCAGACCGTCGCGCAGCATCGCGTCGTGGACGGTCGCGTCGCCCATGCGCAGGCCGAATCGTGCGCCATCGAGCAGATAGGGCGCACGCGACATCGATTCCATGCCCCCGCCCAGGCCGACGTCGATGTCGCCGGCGCGAATCGCCGTGTCGAGCAGCGAGACAGCGCGCATCCCGGAAGCACAGGCCTTGTTGAGCGTCTCCGAGCTGACCGTGACCGGGATGCCGGCCGCGTGCGCGGCCTGCCGGGAGGGAACCTGGCCCTGTCCCGCGGCGAGCACCGTGCCCAGCACAACGTGCTCGACCTGCTCGGCTGCGACGCCGCTGCGTTCGAGCGCGCCGGCGACCGCGAGCGTGCCGAGCTCCGCCGCCGGCAGCGACGCGAGCGCGCCGCCGAGCTTGCCGATCGGTGTGCGGGCGCTGGCGAGAATCACGGTGGTGGACATCTGCGCGCGCTCCCTTCGATCGATCTTGCGGTGAGAGGCAGTCTAGCTGTGGACCGTCAGGGCGCTCAGGCGCGCGCTGTATGCTCGCGTCCGCCTATGCGGGTTCATGCCAGCAGCGAGCCCCCCTCGCGATCCGCAGCCGACACGATCGTCGTGGGCGTCTTCGACGAAGAGCAGCCTGCCGGCGAGCACCTCCGGCAGCTGCTCGAGTCCGGCGAGGCCAAGCGGGCCGCCGGTTCGCTGGCGTTGACTCACGAAGGCTCGCGCCGCTGGCTGCTGGCGGGGCTCGGCAAGCGCGACGACTGGAAGCCGGAGGTTGCACGGGTGAGCGCGGCCAAGGCGGCCAAACGCGCCGGCGAGCTGGGCGCAACGTCGCTGTGCTGGGAGCTCCCCCCCGGCGCTGACGCCGCCGTCGCCGCCGCACTCGTCGAGGGCACGATCCTCGCGTCATACCGCTTCGACACGTACAAGGAGGCGCCGAAGGACCCCGCCGACCAGCCCTCCACGCTCGAGGAGCTGATCGTCAGCGCACCCGCGGACGTCGGCGCGGCGGTCGCCCGTGCGCAGGTGATCGCGGAGGCCGCGAACGCCGCACGCGTCCTCCAGGACACGCCGTCGAACGACATGACGCCGACGGACCTCGCGAAACGCGCGCGGGCGCTCGCCGAGGAGCTCGAGGGCCTCAGCTTGACGGTGGAGGACCGGGGCCAGATCGTTGCCCGCGGGATGGGCGCTTTCGCCGCCGTCGCGGCCGGCACATATGAGGAGCCCGCGCTGATCACCATGCGCTACGAGGGCGCCGGCGCGAGCGGCCCGACGCTCGGCTTCATCGGCAAGGCCGTGACGTTCGACACCGGCGGCATCTCGCTCAAGGCCGGCGAGCACATGGCGGAGATGAAGTACGACATGTCGGGTGGCGCGGCGGTGATCGAGGCGATCGGCGCGATCGCCCGCCTCGCGCTGCCGGTCCGCGTGATCGGCGTGATCGGCGCGACCGAGAACATGCCGAGCGGGCGCTCCGTCAAGCCGGGCGACATCGTCCGCACGCTCGCCGGCGTCAGCGTCGAGGTCAACAACA
>CAZABN010000037.1:0-17857 GCA_964483345.1 uncultured Solirubrobacteraceae bacterium
TCGATGACGCCGGCCGGCGTGCGTGAGCTGACCGAGCGCGGGCACGAGGTCGCGGTGCAGCAGGGCGCGGGCGACGCCAGCGGCTTCAGCGACGCTGAGTACGGCGCCCAGGGGGCGACGATCGCCGCCGACGCCGACGCCGTCTTCGCCGGCGCCGAGATGATCGTCAAGGTCAAGGAGCCGCTCCCTCCGGAGGTGGTGCGCCTGCGTTCCGGCCAGATCCTCTTCACCTACCTGCATCTGGCGCCCGCGCCCGAGCTGACGCGCGCGCTCTGCGCCTCGGGCGCCACCGCGATCGCCTACGAGACCGTCGAGGACCGCCACGGTCGCCTGCCGCTGCTCGCGCCGATGTCGGAGATCGCCGGACGGCTGGCGACGCAGGCCGGCGCGTTCATGCTGACCAAGCCGCTGGGCGGCCGCGGCGTGCTGCTCGGCGGCGTCCCCGGCGTCGCGGCGGCGAACGTGATGATCATCGGCGGCGGCAGCGTCGGCGCAAGTGCGGCCGCGGTGGCGATCGGGATGGGCGCCGACGTGTTCATCTTCGACGTCTCCGTCGATCGCCTGCGCGAGCTCGAGGCCGTCTTCGGCGGCCGCTGCTCGACCGTCTACTCCTCGACGCTGGCGATCGAGGAGATGCTGCCGCGCACCGATCTGGTGATCGGCGCGGTGCTCGTCGTGGGCGACCGCGCCCCGTTCGTGATCCGCAAGCGCCAGCTGGCGCTGATGCGGCCCGGCGCCGTGATGGTCGACGTCGCGATCGACCAGGGAGGCTGCTTCGAGACCTCCCGGCCGACGACGCATCACGATCCGACCTTCGAGGTCGACGGCATCGTCCACTACTGCGTCACGAACATGCCCGGGTCGGTGCCGGTGACCTCGACGAACGCGCTGGCGAACTCGACGCTGCCCTACGTCCTGGCGCTGGCCGGGCAGGGGGTCGCGGGCGCGATCGCCGCCGACCCCGGGCTGCGGCTCGGCGTCAACGTGGCGGGTGGCGTGCCGACCCACCCGGCGGTCGCGCGCAGCGTCGGCGAAGATTGTGTCGATGTCGAGACGGCGCTCGCCGCGGTCGTCAGCTGAGGGCGAGGGGTTTCCAACAACGAGGAGGAGTTGCGATGCGCACGCTTGAGAACTTCATCGACGGCGCCTTCCGGGCGCCACTCGACGGCGCCACCGAGCCGGTGCTCAACCCGGCCACCGGCGAGGAGATCGCGCAGGCGCCGCTGTCGGGTGCGGCTGACATCGACCTCGCCGTCGCGGCGGCGCGAGCGGCCTTCGAAGCCTGGTCGCAGACGACGCCGGCGGAGCGCGCGAGCGCGCTGCTGGCGCTCGCCGACAGCGTCGAGGAGCACGCCGAGGAGCTCGCGCGCGAGGAGGCGATCAACGCCGGCAAGCCTTACGCCAACGTGCTCTCGGACGAGATCCCGGTGATGGCCGACAACCTGCGCTTCTTCGCCGGCGCCGCGCGCTGCATGGAGGGCAAGGCGGCCGGCGAGTACATGGCCGGCCACACCTCGATCATCCGCCGCGAGCCGGTCGGCGTGATCGGCCAGATCGCCCCCTGGAACTACCCGATGATGATGGCGGTCTGGAAGATCGGCCCGGCGCTCGCGACCGGCAACACGATCGTGCTGAAGCCCGCCGAGACGACGCCCGTCACGACGTTGCGCCTCGCCGAGCTGGCCGCCGAGCACCTCCCGGCGGGGGTGCTGAACGTGGTCTGCGGCCACGGCGACCCGGCCGGGCAGGCGCTCGTCGAGCATCTTGAGGTCGACATGGTCTCGCTGACCGGCTCGGTCGACACCGGCAAGCGGATCGCCGCCAGCGCCGCCGCGACGCTCAAGCGGGTGCACCTCGAGCTGGGCGGCAAGGCGCCCGTGATCGTCTTCGACGACGTCGACCTGGAGAGCGCGCTCGAGACGATCGCCGGCACCGGCTACTACAACGCCGGCCAGGACTGCACCGCGGCGACACGCGTGCTGGCGAGCGCAAAGGTCTACGACGACGTCGTGTCCGGCTTGGTCGCGCAGGCCTCGGGTCTGGTGCTCGGCGACACGCTCGCCGACTCGACGACGCTCGGGCCGCTGAACTCGGAGCGCCAGCGCGCCCGCGTCGAGGGCCTGCTGGAGCGCCGCCCGTCGCGCGCCGAACTGGTCACCGGGGGAGTGGAGCCCGACGGTCCCGGCTTCTTCCTGGAGCCCGCGGTCGTGGCCGGTCTGCAGCAGGACGACGAGCTGATCCAGCGCGAGATCTTCGGGCCGGTGATCACCGTCCAGCGCTTCAGCGACGAGGCGGAGGCGATCGCCTGGGGCAACGGCACGCCATACGGCCTGGCCTCCTCGGTCTGGACGCGCGACGTCAGCCGCGCCCTGCGCGTCGCCAAGGCGCTGCGCTTCGGCTGCGTGTGGATCAACGACCACATCCCGCTGGTCAGCGAGATGCCGCACGGCGGCTTCAAGCAGTCCGGCTACGGCAAGGACCTCTCGATGTACGCGCTCGAGGACTACACGGTGGTCAAGCACGTGATGGCGAACATCGAGTTCTAGGGGGTCTGCAAAAGCCCGCTCTGAAGAGGGGCGCTTCGCGCCCTCGAGGATCTCGTCCGGGGTCAGAGCGCCGGCAGCACGCTGGGCGTCGGCGTGCGCAGGGCGTCGGCCAGCAGCGTCAGGTAGCGCTCCCAGCTCGGCCGCGCCGCGGTCTGCGCGGTTCCCCACGCCGTCGTCCCGACCATGCGGACGAGGACGTGCAGCTCGCTCGGCACCAGGTCGGAGCGCACCTGGCCGGCGGCCTGGGCGCGGGCCAGCAGCAGCCCGAGCGGCTCGAACACGCGCTGGCCCAGCTCGCGCTTGAACTGGCTGAGCTCGCCGGCCTGCGCCAGCAGCTGCACGAAGTCCATGTTGCGCGCCTGCGCCTCGAGCAGCGCGCGCATGCCGGCCAGCAGCCCCTCCCAGGCGTCGGCGGCGGCGGCGGCCGCGGCGAGCGGTGCCTCCAGCTCACTCAGGCGCGCTTCGAGAATCGCCCGCAGCAGCTCCTGCTTGTTCGGGAAGCGGCGGTAGAGCGTCGCCGCGCCGACCCCGGCGCGCCGCGCGATCTCCTCCATCGAGACCTCGAGGCCACACTCCGCGAAGGCGTCGCCGGCGGCGGCGACGATGCGGTCGTGGTTGCGCTGCGCGTCCACGCGAAGCGCTCGCTGCGGTGTCGGGGTTGTGGTCATCGTGTGAAGCGCTCGAGCAAAGTGGAGTCAACGCTATCACTTGTGCTAGGGTCCGGCGCGGAAAAATTTCGAACGGAGGTTGGCCCAGATGAGAGCGCTTGCGAGATGGTGCATCGCCCACCGGAGGATCGTCGTCGTGGGGTGGGTGGTCGCGCTGATCGCCGCGAACGTGATCGGGCACGCCGTCGGCTCGAGTTACAACAGCAACTACAAGGGGCCCAGCAGCGCGGGCTCGCAGCAGGCGCTCAACCTGCTGAGCAGGTACTTCCCGACGCACAAGGGCGACTCCGCGTCGATCGTGTTCGAGTCCCGCGCGCCGATCGTCTCCGCGGCCGTGCGCTCGCAGGTCGATACCCTGCTCGCCAAGGTCGCGACGGAGCCGCACATCGCGACCGTGGTGGGGCCCTACACCGGCGCGCACGCGATTTCGGCTGACGGGCACATCGCCTACGCGACCGTGCTCTTCGACGAGCGCTCCTTCGCGCTTCCGACCTCCGCGATCAACCGCGTGATCCACACCGCCGAGGCGGCCAGGACGCCGGCGTTGCAGATCCAGCTCGGGGGCTCGCCGATCGAGCAGGTCGAGCCGCCCAAGACGGGCCCGGCGACGGTGATCGGGATCCTCGCGGCGATGATCATCCTGCTGATCACCTTCGGCACCGCCGTCGCCGCCGGCCTGCCGCTGCTCGCCGCGCTGCTCGCGCTCGGCACGGCGATCGGCCTGATCGCGCTGCTCACGCACGTGATCGACGTCGTCAACTTCACACCGGAGCTGGCCGCGATGATCGGGCTCGGCGTCGGCATCGACTACGCGCTGTTCGTGGTCACGCGCTACCGCGCCGGCCTCGACGCCGGCATCGAGCCCGACGACGCGATCGTCACGGCGATGGACACCTCCGGCCGGGCCGTCCTCTTCGCCGGCGTGACCGTCGTGATCGCGATGCTCGGGCAGCTGCTGGTCGGCGTCAGCTTCCTGCGCGGCCCCGCCGTCGCATCATCGCTGACGGTGCTGCTGACGATGTGCGCCGCGTTGACGCTGCTGCCCGCCGTGCTCTCGAAACTCGGCCGCGGAATCGACCGCGGCGATCCGTTCGGGCTGCGCCGGCGGGCCAAGCGCGGGCCCGGCTTCTGGGAGCGCTGGGCGGCCCTGATCGAGCGCCGCCCGCTGATCGCCGCCTTCCTCTCGCTGGCGATCCTGCTCACGCTCGCGTCGCCGATCCTGGCGCTGCGGCTCGGCTCGGCCGACGCCGGGACGGACGCCAAGAGCACGACCACGCGGCAGGCCTACGACCTGCTCGCAAAGGGCTTCGGGCCCGGCTTCAACGGCCCGATGCAGGTCGTCGCGAAGCTGCCGTCAGCCGGCGACACGGGCGCGGCGAACACGCTGCGCGCCGGCTTCGTCGGCCTGCCCGACGTCGCCGCGGTCGCCCCCGCCATCTACAGCCCCAACGGGCGCCTCGCGGTGATCAACGTGTTCCCGAGGACCTCGCCGCAGGCCGCGGCGACCACGACGCTGCTCAACCGACTGCGCGACAACGTGATACCGCCACTCGAGCACACCACCAGGGCCGCCGTTTACGTCGGCGGCACGACGGCGCTGTTCGCCGACTTCAGCAGCCTGCTCGCGAGCAAGCTGCCGCTGTTCATCGGCGCCGTGGTGCTGATCTCGGCGCTGCTGCTGCTCGTCGTCTTCCGCTCGGTGTTCGTCGCCGTCAAGGCGATCGCGATGAACCTGCTGACCGTCGCCGCGGCCTTCGGCGTGCTCGTCGCCGTCTTCCAGTGGGGTTGGCTCGGCAGCCTGATCGGGATCTCCACGACGGCGCCGATCGCGGCGTTCCTGCCCGTGATGGTGTTCGCCGTCGTGTTCGGCCTGTCGATGGACTACGAGGTCTTCCTGATGTCGCGAATGCACGAGGAGTGGGAGCGCACGGGCGATGCCGCGTATGCGATGCGCCACGGGCTCGCCTCGACCGGCCGCGTGATCACCGCGGCGGCGGCGATCATGGTCTGCGTGTTCGCCTCGTTCATCCTCGGCGACAGCCTGACGATCAAGCTGTTCGGACTCGGGCTCGCCTCGGCGGTGTTCCTCGACGCGTTCCTGATCCGCACCGTGCTGGTGCCGGCACTGATGGCGCTGATGGGTCCGCGCGCGTGGTGGCTGCCGCGCCGGCTCGAGCACAGGCTGCCGCGTGTGAACGTCGACCCCGCGCTGCACGAACCGGCGCCCAAGCCGGCGTAGAGGGCCGGAGGCGGCGCGGCGCTAGCGCGTCGAGTAGATGACCAGCGAGCCGGTCAGCAGGTGGTCGTTGTCGTCACCGGTCGGTTCGATCACGTGACCGTCGACGACGATCGGGCTGTTCCAGTGCCCTGAGGCGGCCGCGAGCGTCGTGATCAGCTGGCCGCTGGCGGGCTCGTAGACGGCGATCCCGCCGCCCGAGGGGTTGTAGACGTAAAGCAGCCCACCCGCGAGCACCGGGCTGGTCCCCGGCGTCGAGTTGCTCCACAGCGCGTCCATGCGCCGGCCCGAGACGCGGTAGGCGCTCGTGCCGCCGCCGTCGGCCACGAACACGAGCTTGTGCCACACCGCCGGCGCCGTGAAGACCTGCTGGCCGCCGGGGCTCGGCAGTGTCTGCAGCTCGCCGCCGGTGTGCGGGGGCGTACCCGGGGGGCTGCCGTCGAGCGCCGCGAGGTTCAGCACGCGCTGGAGGCCGTCCTTGCCGGCGATCCACGCCAGGTCGCCGGGCAGCAGCGCGGGCGAGCCCGAGCCCAGGTCGAGATCGCCGGTGTTGAGCTGCGCCTGATCGGTCGGCGTGTAGGCCTGGCGGAAGCGCAGGCCGGGCAGCGTCAGTTCGATCACGCTGTCGCCGAAGTTGGTGCTGCCGTTGTAGGGCGCGTTGCCGGTCGCGATCAGCACGCGCGTGGCGCCCCGCTCGACAACCGGACCGCTGCGCGAGAGGATCGCCGAATCGCTCGCGGAGCACGTCGCCGGGTTGATGATCGTCGCTCGGTTCGAGCACAGCGTGTTGAAGACGTGCTCGATGCGGCCGCGCACCAGCGAGATCGCCACGATATGGCCGACGTAGGGCGGTGCATCCCCGTCGTAGCCGCCGGTGGATGCGAGCAGGACGCCGTCGGCGATGTTCAGTGAGGCGGTCAGCTTCTCCCGCTGGGGCGACGGCGTGATCCGCACCGGCCAGCCGGGCTGCTCGCGGCCGTTCGCGAGCGAGAGCTTGTGCACGAGCCCGTCGGGCGAGGTCGCGTACACGTAGGCGTGCGAGGCGTCGACGATCGGGCTCGCGGTGGTGATCTGCGCGCTGCCCCGCCACGTGGCGATCCCGGGCGGCGTGAAGCGCCAGAGGATCCGCCCGCTGCCGGCGTCGACCGCGACCGTGATGCCGTAGTCGGTGGTGAGCACCGCGACGTTGTGGGGCGCCCCGTCCACGTACGCCCCGTGCACGTAGATCGCCGAGTTGTCTGCCGTGCCGGGCAGCGCGACGATGCGCTGACGCAGGCTGCCGACGTTTGCCGCCGTGATGCCGGTCGGGTGGTCGGTCGCGTCGGTGCGCTGCGGGTTCAGGCCGAACTCCGGCCAGTCCGTCAGGCGCGGCGCGGACGCGACCGAGGCGCGGCTCGATGCGAGCGCGTAGCCGCTGGCGGCGAGCGCCGCGAGGGCACAGCTGAGCGCGACGATCAGGCCCACGCGGCGCGGCACCGTCACAGCGTAGAGCTCAGCGCGGGCCGGTGGGGGGGATCGTCAGCGAAATCGTACTTCCGTTTACGGTGCCGACGATCGGGACCAGCACCGCTGCGCTGGCGCCCGCCGCGAGCGCGGCGACGACGCCGCGGCCGGCCCCGACCACGTGTCCGTCGCGCAGCGCGACGGCGTAGACGGGCAGCTCGCTCTGCGCGACGGTCGAGCGGTTCTCGACGGTGACGCTGACGTGCGGTCCGGGGAAGCTGTCGCTCGCGCTGACGTCCCTGGTCGCGATCGCCGGCACGCTGGCGGGGGCGCTCGCCTTCGCGGCGCCGACCGCGACCGTGACGGTCTTGGGCACGCCGCCCGAGGCGAGCAGATCGTTATCCACCCACCAGGCGGTGGCGTGCGCGGGCAGCATCGCGAGCTGCTGGAGCGCGGGTTCGATCCCCTTCGTGTCGTTGCGATAGACGGAGCGTCCGCTCGCGTCGAGAACGTTGAGGAGGACCGGGAAGTCGGCCTGCGCCTGCGAGCCGTGATTGGTGAGCTCCACCGCGACCGCGGTCTCGCCACCGGACGCAACCAGGGCCGTCGCACCGACCCGCACCTCGCGGTTGACGGCGCCCAGCGTCGTCGTGCCGGCGATCGCGCTCTGGTGGCCGAGCCGGCGGCCGATCTTGGCGCTCAGCTCCTGGGTGGTTTCGCAACCGCTGACGCCGATCGCGATCGTCGCGGCCGCCGCGAGCGCCGCGGCTGCGCGGATCATCCGAAGGCGCCGGCGATGTACTCGCGCGTGCGCTCCTCGCGCGGCGCTTCGAACAGCTGGTGCGCGTCGCCGAGCTCGACGAGATCGCCGAGGTACATGAACGCGACCCGGTCGGCGACGCGGCGTGCCTGCTGCAGGTTGTGGGTGACGATCACCACCGCCAGGTCGCTGCGGAGCTGGAGGATCAGCTCCTCGATCACGGCCGTCGAGCGGGGGTCGAGCGCCGAGCAGGGCTCGTCCATCAGCAGGATCTCCGGATTGTTGGCGATCGCCCGCGCGATGCACAGCCGCTGCTGCTGGCCGCCGGAGAGCCGCAGGGCCGGGCGGTCGAGGTTGTTGCGAACCTCCTCGTAGAGGCCCGCGCGCTGGAGCGCATGCTTGACCAGCGGCTCGAGCTCGCGCCGCCGCGGGCGCCGGCGCGACTGTTCGCGCAGCGCGAAGGCGACGTTGTCGAAGATCGACATCGGGAACGGGTTCGGCTGCTGGAAGACCATCGAGACCCGCGTGCGCAGCTTGGTGTCCTCGAGCTCGTGGATGTCGTCGCCGTCGAGCGTGATCGTGCCGCTGTGGGTGGCGTTCGGCGTCAGCTCCGTGAGCCGGTTCAGCGTCCGCAGCAGCGTCGTCTTGCCGCAGCCCGACGGGCCGATCAGGGCGAGCACCTCGCCCTTGTGGATCGACAGCGATGCCCCGTTGACCGCCGGGACGCCGTCGTAGTAGACGCTGATGTCGCGCAGCTGCATCCGCTCCGGGCCGGTGAGCGGGCTGACCGCGCGTAGGGGGGGCGGTGTCATGGCGTCGAGCTGTGGGCGCTGAAAGTCCAGCTGCTTGATCGACATTGTGCCATTCTCGCGCACTTCGTCCTCCGGCGCAAGCGCGGCGGGCGCGCGGAGCTCCGGTCTGTCGTCGCTCATCGAGCCATCCGCCCGGCGTTCAGCGCAGCGCCCGCGCCGATGCGCGAGACGCGCCCGACGATCCAGTTCAGTCCGAGCACGATCAGCAGCAGCACGAAGGCCGCCGCATAGGCCTTCTGCGGAGCGTTGCCCTCGCCGGCCGGCGAGTTGAAGAAGATGTAGCTGGTCAGCGTCGACCCGGTGCCGCGCAGGAAGCCGAGCAGCGGGACGCTGTTCTGCGGGCTGTTCTGGAGCGTCGCCCCGAGCAGCAGGACGATGATCGCGGTGCTGCCGACGATCCGCCCGAGGCCGAGCGTGGCGCCCGTCGCGATGTCGGGGCGCAGGCTGGGCAGCAGCACGCTGCGGATCGTCGCGGCGCGGGTCTTGCCGAGCGCGAACGAGGCCTCGCGCTGCTGGCGCGGGATCGCGCGCAGGCCGTTGCGGGTCGCGGTGTAGGTCAGCGGCAGCGCGAGCAGCGACATCATGATCCCGGCCGCCAGGAAGGAGCGCCCGTACACGCCACCGCCGCTGGCGCGGAACGAGAAGGGCGCCAGGATGCCGAGCTGGAAGAAGGCGAGCCCGAAGATCGCGATCACGATGTCGGGCGTCCCGGCGACCATTTCGATGCTCGTTTCGACCACCGCCGCGAGCCAGTGAGGCCGGCCGTACTCGACGACCCAGACCGCCGTCAGCACGGCGAGTGGCGTCGCGATCAGCGTTCCCAGCACCGCCATCGTCAGCGTTCCGATCAACGGGTCGAGGAAGCCGCCGGAATGCGCCTGGTCGACGGCTGCGCTCGGACTCGTGACGAGCAGCTTCGGATCGAGGTATCGCAGACCCTCGACGCCGAGGAAGATCACGATCGCGCCGGCCACGAGACAGAGACCGAGCCCCGCGGTCCACGCAAGCACGAAGATCAGCTGGTCGCCGCGGCGCCAGCCGCGCACCGACGAACGGCGCCCGCGACCGCGGGGGGGTGCGACGGACGCCGGCAGCGCCTGGGGTTCGACGCCGGACATCAGTTGCTCAGCTCGTACTTGCGCAGCGGTCGCCGCACGAGCCGTGAGCCGATCGAGAGCATGAAGCCGGAGAACATCAGCAGCAGCGCGAAGGCGTAGATGCTCGATCGCAGCGCCGGCTCGCTGATGTTCTCGGACTGGTCGATGATCTCCGACGCCAGCGTGCGCAGCGGCTCGAAGAAGAAGATCACCCCATCCTGCGGCTTCGGCGTGAAGGCATTGCCGCCGGAGACCATGTCGATGACGATCGCCTCGCCGATCGCCCGCGCCGTCGCCAGCGCGGCGGCGGCGATGATCGCCGGGCGGACCGCGCGCAGCGACACCGCGATCGTGGCTCGCAGAGGGTTGAGGCCGAGCGCCACGGCCCCCTCATGCCAGGAGCGCGGCACCGACCCGAGCGCATCGGTGATCAGCGCGGTCATGATCGGGGTGATCATCACCGTGAGGATCACGACCGAGACGAGCAGGCCCGCGCCGGTGAGCTCGATCACGTTCGCGACCGAAGCCTTCTCGCCCTGCGTGATCAGGTTGTTGCCGACGAACGGGACGAGCACCAGGATCCCGATCAGCCCGTAGACCACGGAGGGAATCGACGCCAGCAGCCGGATCACCGGCGCCATCGCGCGCGCCACCGGCCGCGGGGCGAAGTCGACGATGAAGATCGCGGTCGCCAGCGAGATCGCCAGTCCGAAGATGACCGCGAAGCCGGCGGTCAGCAGGGTGCCGTAGATCAGCGGCCACGCGCGCAGGAAGAACGCGGAGGCCGGCGGGTTGGCGCTCGTGTTGACCATCGCGTTGACCTGCGAGTCGAGACTTCCACCCGACCCCAGCCACGAGAGGCCCTCATGGGAGAACGTCGGCCACGCCCGCTCGGCCACGAACACGACCATCAGGACGATCGCGATCGCGGTCAAACACGCGACCGCGCCGAGCACTCGCTCGGCGCGGTCGTCGCTCCACGGTTGGCGCAGCCGATCGAACACGGTGCGCGGCTAGCCCGCTACGGCGGGCTCGATCTTTCCGAGCGGGATCCAGTTGCTCTCGATGATCTTCTTCGCGGCGGCGCTGCTCTGGATCCAGTAGATGAAGTCCTCCACCGCGCCGTGGGCCGGCCCCTTCGTCACCTCATAGAAGTCCGACACACCGGGGTAGGTTCCCGCCACGACGTTGGCCGTCGTGCAGGCGGTCCCGTTGTAGCCGACCGCGTTGATGCCGCTCGCCAGCGCGAAGTAGTCGGAGTTGAATCCGATCGCGTTGGGATCGTGCTTGACCGCGTTCTGCATCAGCCCCTCGCTCGGCTCCTGTTGGGCGACGGAGGACACCTTGGCGCCACCCAGCAGCGTGTTCTGGAAGGTCGTCAACACGCCGGCGACCGAGGTGCGGCTGTAGACGTCGATCGTGCCGGTGGCCGTGGCCCCGGAGACCTGGCTCCAGTTGCGGACCTTGCCGGTGAAGATCTGCGCCACCTGCGCGGAGGTGAGGTTCGAGATCGGGTTCGCGGGGTTGGTGACCACGCAGACGAAGTACTCGGCGATCGGGTAGAAGACGAGACCCGTCGGGTCGGTCGCGGCGGGCGCTCGCGAGGAGTCGCCGATGCTGACCCGGCCGGCGGCAGCGTCCGAGATGCCGACGCTCGCGCCACCCTGGGACACCTTGAAGTCCACCTTGCCGCCCCTGATCTTGTGGTACTTGGCGGTGAGCAGCTCGATCAGGGGGAAGGATGCGGTTGCGCCTGAGATCGAGATCGTGGTCGCCGCATAGGCGAGCGCCGGCACGACCGCCAGGGCGGTGGTCACTGCGATTACGACGATGAGACGACGGCGGGGTCTGCGCATCTGCGGTGGAGCTCCGTTTCCGTTGGTTTGACTGGCTGCGAAGCCCAAGCCTACCAGGATCTTCACTATGCCGATCTGCTTTAGGTCGTTTGCGCTAGGCTGCCCCCAGCGCCGTTGCCGCGCCAGCGGATCGGCAGGCTCACCCACAGACCGCCACACCAACAGGAGGACACGTTGCTCAGATCTCATCCCGCCCGTCGCCGGCTGTTCGCGGTGCTCGGGGTTATTGCCGTCGCGGTCGCGCTCCCGGCGCTCGCGGCGTCGCTCGGGCAGGCCCGCAGCGTGCATGCCGCAGGCGCGCATGCCGCGCAGGGCTCGACGGGCGCGACCGGGCCGACCGTCGCGACCGACGACCCGAACAACTACACCTGTGCCGGCCACATCCAGAAGGGCGCGGCCGAACCGGGCGTCACGGGGACGCAGGTCGAGTACCAGTTCTCCTGCGACGGCCCGATCACGGGCTACCAGCTCGAAACCGAGCCCCATCAGATCCAGTACTTCGATCAGGCGCCGATCGTCGCGCTCTCCGGCGTGCCGTCGAGCATCGACAGCTTCTCCTGCAGCGCCTTCATCCCCGGCGTTCAGATCAACTGCACCGGCTCGACCTCGGACGCCTTCGAGGTGATCACCGGTCAGTTCGTGATCGCCGGAAAGAACCTCTGCACCGAGCCGCGGCTCGATCCGATCCTGACGGTGACCGATGCGACCGCCACGGCGTCGATCGGCGGAACGAAGGCGGCTCCCACCGCCACCGCCACCGTCACGCAGTACATCTCGGGACCCTACGACCTGGGGCGCCCGTGGGGCTGCAAGGGCGACGCCTACGGCGACGACACGCGGCTCGGGAACCACCCGCCGAAGATCGTGCTGACGGGACCGCCGCCGGGCAGCAAGAAGAAGAAGTAGCCGGCCGGTCGTGCACGCGTTTCCCCCGCCGCGGCGGGGGAAACGCGGCGCCGCGTTGATCGATCGCGCGACGCCGCGCGCGGTTACGCTTCGGCGCCGGAGGCCGAGTGCAGGCGCATCAGCGTCTCCTGCGCGTTGATCAGCTCGTCGGTCGCGGCGGGGCGCCGGCGTACCCAGACCCCTTCAGCGCCGAGGTCCCAGGCGTTGTGGTTGTCCGCCAGGCACAGCTCGACCGTTTCCATGACCTGCGCCCGAAGGGCCGGATCCTCGATCGGCACCGCCAGCTCGACGCGGTTGTCGAGGTTGCGGGGCATCAGATCGGCGGAGGAGATGTAGACCTTCTGCGTGTCGCCGTAGGTGAAGGAGTAGACCCGCGAGTGCTCGAGCAGCCGTCCAACGACGGAGACGACGCGGATGTTCTCCGACAGGCCGGGGAGCCCCGGGCGCAGGCAGCAGATGCCGCGGACGTTGAGGTCGACGCGGACCCCCGCGGCGGAGGCGGCGTAGAGCGCGTCGATGCAGGCGCGGTCGACGAGCGCGTTGATCTTGATCGCGATCCGGGAGGGTGCCTCCGGCGAGTGCGTGGCCACCGCCTGGTCGATCTCGCCGAGGATCGCCTTGCGCAGGTAGCTCGGTGCGACGAGCACCTTGCGGTAGCCCGACGGGCGGCCGAAGCCGGTCAGGTAGTTGAACAGCTCGGCGACATCCGCGCCGATCGCCTCGTCGGTCGTGAAGAGGCCGAAGTCGGTGTACAGGCGTGCCGTGACGGAGTGGTAGTTGCCGGTGCCGATGTGAACGTAGTTGCGCACTCCGTCGCCCTCGCGGCGCACGACCAGCACGCATTTCGCGTGGGTCTTCATCGCCGGGTGGCCGTAGACGACGTGCACCCCGGCCTGTTCGAGCGCCTTCGCCCAGTGGATGTTCGTCAGCTCGTCGAAGCGTGCCTGCAGCTCGACCAGGCAGACCGCCTGCTTGCCACGCTCGGCGGCGCGGATCAGCGCCGGAACCAACGCCGAGTCGTCGCTCGTGCGGTACACGGTCTGCTTGATCGCCAGGACCTGCGGGTCGTTCACCGCCTGCTCGACGAAGCGCTCCACGGAGCTCGAGAAGGAGTCGTAGGGATGGTGCACGAGGAGGTCGCCGGTGCGCATCGCTCCCATCACGTCCGCGCGGCGCTCCTCGCCGGTGATCACGCGCGGGTGCGCGACCGGCGTGTAGGGGCGGTCGCGCAGCTCGGCGTAGCCGGGCAGCTTCGTCAGCTCGAGCAGGCAGGTGAGGTCGAGCATGCCGTCGATCGGGTAGACGTCGCGCGGCGAGACGTTGAGCGCGGTCGTCAGCTCACCGAGCAGGCGGGCGGCGATCCGCGAGCCCACCTCGACCCGCACGACCTCGCCCAGCCGTCGCCGCCGCAGCTCCTCCTCGACCGCCTGCAGCAGGTCGTCGGCCTCGTCGGAGATCGCCAGGTCGGCGTCGCGGGTGACACGGAAATAGTCGTAGTCGGCGATCTCCATGCCGGGGAACAGGGCGTCGAGGTGATGGGCGATGACGTCCTCGAGCAGCACGAACGTGGTGCGCTCCCCGACGGCGACGAAGCGGGGGAGGATCTCGGTCGGCACCTTCACGCGCGCGAAGGTGGTGTGGCCGCTGTCGGGGTCGCGGGCGATCACCCCGAGGCTCAGCGAGAGGTTGGAGATGTAGGGGAAGGGCTGTCCGGGGCCGACGGCGAGCGGCGTCAGCGCCGGGAAGATCACACGGCGAAAGTGGCGCGCGAGCGAGTCGCGATCGGCGTCGCCGAGGTCGGCAACGCGCCTGACCACGATGTCGTGCTCCGCCAGGCCCGGAAGCAGCTGCTCGGCGACGCAGCGGGCGAGTCGCGAGCCGTGCTCGAGCACCCGCTCGTGCAGCGCCAGAAGCGTCTGCGACGGCGTGCGGCCGTCGATGCTCGGGCGCTCGACGCCGGCCTCGATCTGGTCGTGCAGCCCCGCCACGCGAACCATGAAGAACTCGTCGAGGTTGGAGGTGTAGATCGAGGCGAACTTCGTTCGCTCGAGCAGCGGCAGCGAGGGATCCTCGGCGAGCTCGAGCACGCGCAGGTTGAAGTCGAGCCAGGAGAGCTCGCGGTTGAAGTACTTTGCGGCGTCGCGCCGCTTGCGCGAAGCGCCGGCGTGCCCGCGCGCGCCGCGATCGGGGCCTTCGTCCTCGGCGAGGCGTGGTGTGTCGGTCGTGCTCATTGCGGTTACCGATTATCCGCCGACGCCGGTCTGGTCCGGTAAAGAGAGCGTTGTTGCAAGCAGGCGGTCACGCAGGCCCGACTGCTCGATCGCGCCCCACAGGGTCGTGAATCGGGCGAACTGGGTCGCGCGCCGGGCGCGGAAGCGCGCGGCAAGCTCGTCGAAGCCTTCGGGTTCGCGGTCGCGGCTGGCCGCGATCCGCTCGAGCATCACGTCGCAGTCGTGGATCTCGCCGAGCACGTCCTGCAGCGCGCGGGCGCGCGCCTGCGCCTCGTCGCCAACGCCGTCGAAGCAGAAGCCGACGAGCTCCAGCAGGTAGCGCAGGCGCTTGGCGGCGATCCGCATGTCGTGCATCGCGCTGACGGCGCGCTCGCCGAGCGCCTCCGGTATGAACGCGTAAAGCTCGGCGGTGCGCACCGCGACGATGCGCCGCGCCGCATCCTCGAGCGTCATCGCCGGCTCCAGGCCGTCCACGCGATGGGCCTTCATCTCGCGAGCCTCCCCAGCCGCCGTCGCAGGCCGATCCGCTTGACGTGCGTCAGCGCCTTCGCCAGTTCGCGGTTGGCCTCGTCCTGCTCGGCGCGCAGCTCCCCGGCGAGCAGCGCGACGGCGCGGCCCTCCGCCCCGGCGCAGTCCTGCTGCAGCCGTGCGAGCAGCTCGAGCTGCACGTCCCGGTCGCGCCGCTCGCCGAGCGCGGCGGCCAGCGCCTTGACCTCGGCGAGCGCGCGCCCGCGGTGCTTGCGCGCCAGACACGGACCGAACACCTCGAGCGCGGCGCGCAGCCGGCGCGTCGCCACGCGCATCGCGTGCACGCCCTCGATCTCCTGAAGGTCGAGCACCTCCCTGCGCTGATGGGCGAACACGGCGTCGGCGCGCGTGGAGATGGTGCTCGCCGCGGCCTGCGCGTAGGGCTGGTCGGCCGAGAGCGTCACGGGCTCCAGCCCCCCGCCATCAGCATCTCCAGGATGACCCCCTCGCGGAGCCCGCCGCGACCGATCAGCAGGGGGCGCTCGAGGCGGTCGGAGATCTCCTCCAGCACCAGCATCCCGCCCGGCAGCAGCCGCACCCGCTCCGGCTCGAGCTCGAAGGCCCGGCCGACCTCCTCGCTGGGGGTTGTGGCAAGGATCCGCAGCCCACGTTCGAGCGTCTCGTGGTCGAGGACCCCGCCGACGAGTCGACGCAGCGAGGTCGAGGAGCCGCCGACGGCGACCGCGAGCTCTGGCGTGGGCAGCGTGAAGCCCTCGAACACGCCGCCGACGTGCGCACGCACCTGGGCGAGCTGTTCGATCGTCGGCGGGTCGCCGTGAAGGTAGGCGTCGGCGAGGAAGCCGGAGCCGATGCGAAACGAGCTGGAGACCCGGACGCCGTCCGCCACGGTGCCGATCGCGATCTCCGAGGAGGAGCCGCCGACGTCGATCACCGCGATGTCCCCGTCAGGCGGGTGGTCGAGCGCGCTGGTGGCTCCGACGAAGGCCAGCCGCGCCTCCTCCTCGTCGCTGAGGACCTCGACCTCCACGCCGGCGCGCTCGGCGATCGCGCGCGTGAACTCGTGCTGGTTGGAGGCCTCGCGGATCGCGGCCGTCGCCACGGCGCGGATCGTCTCCGTGCCCAGTTCTCGCGCGAGCCGCACCTGGGTTGCGACCACCTCGACGACCTCGGCGATCTTCTTCGCCGGGATCGTGTCGTCGCGCCGAAGGCCCTTCGCGATTCGCGTGAAGGCGCGCTGGCGCATCAACTCGCGCAGCCGGCCGTCGGCCGGCTCGGCGACCAGCAGCCGCGTCGTGTTCGAGCCGATGTCGATGCAACCGCAGATCATCGGGTCAGGCTATAGGCTCGCGCATGTGGCGGGGACTCTCTGGCTGCTTCGGCACGGCGATGCCGAGCCCCACGGCGCCGGGTCGGACTTCGATCGTCGCCTGACGGCCCGCGGCGAGCACCAGTCGCGTGCCGCGGGCCGGGCGTTTGTGCGCCTGGGCGTGAGCTTCGAAGAGGTCTTCGCGAGCCCACGCGTGCGTGCGCTCGAAACCGCGCGGTTCGCATGCGTGGAGCTCGGCGGCGAGCCGATCGTCCTCGAGGCGCTGTCGGGGGGGTTCGACGAGCGCGACGCCGCCGCCCTGTTGGCCGCGACGCCACCGGGGCGCTCGCTGCTGCTCGTCGGGCACGAGCCCGACCTCTCCGGAGTCGTCGCAGCGCTCACCTCGGCGCGGGTCGAGATGAAGAAGGGAGGGGTTGCGGCGATCCGCGGCGGTCAGCTGATCGCGCTTCTACGCCCGCGCGAGATCGAACTCGTCGCTGCGCTCTGATTCGAGGATCTCCGCGGCGAGCACCGGGCGGGTCTCGGACCCGCCGGCTGTGGTCGGCTCCGCGGCGAAGCGATAGCCGATCCCGAAGTGCGTATGGATGTAGCGCCAGCCTGGTGAGACACGTTCGAGCTTCTGGCGCAGCTTGCGGACGAACACATCGACCGAGCGGTCGCCGCGGACCATCGCGTAGCCCCACAGGCGCTGGTAGATGAACTCGCGTTCGAGCACGCGCCCGCCGGAGGCGGCGAGCAGCTCGATCAACTCGAACTCGCGGCGCGTGAGGTCGATGCTTACGCCGCCGACGAAGGCCTGGAACTGGTCGCGCTGGATCTCGACCTCACCGGCCAGCAGCGGCTCGACGGCGGTCGAGCCCTCGAGCCGCCGGCGCCGGCGGACGACGGATTCAACGCGGGCGATCAGCTCCTCCGGGTGGCAGGGCTTCGTCATCCAGTCATCCGCTCCGAGCCGCAGCCCACGCACTCGCTGGGCGACGGTCGAGCTGCCGGTGCAGACGACCACCCCGAGCTCCGGCAGCGCACCGCACAGGCGCTCCAGCCACTCCCAGCAGGTCGGGCCGATCACCGCCAGATCGACCACGATCGCGCCGAGGCGCATCGGCACGATCGTCTCCGGGGCGACCGAGGACGCCAGCACGCGGTATTCCCAGCCCGCCCGCTCGAGCCGCTTGCCGAGGACCGCGAGAAAACCGGAGTCGCGGTCGAGCACGGCGATGCGCAGCGTCAACGAACCACCCGCGTGTCCGGTCTGATCGGCCGGCAGGGTTTCCTCCACCGCGGAAGCGTGCACCATCTACGCGGATTGTATGCCGCGTGACGCCGCGGCTGTCGTGGCGGTCACCGGATGTTCACACGATCGACACGGCGGTCACGACGCGCCGACCTGCGAACTCCCCGGAAATTCGCGGAAAAGACCGGTGACGACGAACGTCGTCTGCTCGCCGACGTCGACGGCGTTGTCGCCGATGCGCTCCAGGCAGCG
>CAZABN010000038.1:0-16978 GCA_964483345.1 uncultured Solirubrobacteraceae bacterium
GCGCCACGATCGCCGAACGGATCAACCAGCGCCGACGGCGAAGGCGACGCGCCTCCTTGATCAGCGCCTCCGCGTCGCCGTCTGCGCCGCCGCTCGACGGATCGACCTTCGGATCGAGCAGGATCACGACACAGCCTCGATCATCGCGATCAGCTCGTCTCGGCGGAAGCCGTTCTTGCGAGCGAACGCCACAAGATCCCTGGTGCGCGCCAAGACAGCGCCGCGCTCCGGCGTCCCCGCAACCGTGATCCCACGCCCCTGCCGCATCTCCACAAGCCCCTCGTCACGCAACTGATGCAACGCCCGCAGCACCGTGTTGCGATTGACGCCCAGCACCGTCGCGAGATCCTTCGCGAGCGGCATCCGCTCGCCAGGCTTCGCCTCGCCCTCAGCGATCGCACGGCGAATCTCTGCTGCGACCTGCTCCCACAGCGGTGTGGAATCGGTAGGTTCGAGCCGCATTGATCTAGTTAAAGCAGATCAATACGATGATCGCAAGGCCCTTCGTATGGTCTGCTCTGTCGCTTTCGCCAAGCCAAAGCGACAGCGCCCAAACATCGTGGGAGGCGGCTCCTCCCGCGCGTGTGAAAGCAGAAGCCGTGATCCCGGCCTTGATGCGGAACAGCGACCGCATTCGTGCATTCGACCGAGGTTTAGGCAATGGCGCACAAATGGACTCGCCAGCCAGGCAGCCGCCGCGCTGCTAAAACATGCTGATTTGCAGCTATTTATTCGAATGGAGCCAGACGGGCTCGAACCGTCGACCTCCTGCTTGCAAAGCAGGCGCTCTCCCAGCTGAGCTATGGCCCCTTGGAATGGATCTTAACGGGGGTTGGGGGCGGGGCTCGGGAGGCGAATCGGGGCGCCGCAGCGCGCGTCGGCGGCGGGGGCGGGAAACCGCGCGCAATCCTTTGCGCGGGGCGGCGGCGCGCTGGTAGGCTAGCGCGCGTCTCGAAGGCCTCCGTCGATGCGCCACACGAGCTCGATCACGTCACTGTCCTGGATCCCCTCCGAGGCGATCGAGGGGTCGATGCGGCTCGCGTTCGACGCGGGGTTCACGCACTACGATCCGCCGCCGCCGGACGTGATCGAGGATCTCGAGCAGCTGCGGCTCAGCGACCGCTTCCGCTTCGCGAACGTGCTGCGCGCCTGGATCGAGGTCGACGATCACGGCAAGATCACCGACTGCGGCTACGACGGCGGCGGCGCGATGGGGTCGACGACGGTGAAGGTCGGACCGTTGATGCGGACGTTCGAAGCCGTCGCGTTGCCGGATCTGCAGCTCGAGCCGCAGCGCGGCGACGGCTGGGTTCGCTTCGTGCAGACCGCGGGCGGGCGGACCGGTCTGCCGGCACCGCGGCGCGTGCGGCGGCGGCCGTTCATCCAGTGGCAGGCGCCGCTGGTGTGGACGACACTCGGGCTCACACTGTATGCCGACGGCCACGCCGACGCCGAGGTCACCGGCCACAGCCGCTTCCCGCGGCACTGGATCTACGACCACGAGGGCAGGCTTTCACAGAAATCCGGGCTCGCCGATTTCAAGGACTGGTTCCGTAAATCGTTTGGCCGCCACACGCCGTGGGGGGACGAGGAATCCGAGGCGATGGTCACCGCCGTGGAGACGGCGCTCGAACGGCGGCTCTCGGCGCAGGTCATGTCGGCGGGGGTGAAGCCCAAGATCCGCAAGATCAAGGCGGGCGACGCGCTCGTCCGTCAGGGCGACGCCGGCAGCGAGGTCTTCCTGCTGCTCGACGGCGTGCTGCTGGTGGAGAAGGATGGTGAACGGCTCGCCGAATACGGGCCGGGGGCGATGCTCGGCGAGCGCGCGCACCTCGAGGAGAGCGGGCGCACATCGAGCCTGATCGCGATCACGCCCTGCCGCGTCGCGGCCGTGGAGGCCGCGGCGCTCGACCGCGGCGCGCTGGACGAGCTTGCGCAGGGCCACCGGCGCGAGCACACCGCGAACTGACGAACGGCGCCCCGCGACGGTCGCCTGGCAGCGGCGTGTGGCGGGCGCGCGGCTGTCTGGTCACTCGGCGCGGGAACCGCGCCTACTAATAACCCGGGGCGGGGATCAGGATCTGGTGGCCCTGGCGGATGTTGTGGCGCCTGTGCGGGTGCGCGTAGGCGACGACGATGACGTTGTCCTTGGTCACGCGCACGAACGTTCCGTCGCAGCGATCCTGGGTCAGCCAGACAGTGCCGCTCACCCCCGCCGAGCCGTAGCGGCCCTTCGTCGTGTAGTCACCGTGCGCGTTGCCCCACAACTGGCGGATCACCGTGTTCGGCTTCTTCTTCGTCGCAGCGATCAGCGCCGAACCCTTCTTCGGGGGCACCGGGCAACCGGCGTAGCTGCCGCCCGTGAGCGTCGCGATCATCGTGCCGTTCGCAAGCTGCGTGAGCACGAACTCGCCGCCGTAGAACTGGCCGGTCTCCGTCGAGCCGGCCGGCAACGCCAGGGTCAGCGAAACGGTCCCGTTGGTGGCGTCGATCGTCGAACCGAGCGGGATGTTGATCGCGCTCGTCAACACGGTGAAGGCGGACGTGCCGGGAACGCGAATCAGGACCGTACCCTTCACCGGCGCCAGATCGGCGCTCGCCTCGAGCTTTGGCGGGGCGGGCGGGACCGGCGCGCCATTGACCTGCAGACCGACCACCGCCGAGGTCGCGGCGCTCGTCGCGGAAGCACTGCCGCCAGCATTCGACGCGGTGACCGTCACGCGCAGCGTGTGACCCGCGTCGGCGGCAACAGCGACGTAGCTGCTCGCTATCGCACCGGAGATCGAGGTGCAGGCGCCGCCCGCGCTGTTGCACTGCAGCCACTGGTAGGCGAAAGAGGTGGGTGCGTTCCCCCATGCACCCGAGGTTGCCGAAAGGACCTGCGCCTGCACGGCGGACCCGGAGACGATCGGCAAGGCGGTGTTCACAGGCGGTGCCGTCGACGCGGTCGCCGTCTGGGCGCTCGTCGCCGGCGTGGCGCCACCGGCGTTGGAAGCGGTCACCGTGACCCGCAGCGTGTGACCGACATCGCCACCGCCCGGCACGTAGCTGCTCGCGATCGCACCGGCGATCGAGGTGCAGCCGCCACCCGAAGCGTTGCACTGCAACCACTGGTAGCTGTAGGCAGTCGGCGAGTTCGCCCAGCCGCCCTGCGACGCCGAGAGGGTCTCGCCCTGCTGAGCGGCTCCGGAGATGCTCGGGGGCGCGGTGCTGACCGGAGCGAGCGGAATCACGACGGCCGAAGGCTGGCTCGTCGCCGAGGTGTAGCCGCCGCCGTTGGACGCCGTCACCAAAACCTCGAGCGTGTCGCCGACATCGTCCGCGGCGGCGACGTAGCTGCTGGCCCACGCCCCCGGGATGCGGGTGCAGACGTCACCGGCCGGGTCGCAGCGCAACCACTGATAGGTGAAAGCGTCCGGCGTGTTCTGCCACGAGCCCGTTGAAACGGACAGCGCCTGACCCTGCTGTGCCGTGCCCGACAGGACCGGCTGGGAAACGTTCATAGGTGCGTCTGGCGGCACCACCGCGGTCGGCGCGCTCGTCGCCGGCGTGCTCCCGCCGCCGTTCGACGCGGTCACCGTCACCGCCAGCGTGCTGCCCACGTCGGCCGATTCGACGACGTAACTGCTCGCGGTCGCGCCCGGGATCGGCCCGCACGAGATGCCCGTGCGCGAACAGCGCTCCCACTGGTAGGTGTAGCCGGTCGGCGAATAGTTCCAGCTGCCCTCGCTCGCCGCCAACACGCCACCCTCCTGCAGGGTTCCGGTGACAACCGGCAGAGCGGTGTTGACCGGCGCGGGATTGTTGACAACGGTCGACGTCGTGATCGAGTTGTTCGTCAAACTGGGATCCACGACGTCGCCGACCTCGGCAACTCCCGCGGTCACGGACGCCGTGCCCGTCGAGGCCAGGCTGACAGTCACCGTCACCGTCGCGTCGGTGCCGGCCAGCATCGGGCCAAGCGCGCAGCTGACCGTCACGCCCGCGGCGCAGCTGCCCTGCGAGCTGACCGCCGACGTCAACGTCTCCTCGCTCGCCAGCGGTACCGTGACCACCGGGTTGTCGACCGCCGACGGTCCGCCGTCGCCGATCGTGAAGGTGTAGGTGATCGAGTCGCCGACCGAACCGGCGGCCGGGGCGCCGCTCTCGCCGATCGAGAGGTCGGCCGACGGCGGCGTGCGCGCCAGCTCGACGAGCGTGCCCTCCTGGGCCGCGACATAGACGTTGAGGCCGTCGGGACTGACCGTCAGCCGCCGCGAGGACCCCAGCCCGTTGACGTTGTAGGTGCCGCAGCCGCTCCCGTTCTCGGTCACGCAGTCGAACGGAGCCGCGGCCTGGGTCAGCGCACCGGTGAGCGGGTTGCGGGAGAGCTCGTCGACCGCGTTGAAGGTTCCCGACGCGGCTGCCGGCGGCGAGGACGCGGCGGCGTACACGTTCAGGCCGTCGGGGCTGACCGCGACACCCTGAATGCTGTTTAGCGCGGTCGCCGTCACGCTGCCACAGCCACCGGGATTGGTGGGATCGCTGGTGATGCAGTCGTTGGGCGAAGCGAGCTGCGTGAGAACACCCGTGGTCGGGTTGCGGCTCAGCTCGATCACCGCGGAGTCGCCGAACGAGTTGAGGTAGACGCTGCGCCCGTCCGGGCTGATCGCGATGTCCTCCTCGCCGTTGAAGCCGGCCGCCGAGGTGTCGCCGCACGCGATGGCGGTGCCGGCGGACGTCATGCAGTCGTTGGGCGAGGCCAGCTGCGTGAGCAGGCCGGTCGTGGGGTCGCGCGTGAACTCCGCGACGTCCCCACCGGGGCCGAGGCCGCCCGCAGACACGTAGACGTTGTCCCCGTCGGGGCTGACGACGACGCTGATCGGGTGGGCCAGCCCGGTCGCCGAGAAGTTGGCGCAGCCGCCCGGGTTGGTCGGGTCGCTGCTGATGCAGCCCTGCTCCGTGAGCACGCCGTTCGAGTCGCGGGAGAACTCGGCGATCGCCGAATCGCCGTTCGAGGTCACGTACACGCTCCTGCCGTCGGGGCTGACGGTCACGCCGTAGGGGTCATCGATGCCGTTGACCGCGGTGCAGCGGGAGTCGCCGGTTTGCAGGCAGCCCGCGAACGTCAGCGTGCCGTCGGCGGCGCGGTTGAAGGTGACCAGCGCGTTGTTGAAGGTGGCGGCGTAAACGTTCTTGCCGTCCGGACTGATCGCGATCGCCTTCGGGTTGTTCGATTCGGCGGCGTCGTTGATCGCGCAGGCGCTGCCGCCATCCGAGAGACAGCCGGTTTCGGTGAGCGCCCCGGTGGTGGGGTTGCGGTCGAACTCGACGACCTGGCCGAGATAGGCCGCGGAGTAAGCATTGAGGCCGTCGGGGCTGACGACCACTTGGTAGTTGGCGCTCAGAAGGTTGGGCGCGATCAGCGTGCTGCAGCCGAACACGTTGCTGGTGATGCAGTCGTTCGGGGCGGCGAGCGGGGTGAGCGCGCCGCCGATCGGCGTGGGCGGCGTGGGCGTCGGCGCGGGGAGCGCGTGCACGAGCGGTGCTGCCGGATCGTCACCCGCCGGAACCGTCGCGGTGGAGTCGGCGGCGAGCTCGCCGCCGGCCGCGACCGTGTAGAGATAGAGGTCGTCGTCGCCCGAATTGCCGACGTAGAGCTCCCTGCCGTCAGGGGAGAGGGCGAGGCCGTCCGGCCCGCTGCCGGCGCCGATCGACGACGAGCCGGCCTTCGGCGTGAGCGCGCCGGTCGCGGGGTCGATGTCGTACTCGTCGACCGTGTCGCCCGCCTGCGTGGCGACGAAGAGCGAAGCGGGCGACGTCGTCTGGTCGACGACGAGCCCGGTCGGCCCGGAATCCGAGGGCACCGTGCCGTCCTCGGACAGCTCGCCCGTCAGCGGATCGATCGTGAACTGCACGATCTCATCGTTGGTGTAGTCGGAGACGTAGGCGTAGTCGGTGCCGTCGATCGCCGCCGTGACGATGCGCCTGGGCGCGGAGCCGGCGTCCGGCATGTCGATCGAGGCGACCGTCTTCGGCGTGATCGCGCCGGTCAACGGATCGACGTCGAACTCGGCGATGTCACCACCGCCGTAGTCCGCGACATACAGGCTGTGTCCGTCCGGGCTGAAGGCGACACCGGTCGGGAACTGGAGATCGGGTGACGAGCTCGACATGAACTCGTTGACGAGCGTCAACGCGCCGGTGCTCGGATCGATCCGCAGCTGGCTGACGGACGGGCCGAACGGGTTCGCGACATAGACCCAGCGCCCGGTCGGATCGACCGTGACGTCCTCCGGCTCGGTCCCGGTCCCCTGCGTGACCGCGACGGTCGGCGGCGTCAGCGGCGTGAGCGCGCCGTTCGACGCCGACACCGAGTACTGCGAGAGCGAGTCGCCTCCACCGTCGTTGGTGACGTAGAGGTGGGCGCCGTCGGGTGTGATCGCCAGGCCGAACGATGGGATCCAGGCGGTCCCGGCAAGCGAGGGCATCGTCAGCGAGTCGTCGGCGAAGGGGCCGCCGAAGAGAAAGGAGGCGACGTTGTCGGTCGCCAGGCTGTCGTTGTCGCGCTGCGTGACCCACAGCCCGGTGCCGGTGCCGGCGCCCACCGTGGTCGAGCTCGACGTCGAGTTGTTGCCCAGGTGCGGGTCGCTGGTCCCCGTGTCGGCGACGCTCGCGTTGGCGGTTGCCGAGCCGGCGGCCTGCAGGACGACGGTCACCGACGCGGTCGCGCTGTCGCCGGCGTCCAGCGGTCCGAGCGAGCACCGCACCGGCGCGGTTCCCGTGCAGCTGCCCTGCGAGCTGGACGCTGCATCCAGCGAGGCGACGCCGCCGAGCGTGACGCTCACGACCGGGTCGACCGTGTCCGACGGGCCGTTGTCGGTGACGGTGTAGGTGTAGGTGACCGTGTAGCCCACGCTCGCGCCGGCGGGGACTCCGCTCACGGCGAGGGCGAGATCGGCCGACGGCAACGCCAACGCCGCAGGGGCGAGCGCCAGGGTCACGCCCAGACCGAGCGCGACAGCGAGAGTGCGAAAGGCTCGACGAGTCAGCGGCGGTGTGCTCCCCTCACGGCTGGGACACTGGACCTGGGGACGAGCCAGCTTAACCCCCCTCCGGGGCGCCGGCTGGGGGAGTTTCCTCCCCGTCGCGGCAGCCCCCGTCGGGGGGAACGGCGCGCGAGCGCCGCGCGCCCGCGGCGCGCCGACCACGCGCCGACCGCTACAAAATCGTTACGAATCGGCAACACCCGGCACCGTATTGTCGCGCGATGCGACTGAGGGTCGGCGACGAGGGCGGGCTCGGGCACACCGCGACGAACAACGCGGCGGTCAAGCGCGTGGTCGGCGCGTTCGCGGCGCTGACGGTGGGCGAGTGGGTGCTCGGCACGACCGTGGCGATCCACGCCTACCCGATCGGCGGCGCGCTGCTCGTCGGCCTCGTCGGCTTCCGCTTCTTCCCCGCGGCGGTCGCGGGCCTCCTGACCGCGCAGTTCGCCGACACGCACAGGCGCGAGCGCGTGATGACGGCGACCGCGGCGACGAGGGCGCTGGCGAGCGCGCTGGTGGCCGTGTCGCTTGGGCTGAAGCTCCCGTTCGTCGTTCCGCTCGTGTTCGTCTGGCTGGACGCGGTGGCCGGCTCGGCCTACCGGCCGGCCCAGGCGACGCTGCTGCCGACGATCGTGCACACGCCGACGGAGTTCACCGCGGCGACCGCGCTCGCATCGCACGCCAAGTCGTCGGGCCAGATGTTCGGGGCGCTCGCCGGCGGTCTGCTCGTGGCGGGAGCGCCGATCACCGTCGCGGTCCTCGTCGCGACCGCGCTCTACGCCGTGTCGGCGGTAGCGACCGCCGGCGTTCATGCGCCGCGACCGCCGGCGAGCGCGGCAATCGGCCTTCGCGGCAGGCTGCGCCGGATGCGCGACGGCGCGGTGGCGGTCCGCGGGGACCGCGAGGCCAAGGAGATCGTTGCGTACGCATGCATGCGCTCGGCGATCCGCGGGGTGTGGATCTCGCTCGGCGTCGTCGCCGCGCTGAAGCTGCTCGGACTCGGGAGCGCCGGCTTCGGCATCCTGATGGCGGCCGCCGGCGCGGGCGCGCTCGCGGCGATCCCGCTCAGCGCGCTGCTCGTCGGGCGCCGTCGGCTCGCACGCTGGATGGCGCTGGCGCTGCTGATGTGCGGCGCGCCGATCGCGGCGATCGGTGGAGCCGCCGCCGGGATCCCCGCGGTCGCGTTCATGGTCGGCTGGGGAATGGGCATGGCCGTATCGGACGTCGCCGCGCAGGCGGTGCTGAACCGCGTCGTTGCGCCGCGGTCGATCGCCCCCGTGACCGGCCTGATGGAGAGCGGGAAGCTGCTATTCGAGGGTGGTGCCTGCCTGCTGGCGCCGGCGCTCGTGAGCACGCTCGGTATCCGCGACGCCCTGGTGGTGGTGGGAGTCGCTGTGGCGCTGGTGGTCGCGGGCGGCGCGCGCGCCTTTGGGCGGATCGACACCCGCGCGGCCGGCCGCGTGGAGATCAGTCACCTCTTGGCGGGCGTCAAGCTGTTCCACCGCCTGCGCGTCGACCTGCTCGAGGGCGTCGTCGCCCAGCTGAAGCCGCTCACCGTGGCGGCCGGTCAGGACGTGGTCACGCAGGGCGTCGACGACCACGGCGGCTGGTATCTCGTGACCCAGGGGCGACTCGAGGTGCTGATCGACGGCTTCACCGTCAACGAGCTGCGGCGCGGCGACGGCTTTGGCGAGCTCGCGCTGCTGCGCGAGCGCCCGCGAGCGGCAACCGTCCGGGCCAGCACCGAGGTCGGGCTGCTCGCGCTCGATCGGGACGCGTTCCTGACCGCCGTGGGCGGCGGCGACGTCCCGCTCAGCGGAAGCTTCGACACGGTCGACGTCCGCGGCGACGACCACGTCGAGCTGCTTGCCCGCACGCCGCTGCTGCAGGGAATCGGGCAGCGGACGGTCGCGGCGCTCGCGGAGCACGCCGTCGTGCACGAGGTGGCGGCCGGCACCGAGATCGTGACCGCCGGCGAACTCGACGACGAGTACCACGTGCTGCTGATGGGACGCGCGAGCGTGATCGTCGGCGGCGAGCCCCGCGCGCAGCTGCTCGCCGGCGACGGCTTCGGCGAGATCGCCGTGCTTCACCGCGTGCCGCGCTCGGCAACCGTTCGCGCCGAAGAGGACTGCACGCTGATGACGATCGCCGGAGCGGAGCTGCGCGCGGCGGTGGCGACACGCGGCGGGCGCATGGCGGAGATGGCGACCGCGGCGCAGAGCGACGCCTCGGATCCGGCTGCCGAAAGGTAGGATGCGCCCGCTTGGCGGACCGTGGCGTCCGCGAGGCGACCCACATCGCGCCACGCGAACCCTGAGGAGGAAGGCCGTGTTCAGCACCGTTGTCGTCGGGGCCGACGATTCGAGCACGGCCCGCCAGGCCGTGGTGATCGCCGCCGACGTCGCGCAAACGGGGGGCGGGGCGCTCCACATCGTCACGGCCTACGACCCGAAGTCCGTCCACGCCGAGGAGCTGCCGGACGAGCTGCGCTACTCCGCCGGCGAGCATCCCGCGGAAGCTCTCCTACGTCGCCTGTCCGAACTGGTCAGGGAGCGCGGCCTCGAGCCGATCGTGCACGCCGCGGAGGGCGACCCGGTCGACGCCATCGTCGCCGTCGCCGAGAGCGTCGACGCCGACCTCATCGTCGTCGGCAACAAGGGGATGAAGGGCGTGCGGCGCGTGCTCGGGAGCGTGCCGAACTCGGTCGCCCACAAGGCGCCCTGCTCGGTGCTGATCGCCGACACGACCTCCGCCGCCTGAGCGGCGCGGTCGTGTGGAGGCCCGGGGAGCATCGGGCGTGACGGCGCCCGGCGCGCTGCTCTAGCATCGCCGGGCGATGCGCCGACGCGCCTGGCAGAGACGCAAGCGGCTGCTGCTGGCGGCGGTCACCGCGGGTGCGATCGCGCTGACCCTTCTCGCCTACGCGACCGGACTGCTCTACCCACTCGAGGCGCAGTCGGTCGACGCCCGGTTCTCGATCCGCGGCGACCGACCGTCGCTGGTCAAGGACTTCGTGATCGTGCAGATCGACGAGCAGACGTTCGACCATCTCCAGGTCAACTGGCCGTTCCCGCGGCGCTACCACGCCGCCGTGATCGACCATCTGCTCGCCGCCGGGGCGAAACTGATCGCGTTCGACGTGCAGTTCACGCAGCGGACCGACGTCGCCGACGACGACGCGCTGATCGAGGCGGTCGACCGCGCCCACAACATGGTGCTGGCCACCGACGCCGTGGACCGGACCGGGCAGACCGGCGTGCTCGGCGGTAACGCGGTGCTGAAGGAGGTCGGCGCCCGGGCCGGCAATTCGACCGTGATCGGCGACTCCCAGGGGGTGATCCGCGACTTTCAGCACTCCTACCAGTCGATCGACACCTTCCCCGTGGCGATCGCATCGGGCTGGGAGGGGCACGAGGTCAGCCCAAAGCTGTTTGGCGGCTCGATGAAGACGGTGCCGATCGACTATCCAGGACCACCGGGCACCGTGCCGGACCTCCCCTACTGGCAGGTGTATGAGAACAAGTTCCCCGCCGCCGCGGTGAGGGGCAAGATCGTGATCGTCGGCGCCTCCGCACCGGAGCTGCAGGACCTCCACTCGTCGCCAACCTCGGGCGCCGAGGAGATGGACGGCCCGGAGATCCAGGCGGATGCCGCCGCGACGACGCTCGCCGGCATCCCGCTGCGCAACGGGCCGGGCTGGCTCAACGTAGCGCTGATCGTGCTGTTCGGCGCGGGGCTCCCGCTCGCCAGCATCCGCATCCGCCTGTGGCGCGCGGTGGGGGCCGCGCTCGTGCTCGCCGCGCTCTTCACCGTGGCGACCCAGCTGGCCTTCGACAGCGGCACGATCATCGCCTTCACCTATCCGCTGCTCGCACTCGTGCTGGCGATCGTCGCGACGCTCACGATCGTGCTCCTCGGCGAGGCCTTCGAACGCCAGCACGCGCGTGACATCTTCGCCCGCTTCGTGCCGCCGGGCGTGGTCGACGAGGTGCTCGCGCGCACCGACGACGACTTCCGGCTCGGTGGCGTCGAACGCGACTGCACCGTGCTGTTCAGCGACCTGCGCGGCTTCACGAGCTTTGGCGAAACGCAGCCCGCGGCGAAGGTGATCGAGGTCGTCAACTACTACCTCAACGAGATGACGGAGGCGATCCTCGCCGCGGGAGGGACGCTGATCGCCTACATGGGCGACGGCATCATGGCGGTCTTCGGCACGCCGATCGAGCAGCCCGACCACGCCGACCGCGCGCTCGTCGCGGCACGCGAGATGATGGGGCCGCGGCTGCGCCGCTTCAACGACTGGCTGCGCGAGCAGGGCCACGAATCCGGGTTCCGGATGGGCATCGGCCTCAACAGCGGCACGGTGATGGCGGGCAACGTCGGCTCGGCCCAGCGAGTCGAGTACACGGCGATCGGTGACACCACCAACACGGCGTCACGGCTCGAGGGCATGACGAAGGGAACCCCTTTCATGCTCTTCATCTCCGAGAGCACGCGCGAGCGGATGGCCCAGATCCCCGACGACATGGTGTTCGTCGACAACTTCGACATCCGCGGGCGCGTCAACAAGATGGCGGTCTACTCGCTGCCCGACCCCGAGGATGCGCCCGGCGCCAAGCCCGCGGCGCCGGCCGCTGAGCCGGCTGGCGGGGACGAGGTGGCGGGCAGCGCGGACGAGGGGGCTGGCGGAGACGAGGAGGCTTCCGCCGGCGAGACGGCTGGTGGAGACGCGGGGGCGGCGGCCGACGAGGGGCCCGCTACGGCGCCCGAGTAGCCGGCCGGCTACGCCTCTTCGTCGTCGTCGAGCCAGTCGTCGGAGTCGCCGAGCACGACGCGGAACTCCTGCGTCGCGTCGCCGAGATCCTCGTGCGCGGGCGCCTGTTCGGCATCGGCGTCGTGGTCGTCGTGTCCCGTGTAGTGGCCGTGGCCCGCGTCGTGGGGCGCGTGCTCCGGGGCGTGGCGCGAGTCGCCGTTGCGCGGCGTGCCGTCGACGCTCGACGCCGGTGGCGCGAGCGCGAGATCCTCGGGCACGACGATCGCGTGCCCGCGTGTGACCGGTGCCAGCGCCTCCTGCTCCTCCCGCGCCACCTCGGCCGGGTCAGCTCCGCGGCGGCGCTTCAGCTCCAGGTGGTCGCGAATCGCGTCATCGAGATCGCCCATCGGACCACAGCCTAACGCGTCGCCAGCATCTAGACTTCCCTGCGCGCGCCGCCGACCGGCGCGCGCATGGGGCTATAGCTCAGTTGGGAGAGCGCCTGGATCGCACCCAGGAGGTCGGGGGTTCGAGTCCCCCTAGCTCCACTTGTGAAGGCCCTGCAAATGGGCGGCTTGCCCTAGCTGAAGAGGGTTCGTTGCTCGCCCAAGGCCGGCGAGGGTACCGTTTCCGGGTACCGCTTGCGCCGTTTGCGTGCAGCGGCTGAGCGTGCCCGCGGTACGAATTCCGTAGGAGCTTGCGCCAAGCCAGGCGCCCCCCGCACAGCCGCTTCGATCTCGTCGCGCAGGAAGATCCACCGGCGTCCGAGCTTGTGTCCGGGGATCACGCCGCGCCTGGCGTACTCGAGCACGGTGGAGAGCGGAATGCCGAGCAGATCCGACACCTCGCGGGCCGCTGCGACGTCGTCGCGTGTGAGGCGCGGCCGGGTTGCATCGGCCTGGAAGACGGTCGTCATCGTCGTAGATTAGGCCAAACGAGCCAAATGCGCTAGGTCTGGCGTTAGTTTCCGGGCCAGCGTCTGGCATGATGCGCGTATGGCAGGCCCCAGCCAGGAAGACCGAGCGCAGCGCGCCTTCCGTGTCGCGCAGGAGGAATGGCGGCGCGCGCTTGAGTCTCACCGGCTCGCGCCGCCTGACGCAGGCTTCAGCGCGCGCTTGGCGGGGCTTGCCTCGGCGGCGGAGTTAGAGGCGGCGGCGTGCCGGGAGGCAGACGCGGCGGGGTTCGAGTGGCCGCCGCACAGGGCGTCGGCGAACAAGCCGCCGTATGAGCTGCAGCCCGGGACCGGGCGTCGCGGGCCTGAAGAGTTGTGGCGCGTGTTCGATGCCGCAGTGGCGGAGCTCAACCGCGCCGCGACCGGAACCGACCTGATCGAGGTCGCAGCGGCGTATGAAGCGCTCGCCGCGGCCGCCGGGGAGCTGTCTTCGGGTGTTGAGCGTGAGGATCGCGCGAGCGGGCTTCTGCCGCGCGCACGGGCACGGCGCTCGGCGTAGCGTCGCCTACGGGCGCCTGATCGCCGGCAGGTCCGTGTCGGTCTCGTCCCAGACCGACCGAGGCCCGGCCGGCCCGCGCCGGTGCGGCAGCGTCGTGGTGCTGGGCTCCCATAGCGAGCGGCGTGTCGCGAGCGAGCTGCTGTCGGCGCTCGCGCGCTCGAGCAGCGCGTCGACGTCCTCGCGGCGCACGCGAAATGCGCGGCCGACACGCACCGCGGGAAGCGTGCCGTGGTCGATCCAGTTACGGATCGTCTGCGCCGTCACCTGAAACGCCGCCGCGACCTGGGGAACGGTCAGGAGCTGTCGATCGGGCGTCGCCAAAGCAGCCAAAGGGTACGCGCTAATGCTGCAGGCGTGGTGCGCCGGTCAATGGGAGGGTCCGCCGGACACCGGCTCGCCCGCTAGCGGCTCGAGACGCGCGATCAACGCCGCCAACTCCCCGGCGACCTCGCGTGCGTCCTCGAGCGCCACGCGCACACCCTCAGCGTCGCTCGCCGAACTGCGCGCGGTGCGGGCGACCTCGCGCTCGACGAGGCGGCCGAGCGCGACGCTGACTGGCATCACGCCGAGCTGCGCGCGGAATGTCGCCCACGTTTCGTCGCTCGCCTGTACTCGCGCCATCCGGTCGCGTGGCTCGCGTGCCTGTGATCGCTCGACCTCTGCTCGCTGTCGCCCCCTGCGTCCCACGTAGACAGCGTATACGACGCACCAACTGGTGCAACTGTGTGATGCGAAGCGGAGTGGAACGGAGCGGAGCGTCAGGGAAGCCTTTGGGGCGCGAGGCTGGAGGTAGGCGTGCGTTGGGCGGGGGAAGCGCGGGCAGCTGGACGCACGTGCGGGGACGAGGGACGTGGGCGCGCCGTGAAGAGCGGTGGCGGCACGCGTGGCGGAGGCTGGCGAGGTCGCAGACGGCAGGCAGACGCCGGCAGGACGAGGCTCGGCCTAGCCGTCGGACGTCGTGGCCGCGGACCGGCGCCAGCGCCGCCGGGTTGTCCCTTTCACGCGAGAGGCGGCGCTGAGGGCAACCGCCGGATGGCGCATCGCGTCGTGGCCGCTCGCAAGCGACGCTGGCGCCGTCCCTGGCCCCCGCTGCGTGAGAACACCGTCCGGTTTCGGCAGACTACGGATGCGGCGGGACCGCGCCCAAGAAGATACTTCTCCCAAGAGGAGGCGATCAGAGATGCGCAAGGTCCGGCTGTTGACGGTGGCCGCGGTCGCGATAGTGGTGCTCGGATTCGGATTCGCTACGGAGCAGTTGGCCGTGGCGGGCGGACGAGCGCCAGAGGCGGCTGCCGCGGCGATTTCAAGAGTCTTTGACTGGCCCACTGGCGTGTCGGCCTGGACAATCGTTCTGGCTACGAGCGCCACGGAAGCCAAGGCCTCAGTCGTTGCCCGGACTGCGCGAAACGACGGTCTTCCGCAGGCCGGCTACATACGAACCGGTACGGGCTCCCGCCCGTGGATCGTGTTCAGCGGTGTGCTCGCTCACGCTGCGACGAAAGCGGCCGAGCGCCGCGCACGCGGGGTCGGCTTCGCTCATGCACGCGTGGCGTTCGTTCACAAGAACGGCACCGTCAGCTACTCATAGGCCTCTGCGTATCGTGTCGACAAACATGGTCAGGCGGCGCTTTGGAGTGGCTTGCGTCGTGCTGGGGGTTGTGGCCCTGTCCGCTCAGTATTTGGACGAGAGCGGGGCCGCGTCGGCGATGCCAGCTTGTTCCGGAGCGGCGCCGCTGCTGATCGAGCCGCAGACGGAAGGGACGGCGGGGCAGGCGTATGCGTTCGTGTCCGTGTTCAATGCTGGCACGGCGTGCGGAGTCGATGGTGTCGGCGCCCTCACCGTCGTTCAGGCAGGGCATACAGTCCGGTCAGTTCTTGGCAACCCTGGTCGCGTGACGGTCCGTGGGATCATTCCCCACGGCGTCACGATCGTCTTCGACGGGGTCTGGTCGAACTGGTGCGGCAACCGGCACGCGTTTCGCGTAACGGCGACGTTCGGCTCTGGCACTGCCACGGGCCCGTATCACGTCCTGCCCGACTGCATCGTCAACACAAAGCCCTCCCGCCTGCAGATGCAGAGCGACCTGGTTCACCCGATCACGATCACCCCGCCGTAGCACAGACGCGGGGCACCATCTCCGTTGCGCAAGCCGCGCGGGGGCTGTTCCGCTCGCTCTGCTGCTTATCGCGGGAGCAGCACTCCGCGTCGACGTTGGTGGTGTGGCTGCTTAGCGCGAAAAGCAGTGTGCGGCGTGATCGGGTTCGCGGCTGACGACCAGCGGCTCGACGGGGTCGGGTTCGCCCGACCAGCGCGCTGAGACTGCTGCTATGGGGAATCGAAAACCTCGAATGCTTCTTCCGGCTGGGCGGAGATGTAGGCCCTCGCGGCGGCCATCGAGAAGCTTGTTGCAGCGATGACGCCACTGGTCAGCACGCTCGTCGCTTCGCGGAGCGCGTCGGGGAGCAGTTGCACGACAACCTCGTCAGCGAATGGGAACCCGGCACCCTCGCCGGCTTCGATCGTCTGGATATGCGAGACCTCATCGGCCGCCTTCGTGAGAGCGTCCATGACCTCGTCCCTGCCGGCGGTGATCCGGTCCGGGTGCATCTCCGGGTAGTGAAACGTGACGTTGCGGTGGGTCCGGAGCCACGGGTCGAGCTCCCGGGTGCTTTCCGTCATCCTCGCGGCGTCAGTGGCGGCCTCGTCGGGGAGCGAGTCGATGAACTCGGCTACGGGCGGCACCCGACGTGCGTCGGCGATGAAGAGGGAGATTTCGTAGAACACCGACGCTTGGTAGCGGACCAGCATCAGCCGCCGGCCGCGCGCCTCATGGACGTCCTCGCCAAGTTGGCCGAACATCCGTGTTGAGCGGAACAGGTCGTTAGCGAACATGGCGACGGTGACCACGAAGCGCGCCACCGGATCGTCTGGAGGGAAGACGTCGCCCATGCGGAATCGGCCGATCAGGGTCACGCACGGCACCGTAGCGACGCCGCCGCCGGTTTGCGCGATAAGGAGCACTCCGGCGACGCTCGCTTTGGCGCACGTTTGCAGGTGCCCGATCCGGCCGGAGCGGCGCGCTCGCTGTTCGTCCGTCGCGGTAGCCAGGAGCGTCCTTGACGAGACGCTCGCTGACGCGCGAAGGCAGCCAGGAGGTGGGCCGCGAGTCCGGTCGCGCGAGTTGCGCTAGCCGGCGAACGTTGCGAAGGTCCAGTGGTTTCCGTCGGGGTCTGCCACAGTGAAATCGCGCGATGGATAGTCGGTTTGATCCACGAGCGGGTGCACGATGGTGGCGCCGAGCTTGAGTGCTCGGTCCATCACAGCGTCAGGATCAGAGGTGACGACATGCAGCGAGCTGGTGCCTGCCCGACAAGGCGTGCTGCGCTCGCCGGTGCTGGACAGCAGCACGCGACCGCCCTCAGGCCAATCCAATTGGCAGTGATGGACTAGGCCGTCCTCCTCCCCGGGGATCATCAGATCCTCGGAGAAACCAACGGCGAGCAACCAGTCGCGTAACGCCAGCGCGTGGTCGCTGACGATGCTCGCCCAAACGCTCGGCTGCCGGATTCCGCTAGTTCGCACGGTCATCGTCGACACCGGAAGCCTAGCGACCGCGGCTTTGCGCGACATGCGAGCGTCTGCTCGGCATCTCGCGAGACGCCCGCTCAGGACGAGCAGCAGGTCAGGCGGGCATCGTTGTGCGCGCTTTCGCGATGCCAGGCGCGTTAGGCCCCGGCTGGTT